>CAZZAD010000054.1:0-13859 GCA_964652055.1 uncultured Burkholderiaceae bacterium | reverse complement strand
CGATCTGCTCCTTCACGTGCAGCGCCACGTCGAGCGGAATCGCGAACGCGAGGCCCTGGAAGCCGCCGCTCTGCGAGTAGATCTGCGCGTTGATGCCCACCACGCGGCCGGCCGCGTCGAACAGCGGCCCGCCGGAGTTGCCGGGGTTCACGGCCACGTCGGTCTGAATGAAGGGCAGCAACTCGTTGGTCTCGCGGTTCTTGGCACTGACAATGCCTGCGGTCACCGTGCTGTCGAGCCCAAAGGGCGAACCAATGGCGATCACCCATTCACCCACCCGGGTGCGCGTGGGGTCACCTATCTTGAGTGGCACCAAGCCCGCAGCCTCCACCTTGAGCACGGCCACGTCGGTACGGCGATCCGCGCCGATGAGTTTGGCTTTGAGTTCGCGCCGATCCGGAAAGGTGACGAAGATTTCATCCGCGCCAAACACCACGTGAGCGTTGGTCAGCACCAGGCCGTCAGCGCTGATGACAAACCCTGAGCCCAGTCCACGTGGCATGGCGCGCTGCTCATCGCGAGGTTTGGGCCCTTGAGGTCCCGGCCGTGGCAACGGTTGGGGCTGCTGACCAGGATTTGGGAAGAACCGTTTAAAAAACTCATAGAACGGATCGCCCTCTTCGCCGCCCTCATCATCGGGCTGGCCGAAGGTCTGGGCGGCGTTGATGCGCGCCGTGGTGCGTATGTTCACCACCGAGGGCCCGGCCTGTTCAACCAGCGTGGAAAAATCCGGCAACGCCGCCGGTTGAGCCCATAACGATCCTGCGGGCAATAGCCCCACCCACAAAGGAACACACAAGGTCAATGCACGTACAAGAACATTCATGGTTTGATCCAAAGGAAGGAAGAAAGAAAAATTAATGCGGTGCCCGATATTCCACCGAGTTCACCACCTGTCGAACCGTACTCGCAGGGACCTCACCCACCACCGTAACCGCAGCGCGACCCACCTGGCGCGAAAGCGCATGGGTGGCACCGTGCGCCTGAATGCGCTCATCCATCGAAGGCCCTGAACCAGAAGGCGCGTCGGGTTCAATGAACACCGATAACGTGGCCAGACCATCGGAATACACCGACTGCATGGCCTGCCCCTGCGGCGTCCCACCCGGACTCATTTTGCGCAGCACTTCACGCACACGCTTGAATCCTTCGGGCACCCAGAAAAACCAGCCCTTTGCGCGCACGTCCACCGGCTCGTGTTCGGTGCGCTCCACACGCCAGCCCTGCGTGGACCATGACGGTTCCACTGCCGACGCCTCCAATGTGGGCACCACCTGCACATCAGTAAACGCCATGCGTTCAAGCACTTCATTGCGTTCATTGAGCACTTGCGCCGACAACAGCAGACCCGAGGTCTCGGCCACACACAAACGATGTCCGTAACGCAAAGCATCGCGCGGAGCCAGGGCAAGAATTTGGCAGTCTTGTCCCGCCACACGCTCTACGCGCTCGCGCGAGAACTGATAGCTTTTTAATACCTCGGCGGGCGCGGCGTCGGTCAGCACCGGAAAGTGATCCTGCAGCGGGCGCCATTCCACCACCACGGCGCGCGCTTGTGGCCAAAGGCAACGCACCTCGTTATCCGCGCGAACAAATTCATGCGGCACGCCATCGAGCGCTTGAACACGTTCGCGCACGGCACCGTTGTTGTATCGATGCGCAATGCGCGACACCCGCACCTCACTGCCCTGCTGCATGACGATGGTGCCCGTGAAGTTTGTTTTTTCACCGGCCATCTGAATTTTTTGCAACCACTCCACTGCACTGCGCTCAGGGACAACACCCTGCGCAACCGCTTGCGCCTGTGCGCCACGCCCCACAGACAGCGCCGAAAAAGCCACCGCAGCGGCCAGCATCGGCATGCATATCGCCTGCCGACTCATGGCTCACGACGCGGCTCTACCGCGGCAGAGGTACGCAAGTACGGCGCACTCGGCGGCAACACGCCACCGGTAGGCACAAATTCGCGATGCGCCTGCAAGTAGCGATGCATCGGTAACGCATTGGAGGTTGCCACCACACCGCCCTCGGCGCGTTCCGGCGCTGCTGACGGCAGCGCCATACCCGCATTCAAACCCACGTCGCTGCCGTTGCCTGCCTGCCCACCACGCAGCTGCGGCAACACCATCACAGCGAGTACCGCCACGGCGGCGGCCACCGCGACACCGGGAGCAATAAACCGCTGCAGCACACGCTCGCGTCGCCAGAGCGGTGCCAGGATGTGCGGCTCCTCAGCCAGGCGGACCTGCAAACGCGCATGAAACTGGGCCTGATGCAGACAGGCCACTTCGTGAGAGCGCAGGGCGTCACCGACGACATGCATGTCGGCCCACAGGCGTTGTGTTTTGTCGTCGCGCATGAGCTGCTGCAAGACCCGATCACGCTGCTCGCCATCGAGCTCGCCATCTATGAGACAGGACAACAACACCTCATCGGGCTCAGTGTCTTGAGCAGGGGTGCGGGGGGCGGAAGAAAGTTTTGACATGGCTACCAACGTTTATCTGTGGATACATCAAGCAGGGGGCGCAGCTCGGCGGCAATGGCTTCGCGCGCACGAAACAGACGTGAACGCACGGTGCCCACCGGACAGTGCATCGTTTCGGCAATTTCTTCGTAACTCAGGCCCTCGATCTCGCGCAGCACGATGGCGGTGCTCAGTTCTTCGGGCAAATGGGCAATGGCGCGGTCGATGGCTTCGCCCACCTGGCGGCTCGCCAATGAAGATTCGGGGGTGGTGCTGTCCTGCAGACTCATTTGCGTATCGGCCATATCGGCGCCCTCCCCGTCGGACGTGTCGTTCGTCAGGGACACGGGCCGATGACGCTGGGTCATGAGCCAGTTCTTTGCCGTGTTCAGTGCTATGCGGTAGAGCCATGTGTAAAACGCGCTGTCGCCTCTGAAATTGGGCAACGCACGGTACGCCTTGATGAAGGCTTCCTGCGCTGCGTCTTCAACCTCTGCCGGGTCGCGTATGAGGCGCGACAACAGGCGAAAAATCCGGCGCTGGTACTTGGTCACCAGCAAACCGAAAGCCTGCTTGTCGCCGCGCTGGACACGCTCGACCAGCACCCGGTCGATGTCGCCTTCACTCATGACTCAGGCCCCACCACCCGTGCCGGTCCTGCCGACAGGGCTGTGACTGGCCGGGCTCTGACAAGTTCGCACATCCGATACTTTTTCACGCAGTTTTCTGACCAACGGCATCCAGATCCAACTTTGCTACCCGCTCAGCCCAGCGAACCGCCACCACCACTTTGCGAAAACCGTCAGGATCCAGGGCGTCGCACCAGAGGGCAACGGAACGCGCGGGTGCTTTCACGACTACCAGAACGCTCGATACGTAAACCGGTCGACACGCAACCGGCACGTCACGCAGCCAGATTGCGCCCTGCCCATCAATGCGTACCGCGCCGGGCTTCACGGCAGTGCGCAACACACGTGCATGCCCAACGAGCCATGCTGCCGCACAGCCATTTGCGGTCGCAGCAGCAAAAAGCAAGATCGGGGCGCCCGCGCTAAACGCTTTGGCATAGAGCGTCACGGCAAGACAGGCGCACAGCGCGGCGGCTGCGCATAACCAGCGCCGCTTCAGGGCCGACGGGCCGATGGGAATCCAATAGCCGGCGGAGTACTCAGACACGGCGGAACAGCAAGGTGCCGTTCGTGCCGCCGAAGCCGAATGAGTTCTTCATCGCAACATTGATTTTCATGTTGCGTGCGGTATTGGCGCAGTAGTCAAGATCGCACTCGGGATCCTGATTGAAGATGTTGATGGTGGGGGGCGAGACTTGGTGGTGCATCGCCAGTACGGTGAACACGGATTCAATGCCGCCGGCGCCACCCAACAGATGCCCGGTCATGGACTTGGTGGAATTGACGACCAGTTTCTTGGCCGCATCAGCGAACGCGGCCTTGGTGGCGTTGGTTGCGTTGACGTCACCCAGCGGCGTGGACGTGCCATGAGCGTTGAGATACTGAACCTCGTCCACATTCATGCCGGCATCGCGCAGTGCCATCTGCATGGAGCGACGCGGACCATCAATGTCAGGCGCGGGCATGTGATACGCATCCGCACTCATGCCAAAACCCGCAAGCTCGCAATAAATGCGGGCGTCGCGCGCTTTGGCGTGTTCATAGTCCTCAAGCACCAATACGCCGGCGCCTTCGCCCAACACGAAACCGTCGCGATCTTTGTCCCAGGGTCGGCTGGCTGTGGCGGGATCATCGTTGCGCGTGGACAAAGCCTGCATGGAGGCAAACCCGCCAATGCCCAGCGGGCACACCGTGGATTCCGCACCACCGGCCAACATGACGTCCGCATCGCCATGCGAAATCATGCGACCGGCTGCGCCTATGGAATGCAAACCTGTGGTGCATGCGCTGACCACGGCAAAGTTGGGCCCTTGCAGCCCAAACATGATGGACACCTGACCCGAGACCATGTTGATGATGGAACCGGGAATCAGAAAGGGCGAAATCCGACGTGCCCCGCGCGCCACAAATTCCTGGCTGTTTTCTTCAATCAGCGGCAGCCCGCCAATTCCGGAACCCACAACAACACCAATGCGTTCACGGTTGCTGTCCGTAACGGCCAACCCAGAATCACGTAGCGCCTGCACGGAAGCGGCAATGCCGTAATGGATAAAGGTATCCATGCGGCGCGCTTCCTTGCTGCTGACATAGTCGTCGACGTTAAAACCTTTGACCTCGCCCGCGATTTGCGCACGGAAGGTTGAGGCATCGAAACGTGTCACCCGGGTAATGCCCGAGCGACCCGCCGTCAGATTGCCCCAGGCAGTGGGAACGTCATTGCCCACAGGCGAGACGATGCCCAACCCGGTGACCACCACACGGCGTGCTTGGCTCATATTGAAAGAACCGAAAAGGAATTATTTTTTGGGATGGGCATTGACGTAGTCGATGGCCTGTTTCACGGTGCGAATTTTCTCGGCCTCTTCGTCAGGGATCTCGCATTCAAACTCGTCTTCAAGTGCCATGACGAGTTCAACGGTATCGAGCGAGTCTGCGCCCAGATCTTCAACAAACGCGGACTCCAGTTTGATGTCCGCTTCGTTCACGCCGAGCTGCTCGGCAACAATTTTCTTGACTCGCTGTTCAATACTTTCCATGGATTACTCCTTGCGAATAAATGAGGACTAAATCAACAACGCGGGTCGCGTGCTGCCGTCCACAAAAAAACGGGCGCGATCATAACATCGGGAAAACGTGGTTTTCCCTAGGGAAACGATTAGTTCATGTGCATGCCGCCATTGACATGCACGGTAGAGCCGGTGATGTAACCGCCGGCATTAGACGCCAAAAAGACCGCCGCCGCGCCGATGTCATCGGCCTGACCCAGACGAGCCAGCGGAATCTGCGACAGCAGCGCCTGCGTCTGGGCGTCTCCCAACGCACTGGTCATATCGGTATTGATGAATCCCGGCGCAATGGCATTGACGGTAATGCCACGACTGCCCAGCTCGCGCGCCAGTGCACGGGTCATGCCTTCAACACCCGCTTTGGCGGCGGCATAGTTGGCTTGTCCGGGATTGCCGCTGGAGGCCACCACCGAGGTGATGTTGATGATGCGGCCATGTCGCGCCTTCATCATGCTGCGCATGACGGCGCGTGACAGCCTGAACACGGCGGACAAGTTGGTGTCGATGACTGCAGCCCAGTCGTCATCTTTCATACGCATGGCCAGGTTGTCGCGCGTAATGCCAGCGTTATTCACCAACACGGACAACTTTCCAAAATCTTTGAGCGTGGCTTCGACTTGCGCTTCCGCGGCAGCGGCATCGCACACATCCAGCACCACGCCACGCCCGGTGGCGCCGCGCTCGGCCAGACGCTCACTGATGGCAGCAGCACCGGCTTCCGTCGTTGCGGTGCCCACCACGGTGCAACCTGCAGCGGCCAGCGCATCCGCAATGGCACGGCCAATACCGCGTGAAGCGCCGGTGACCAAAGCCACTTCACCCTTGAGCGCATCCGATGCAAAAACGGCTTGACTCACTTTGTTCATCCTTTCAATTTAGAGAGCGCGTCCTGCAAACTGGCCTCGTCATGAATGGCCAGACTCTCGACGCCATCCACAATGCGGCGGTTCAGTCCCGCCAGTACACGACCAGGCCCGCACTCCACGATGTGCGTCACGCTCGAAGCAGCCATGGTGCGGATGGTGTCGGCCCAACGCACCGGGCCCGCCGCTTGCCGCGCAAGCGCAGCACGAATCCGGTCCGGGCTGGATTCAACTTCCACATCAATGTTGTTAATGACCTGAACTTGCGGTGCTGACACCGTCACCTCCTGCAGCCGCTGCGCCAGACGTTGCGCGGCAGGCGCAAGCAGGGATGAATGAAACGGCGCCGACACGGGCAGCAACACTGCGCGCTTGGCGCCGCGCGCTTTGGCCGCTTCGCAGGCACGCTCCACGGCAGCCTTATGCCCCGCAATCACCACCTGCGAAGGCGCGTTGAAATTCACGGCTTCCACCACTTCATCGCCGGCGGCCTGTTCGCAGGCCGCGCGCACGTCTTCATCACTCAATCCCAAAATGGCCGCCATGGCGCCTGTCCCGACGGGCACCGCCTCTTGCATGACTTGCGCGCGGTAACGCACCAGAGGCAGCGCATCCTCAAGGCTCAAGGCACCCGCCGCAGTCAGTGCCGTGTATTCGCCCAGGCTGTGTCCGGCCATGACGGCGGGCAGTGCACCGCCCGCAGCACGCCACGCAGCAAAACACGCATAAGCCGCCGTCAGCATGACGGGCTGCGTGTTGACCGTGAGGTTCAATTCTTCGGCGGGGCCATGGGCAATCAGTTGCCGCAGATCCTGACCCAGCGCCGCATTGGCGCGGTCCAGCACTTCGTCGACCGCCGCATTGCCGGCAAACCCGCCCAACATGCCTACGGCTTGCGAACCCTGTCCAGGGAATACGAATGCAAATTTCATGGAGATCTTCTGAGAAAAATTAATAACGCAGCAACACCGAACCCCAGGTAAAGCCGCCGCCCACACCCTGCAGCAGAACCTGTTGTCCACGTTGAATACGGCCATCGCGAACCGCGGCGTCCAGCGCCAGGGGAACGGATGCGGCCGACGTATTGCCATGCTGATCGACGGTGACGATGAGCTTTGATTCGGGCAGCCCCAACTTGCGCGCGGTGGCATTGAGGATGCGCACATTGGCCTGGTGCGGAATGAGCCAATCCACGCCCTCGGGCGCCACCTGCGCATCAGCCAGAACTTCACGTGCAGAGCTTTCCAGCACGTTGACCGCGAGCTTGAACACGGCTTGTCCATCCATGCGCAAAAACGGGTCGCCCGTAACGCCCCCTTCATTGATCCGACCTGCAGCACAAAGAATATGTCCCTGCGTGCCATCTGCATGCAAACGTGCTGCAAGCAGACCCGGCTCGGTGGCACTTTCCAGAACCACGGCGCCTGCGCCATCACCAAACAGCACGCAGGTGCCTCGATCATTCCAGTCGACGATGCGCGAGAACAGCTCAGCACCAATCACCAAGGCACGTCGGTGTGTGCCGGTGCGTATCAGGGCATCGGCCACGGTCAGGCCATATACAAAACCACTACACACCGCCTGCACATCAAATGCAGCGGCACCCGCATTGCCCAGTTGCGCCTGGATCAGGCATGCGGTGCTGGGAAAAATTTGATCAGGTGTCGAGGTGGCGCAAATCACCAGGTCAATGTCACTGGCGGTCACGCCGGCAGCGCTCAGTGCCGCACGCGCGGCACGCGCACCCAGCTCTGCGGTGGTCAGCCCCGCCTCGGCCAGGTAGCGCTGCCGAATACCGGTGCGGGTGACGATCCACTCGTCTGAAGTTTCAATTCCCCGCTGTGCCAGCTGGGCTACCAGCTGCGCGTTGCTCACTGCGTTGGCCGGCAGTGCCGACCCCGTACCCATCACGCGCGAATAAATGCGACTCATGTGTAGCGATCCCGTGCTCAAGAAACTGCGCCAGAGACTTCCGCAGCCGGTACGGCCGGTGCAGCCTGGAATGGCGCCATCGCCGCCATGGTTCGTTCAAGCAGTTGATGACGTGCGGCCTCGTAGGCGCGGACCATGGCGGACTCAAACGCCAGCACGTCGGCCGATCCGTGGCTCTTGATCACAATCCCGCGCAACCCCAGCAAACTGGCGCCGTTGTAGCGCCGATGATCAACGCGGTGCTTAAAGCGATTGAGTACGGGCAAGGCAATCAGTGCCATCAGGCGGGACGCCACACCACGCGTGAACTCTTCTTTAATCATGGCCCCCAGCATCTGCGCCAGACCTTCCGATGTCTTGAGCGCCACGTTACCGACGAAGCCATCGCAAACCACCACATCCGTGGTGCCTTTGTAGATGTCATCACCTTCAACGTTGCCGTAGAAATTGAGCGGGCTGGCGCGCAGCAACTCAGCGGCCTGCTTGACCACTTCATTGCCTTTGATAAGTTCTTCGCCAATGTTGAGCAACCCAATACTGGGGCGCTCTTTCTCGTCCACCGCGCATACCAACGCAGCGCCGAGCAGGGCAAATTGAAAGAGGTGTTGGGGCGTGCAATCGACGTTGGCGCCCAGATCGAGCATCGTGGTCACGCCGCCCTTGACGTTGGGCAAGACGGTGGCAATGGCTGGACGGTCTATGCCGTCGAGTGTTTTGAGCACAAAACGGGCAATGGCCATGAGTGCACCGGTGTTGCCCGCGCTCACGCAGGCATCCGCACTGCCTTCCTTGACCTGCTCCAGGGCGATGCGCATGGACGACTGGCGCTTGCTGCGCAGTGCGGTCGCAGGCGATTCATCCATGGTGATGACTTCAAGCGCATGCAAAGCGCGCAACCGCGCACGCACATCAGGCTCCAACCCGGTCAACAGGGGGTCGAGCTGTTCGCTTCGACCCACGAGCGTCACCGTGGCATCCGGATGGGTGCGTAAAAAAGCGATCGAAGCCGGGGCGGTGAGGGCGACGCCGCGTTCGCCCCCCATGGCATCAACAACCCGTCGCCCCGTAGTTGCGTCACGCTATGACCCCGTCGCGGCGTACGCACTCTGCTACTCGACGCTTACTCGTCGCTCTTGGTGGCAACCACCTTCTTGCCACGGTAAAAACCCGTGGGGCTGATGTGGTGGCGGCGATGCGTTTCACCCGTGGTGGGCTCAACGGCGGTGGGGGGATTCGTCAGAAAATCGTGCGCGCGGTGCATGCCACGCTTGGAAGCCGACTTCTTGTTCTGTTGAACTGCCATGACAGACCTCAAAAAACAAAATGAGCCGGCAATTCTACGTCAAGTCTGTGGCCTGGCGCTCGAAAATGACGGCGGCGTTTATCCGCGGCCGGATTTCAGACTCGCCAACACCGAAAAAGGTCGCTGGACCGGCGCGGCCTGGCCATCATCCAGCCCGGATGCCACCTCGGATGCCTCAACCTCGTCCTGACACGCCGGATGACGCGGAGCGATGGGCAGCCCCAGGATGAGCTCGTCTTCGATGAGTTGTGCCAGATCGAACCGCTTGTCCCCAACGAGGGGCTCCTCTTCGGAGTCATCGACTTCTATAGCCTCCAGCGCGCGTTCGTCACGTACAAAGTAGTAAGCACGCTGGGCATCCAGCATGAACGGCGCTGGCTTGTCGCAATGCGTGCAGGGCAAACTGAGGGTGGCGTGCAGCGTCAGGCGCGCGGCATGACGGCGTTGGGCATCGGTCAGGCCCTGTAACGTGTAACGCACCTCACCGTCTGTGCCTGCGGCCAGTTGTGGCTGCAGGCGCGGCATCGTGCCGATTGACAGCACACCGGAGCACGCCTCACCGGCTCGGGCCAGCTCAAATACATCTACATTCATTTCAATCACCACAACAAACTTTGAAAACGATGATCGTACTGGCCTCCACCTCAAAGTACCGCCATGAACTGCTGTCGCGCCTGCGCCTACCCTTCTCAGTGCTCTCGCCGCACGTGGATGAATCGCCCCTGACCAACGAGGCGCCGCGCGATACGGCACTGCGGCTGGCACGGGCCAAAGCGCAGGCCGTTGCAGCACAGGTGCCCGCTTCCATCGTGATTGGTTCGGACCAGGTGGCGGCTCTGGGCACCACTGTGCTGGGCAAACCCGGCAACCGACAGGCCGCCATCGAACAGCTGCTGCTCATGCAGGGCCAGCGTGTGCTGTTTCACACCGCCTTGGCTGTCATTGCGCCGGGGCAAAGCGCCCCGCAGGTCGATTGCGTTGATACCGCGGTGCAATTTCGTGCGCTGGACCGCACCGCGATTGAAGCCTATGTCGATCAGGACACGCCGTTTGACGTGGCGGGCGCGGCCAAGATTGAGTCGCTGGGCATTGCGCTCGCGCAGTCCGTGGACAGCCCCGATCCCACCGCCTTGATTGGTCTACCGTTGATTCGACTGGTAACGATGCTCCATGCGGTGGGAGTCAATGTTCCGGCGCGCTGACAGGGGCGGTCACCACATCATCCGGTTGCCACCAGATGGCGCCCTCTTGCTCAAGCACTTCAATCCGACGCAGGCCACCGCGCCCGCGACACGGCCCGCCAAGGCACTGACCACCCTGCGGGTCGTAGATTGCGCCGTGCGTGGCGCAGACGATGAACTCTTTTTCGCTATCAAGAAATTCGCCAGCGACCCAATCCAGTTCCATGGGTACATGGGCG
Organism: uncultured Burkholderiaceae bacterium; assembly: GCA_964652055.1. Classification (GTDB taxonomy): domain Bacteria; phylum Pseudomonadota; class Gammaproteobacteria; order Burkholderiales; family Burkholderiaceae_F; genus CAZZAD01. The sequence goes on along the minus strand of CAZZAD010000054.1, from coordinate 3,182 downwards.
CACTGGTTCAGATAGCTCACCACCTGCCCACGCCAACGCAACACAAAAGCCGTGGCGGCACGTCCCGCCACGCTCACATCGAACCGAAAGCCGCACCCCTCGGGACCGAGTGAGGCGGAGTCGCACACCCGAATCAGTCCTGCAGTAGCCATTGTTGCAATTCCGGCAAAGAGTTGACCAGCGCGGCAGGCGTAAGGGAGCGCAGCTGATCCACCGTATGCGCACCGTGCGTCATGCCCACGGCGGGCGTACCTGCGGCGCGCGCCATGTTCAAATCGTGGGTGGTGTCACCCACCATCAGGGTGCGCTCTGGAGTCGTCTGCAGTTCCTGCATCAACTCCTGCAGCATGGCCGGGTGCGGTTTGGAATGCGTTTGATCTGCGCAACGGGTTGCAGAAAAACGGCGCTCCAAACCGGTGGCTTTGAGGGCGCGCGCCAAACCCATCTGGCTTTTTCCAGTGGCCACGGCCAGGCCCACGCCGGCGTCGGCAATGGCCTTGAGCAGCTCGTGTGCACCGGCATAGAGCCCGAGCTGGTCTTCGTAAGTGAAATAGTGGTGCCGATAACGCGCAGCAAACTGCGTCGCTTGGGCCGCATCCAGCTCAGGCACGACATGGCGAAGTGCGTCCCCCAACCCCAGGCCGATGACGTGCCGCGCACGCTCCTGCGGTGGCTCGGGCAAACCCAGGTCCACAGCGGCGGCCTGAATGCTGCGCACAATGGCCACGGTGGAATCCATCAGGGTTCCATCCCAATCGAATACCACCAGGTCGAACTGCCTGAGCACGTCATACCTCCTTTTGGCGCAGTCCCTGCAAAAACGCGGCGCACTCAGGCGCCAGGGGCGCTTCAATGCGCAGGGGCTCGGCACTGATCGGATGGATCAGCTCTAGTGATTTTGCGTGCAAGAACATGCGCTTGAGCGACGGGGAAAAGGCGGTGCTCGCCACATATTTATTCAGATTGAAATCACCGTACTTGTCATCACCCACGATAGGAAACCCCAGGTGCGCCAGATGAACGCGGATTTGATGCGTGCGCCCGGTGTGCAGTTCGGCCTCAAGCAGGGTGTACGCCTGGTCGCCGCGTTGCAGACTCTCAAGCCGATTAAATACCGTGTGCGCCGCCTGGCCATCGGCGTCCACGCTCACGCGCCGCTCACCCTGTGCAGTGACGTACTTGTGCAATGGCGCTTTGACGTGCTGACGCGCGTTATGCCATGCGCCGGCCACCAGCGTCACATAACGCTTGTCCATCGTGCCCTCGCGCATATGCGCGTGCAGGCGCACCAGCGCGCGGCGCGATTTGGCCAGCAGGAGCACCCCTGAAGTTTCCCGGTCCAGACGATGCGCCAGTTCCATAAACGCAGCGTCCGGTCGAGCGGCACGCACCCGTTCGATCAACCCAAACGCAATGCCACTGCCCCCGTGTGCGGCCACGCCAGAGGGTTTATTCACCGCCAGCAGGTGTTCATCTTCAAACAGCACCGCAGGCATATCGGCCGGCGCTTTGGGCGCACACACACGAGACAAGGTCCGCATCGGCGGAATGCGCAGCTCATCGCCCGCCTGCACGCGTTGCTCCACCGTGGCCCGCGCACGGTTCACGCGCACCTGCCCACTGCGCACAATTTGATAAATATGACTCTTGGGCACGTCGCGCGCCAAGCGCATCAGATAGTTGTCCAGCCGTTGCCCGGCGTGAGCGGCTTCGACCCACACATACGTCACGCGGTCGGCCGCAATCTGGGGCCCATGCGGTTTATCCGGCTCGACTCGACGACCCTCGTCTAACTTGGGGGGGGGTGTGGCTTTGCTGGTCGGTGACATGTTGCCTATACTCGCCAGCGTTGAAGTTGCGTTGTGTATTTGATGTGCCGCCTGAAGTCACTTTGAAGTCATCCTTCAGCCACCTCGCGGTGTATTGATTTAATGCGGCTTTAATAGTGTCCGATTGTAGTCACGCCCCATATAGGGAGCGCTCAAGACTTGCGGAACCAAGGGAGCAATAGAGGTTTAAGCCTCTTTTGCGAGATCAATTGCAGGCGTTGCGGGGATTGCGCAGCACCTGAGGAATAAACGGTTGGGCGTGGCCGCACACATGAAACGAAGCGGCCGGGTCAAACCAAAACTGAATCAAGCATCTGACCGCTGACGTGTGAATTCATCACCCGCCACGGCCTCCAGGCAGAAGCAGAGCCAACCTATGTTGATCGCACCGTCCTTCCACACACTGCCCGGCTTCAAGCCGTCGCGGTGGCGTGCTGGGCGCGTGCGTCACGGCGATCCCGGTTTTTTACTGGCACCGCCGCCCGCAAGGGCATGGGCGTTGTTGGCCTGATTCCCCGCGGGCCTGTGACTGGGTCCGCGCAACTGCCCCCGCTTCGATTCAGTGCTTATGCGCCACCTGGCGCCAGGAGTACGAATGAAGCGCATGTTATTTAATGCCACCCACGCCGAAGAGCTGCGTGTAGCCATCGTTGACGGCCAAAAACTCATCGACCTCGACATTGAGGCCGCCGGCCGCGAACAACGCAAATCCAATATTTACAAAGGCCTGGTCACCCGCGTGGAGCCCAGCCTTGAAGCCTGTTTTGTGGACTACGGCGAAGCGCGCCACGGTTTTCTGCCGTTCAAGGAAATCTCGCGCAGCTATTTCAAAGCCGGAGTCGATGTGGGCCGCGCCCGCATTCAGGACGCCATTGCCGAAGGTCAGGAGCTGATTGTTCAGGTGGAAAAGGAAGAGCGCGGCAACAAGGGGGCCGCACTGACCACGTTCATCTCGCTGGCCGGGCGCTATCTGGTGCTCATGCCCAACAACCCCCGCGGTGGCGGTGTGTCGCGGCGCGTGGAAGGTGAAGATCGTCAAGAACTGCGCGAAGCCATGGACGCGCTCCAGCTGCCCACCGGTATGAGCGTCATTGCACGCACCGCAGGCATCGGCCGCGCGGTTGAAGAACTGCAGTGGGATCTGAACTACCTGTTGCAACTCTGGGGCGCGGTGGCCGATGCAGCCACCACGCGTTTTGAATTGCAAACCACCGAGGCCGATGGCAGCAAAAAAACGCTGCTGGTCGCAGAGCCCAAGGGCCCCAATGGCGAGAAGCTGAAAAAGGTCAATCCGGCGCCGTTCCTCATTTTTGAAGAATCAAACCTGGTCATCCGCGCCATCCGCGATTACTA
>CAZZAD010000053.1:0-15048 GCA_964652055.1 uncultured Burkholderiaceae bacterium | reverse complement strand
CGCATGAACCAGATGGGCGAACGCCTCGAATCCTCTCTGCGTCAGAGCTTTCGCGTCGCCGTCTCGCAAAACGAACTGCCGGCCGACTTCGACCCCTCCGCCCGCGCATCCGTCGTCATCGCCTACGTCATCGGCCGCTGGCACCGCTTTGCCAAAAGCGGTTTCAAGAAGCTGCCGGCCGATGGGCTGGACGTGCAGTTGGCAGCACTGGTGCGGTAACCGGAACGTTTCGTCAGGGACGCGGGGACAAGGCAGAACGAACCGCTCCATCAGTGGCCAGCGGGGAAAAAATCCATTGGGCATAGGTGGTCGCCGTCTCGAAATGCGCCTGCGTAGCGGGGAAATTACCCACCTTGATCGGTCGCGCTTCCGACAAGCTGTGCACCCCCACGATGTAACCATCGGCTGAACGCACCAGTCCCCACGTTGCTTTCCCAGTCAGTGGATCGACGGGCACACGGCGCAAGTGCCGCACCAACCCGGGAAAGCGCGGATCTTTGAGTAGATCCGACAGGTCTTTGGGAAACCGTGGGCTTCCTGGTGGGGTGGCGTTCATGTAGTGCTTGAATGCTGCCACCCAATCGGATCCAACGTGCAGCAGAACCGCTTCGGCCTGCCTGCGCTCGCTGATCGCGCCCAACTGCACCGCTGCAGCCGCGCTGATGCCAATGAGTGTCACCAGAAATAAAAGTCCGATGAGCGAAAACCCTGACACGGTTTGCACGCGGCGCATCTTGAAGGGCCTGCCTATAAATCACCAAACGCCACACCATCGCTCGTGGTACCCGGCGCCGAGCTTTTTACATCAAACACATTTCCCTTGGATTCATCGCCGGGAGCGAGCACAACCCACGTATCACGACGTTCCGTTATCGGATCCAAAGGCACAGCGCGCAGGTATTTGCGTGCCACGAGCTCTTCCAGACTTTCGGGATAACGGCCCGTGTCGCCATAAAACCGATCGATGGTCTGCCGCAAAGTCTTGATGTTTTCAATCAGCACCGCTTCGCGCGAGCGATCCACACTGTGGTGGTAACGCGGCAACGCCAAGGTCAGCATCAACCCAATGATGGCCATCACCACGATGAGTTCAATCAGCGTGAACCCTCGCGCCTTGCGGATGTGGATCGGCCGACACGGGTTACCAAAGCGCATAGGGCACTCCATTCAATCCGGTCAGCGTAGAGCGCGAGAACACGTCGTAAACATCTTCGCCCTCTTTAGGGTCATGCGGCTCGCTGGCGTAGGCGCGCTTGGCCCAGGTGTCTTCCGCTGCCGCCGCACGATCGGAATACATCGGGTCGCGTGGCAGGCGGCGCAAAAAATAGAGCCTGGCGCGTTTGGGGCTGCGCTGATCTTCCACACCCTCGACCAAGAGGGATAGCTTGGGGGGGTACCCACTCGTGCCCGCATCAATGCGGATGCGCCCCTCCTCAGCTGCCCGCTTGTAGGCGTCGATAGCAGTACGAATCTCGCGCAGGGCATGACGCAATTCCTGCTCCTTGCCGCGCTGCATCACCACCTGCGCGCTGGGCACGACAAGCATGGCCAACACCGCCAGCACCGCCAGCGTGATGACCAGCTCGATCAGCGTGAAGCCGCGCATGAAATTTTGAATTGGGCTCAGGGCCGCACTTGCAGATTCAGAGCTGCAGGTGGTGTCACCGTGATGGATGCTCCATCCACACCCGTGGCTGCAACGCCGTCTACCCGGATACGTGCGCTCTCGACGGGAGCCAAGGCCCGAAAGGACAGACTCACCACGGTGCCCGATGCGCTGCTGCCGCCCGTACCGCCCGCACGCGTCAAGGCCACCACCAGGTGTCCCGCTTCAGTCACCCGGCTTGAAAAAGTGGTCTGCGCTCCACCCTGGCGCATGAAGTCGCCCTCCGTCACAGAGATCACCTGCACCGCGCGCGGATCAAAAGACAGGGTCAGGGGCAGGTTGGCGATAACTTGATCAGCCTGCATCTGCAGGGACAGGGAAAAAAGATCGCCCACCTGGACCGCCGAAGGCCCTTGCCAGATCATGCGCGCGGGCTGACTGCTCTGGCCCAAACCACTGCTGCCCTGGCCATAGGTAGATGCAGGTGCAATTCCCACATCCGCCGCCCCCACATTGGAGCTGGCCGCAGGAGCAAGTGACGCGGGCTGCGCTGCGGGCAATGCCAGCGCAGCGCGCTGATCCGGTATCGCCGCTGCCGACATCGGGGCAGCACTCGGCAGTGCCCCCGATTCCGAACCTCGGTTGCGCAGGCTCGCCTCGGTGCCCGCATCGAACTGCGCCAGCTCGGCACCGGGACGCTGGATGCCGCGAATCAGCCGTGGCGTGATCGATAGCACGATCTCGGTTTTCGAGCCCTCATCGGTCTGCGCACCAAATAAGCGGCCTAATACCGGCATGGAACCCAGCCCTGGTACCCGGTTACCCGACGAGCGCTCGTCGTCTTGAATCAAACCGGCCAACACCTGGTTCTCGCCGTCTTTGAGCCGCAAAGTGGTGGACGCAGAGCGGGTGCCCAACTGATAGGCCAATGTCCCCTGTGTGCGCACTTGGCTGACGATATTGCTCACCTCCAGCGCAACCTTGATGACCACCTCACCATCGGCGTAAATCACCGGTTCCACATCGAGCTTGAGCCCTACATCGATGTAGTTCACCGACTCGGATACGAAGCCAGTTGATGTGGAGGTCGAAGTGATCGTGGGCAGACGGTCGCCGATCAGGATCTTGGCTTTCTCGCGATTCTTGGCGCGGATGCGTGGATTGGCCAGCAAGTTGGTATCGGTATCGGTTTGCCGCGCCTGAATTGCAGCCGCATCAATGGTGGCACCGAGGTGCGCCGAGTTGAGTTTGCTCAGATCATTCAGAGTGAGCGTGGCGCCACTGGTGGTGGGCAAAGGCGACAAAGACAACTGGCCTGGCCAGCGTACCCCCAGCTCAAGCAGGCGCGAGCGCTTGATCTCAAGGATCTCAACCTCGAGCATCACCTCAGGCTCCGGCGTGTCGTGCAGCTGCGCCAGTTTCTCGGCCATGCGTATCGCCTCTGGCGAATCACGCAGAATGATCATGTTGAGCTTCTCATCCACCACCACATCACGCGTTTTCAAAATCGTGCGCAGCGTGTTGGCCACCGTCTTGGCGTCCGCGGTGGACAACACCAGAGTGCGCACCACAAGCGGCTGGTACTCACGCACCTTGGCCGGCGTGTTCGGATAGATCATCAACGTGTTGGCATCGACCACGCGCTGCTCGAGCTGATTCGTCTGAGCCAGCACCTCGATGGCAGCCTCGACGGTGGAGTGGCGCAAAAAAAGCGTGGTGCGCGTATCGGTCTTGACCTCGCGATCAAACACAAAATTCACGCCCGAGGTACGGGAAATGGCCTCGAATACCTGCCGCAGCGACGCGTCGCGGAACTCGATCGTGATGGGTTTTTTCAGTGCGGCACTCAAAGCCGGCGCTTGCCGTGTGGGCGAAACCCGCTCTGCGATCTCTCGCTGCAACTGACGCGCCTGGGCGTGCTCAGGGTTCTCCGACAACACTTGACGCAGACGCGTTGTAGCCGTGTCCATGTCATGGTTGCGCCGGGCTTCGTGCGCCTCCTTCAGCAGCTGCGCATGAAGGCGCTCACGTTCCAGCGCCAACAAGCCCATGCGAGCACGACCATGCCCCGGATCGATCGCCAGCGCACGCTCGTACAGAACCTGGGCCTCGTCCTGAGTGTTGGCCGTCCGGGCCCGCGCCAAGGTTTCCTGAACCGCGCGTTCGCGCTCACGCAACAACGCAGCTCGGTACTGTGCATTGCGCGGATCTGCGCGCAATGCCTCTTGCAGTTTTGCAATGCCCTCTTCAGTCTTGTTGTTCTGTATCAGACGTTGCCCCTCATCAAAATCGCGCTGCGCGGCGCAGCTGCACAACACCACCACCAGGGCGATCCAAGCCTTTTTCACTCCGCGCTCCCAATATCAATCAATAGTTTTTGGTCCAACGTCCGATGGGCCAGACCCATCGTTGGCGGCCGAATAAAGTCGACGCGATACATGCCATCAATCGCATCACCGTCTCGCAGAATCAACATGTCCTCGTGATGACTCACAAACACTTCCCAGCGCCCGTCGGCGTAGCGTTTGCCCAGATACGTCAGCACGGGTGCGGGCACTACAGCTTGCGGCACAACGGCTGGTGCACTCACAGAAGGTGAAGCACGCACCACCTTGCGCTCGGGAGCAGCCGGGCTGACCGCCGCCTTCATCTGCCGCGGACGCAATGCCAGCAATGTCACCTCAGGTGTCGCAAAAGTCCGCGCCGCATTTACGGAATCACGGGCCGCAACCACCCCGCTCTCCACCGTATTCGCAGGGTGCACAAATGAGAAGTACAGCGTGGCCGCCAGGGTTGCCAGCAACACCGTCCATCGCATAGGCAACGAAGCGCGCACCCTCATTGCGGCAAACCTTCGTCACGCAAGAAGAACACCAGCCGCAGACGTGCTTGCACGGTCTGTTGCCCCCCCACCGACCACGCCGCTTGTCCCGCCTTGTGCTGCACACTGATGTCCTCCAACGCCACAAAAGGAAAATCCACCAGCAGTTGCGTCGCAAACCTCTGGATGGCGTGCGGCTCACCTTGCACCGGCATGGCCACCTGATATTGGTCGTAGCCCCCGGGTCGCTGGCGCGTCCAGCGGTACTCGCCCTGCTCAATACGCAACCCCATCTGCGCAGCCGTACGCAAAATTGATTGCAGGTGATCATCCATGGCAGCGCGAGAGCCCAGCACCTCATGAAACGCCCGCAGACGTGCCGCGTTTGCATCGACGGCATGTTCTGCGGGCACGTCCGCCCTGTAGCGCAGGCTTTCAAGTTGCGCATTCAACTGTGCGGTTTCATGGCTCAGGCGCACCAGGTGCACCGCCACCGCGACCAGGCTCACGCCCAAGACAACCGCCATCACCCAGGGCCCCACGCCCAGACGCGCCAGCGCGATTTCAAGTTTCAGTCGCGTCGCGCTCATGTTGCCGGCCTCCAGCGCACCTCAATGCCAAAACGAACCTCACCTCGATGCATCTCATGCCGAACCAGCACAGCGCTGGCAATACCATCGGCCGCTTCAAGCCGACGCCGGTACTCCAGCACTCGGTCCAACGACGCCGCCTGCCCACCCAGTCGCACCGTACTGGCCGCCATGTCGGGCTCCAAACCAAGCAACACCACGTTTGGCATAGCAGCCACATCCAGCGCCGCAAAAATAAATTCCCAGGGCAGATTCAGTTTGCCAATCGCCTCGTTGATGGAACGCGCTGCCTCCGTCGTCAGCGCCTGACCAGCTTGGCGTTGTGCCGCGCGCGCTTGGGTTCCCCCGGCGCCGGCTTCGTCCAAAGATTGCTGCAACACCATCCGCCGCTCACCGATGTGTTGCGCCAGGCCCCAACCCAGCACCCACGTGAGCACCGACATCACCATCAGCCACCGCGCAGTTCGGTTCCGCGCCCACGTGCGCGGAGCAAAGTCAATGGACAACAGAGGTTGACGCCTCACGCTGCCTCCTCATCTTGGGTCAATCGGTGCAACAGCGCCACGTCTGGACGCTGGGCGCTCATCCACATACGGTCGGCTTGCTCCGCAGGTGCAGCGTCGGCGCTCGCCGTATCCAAAACCATCCAGGGCTCGAACGCGTGACCACTGGCCCACGCGCATCGCCTCATCCAGTCGGACACGTCGGCGCCCGCATGCACCACGGCACTGCGCACCGCATGACACACCCCCCCGCCGCCGAAATACGCCGCCGACACCGAGGTCGCGCAGCGCACCACCATCCAGCCCAATAGAGGCTTGACGCCATGCGCGTCGTTACACACGCGCACATACAGCGGCGCAATGGAACGCACCTGGGCATCGGCGGTTGCCGCCGCTTGCGATAGGGCGTCGAGCAAAACTCGCGGCAGCGCACAGCACAGGAACGGTTGCTGTGCATTCCAGGCCGCGCTCAAGCACCAGCCCTCGGATGTGACGTCAAACAGCGCCTCCATCCTCAACGCCGCGACGGCCTTCAATTCTGAAAGATGGGCCACACCCTGCGGCGGCGTCACCACACAAGAGCGCACCATCCGGTCATCGACCGCCACGTCCAGCGTGATGCGGCCACCGGCCTGCGCCAATAACGTGGCCAGCACCGCAGCGTCAGCGGCAACATTTCCGGGCGACGCCACAAAACGCTGAATCTGCGTGACGCCATTGCAGTCCATTGCGGCACCCGCCGGGCCCAGGGCCAGCAAGGCGCGTGGCTTCTTGCGCCACCCGTGCCACGCGAACCCATCAAGCATGAAGCGTGACACGCTGCAGCTCCTCGATAGTGGTTTCACCACGCAACACCCGCTCGATACAAGCCTCGCGCAGACTGCGGGTGCCGTTGGCGCGCGCAGCCTCGCGAATCAGGCGCGCGGGCTTGCGCTCGACAATCATTTCGCGCAGCGGCTCAGTCAGACTCAGCACCTCAGCCACCGCCTTGCGGCCCCGATAGCCCGTGCCACGGCAATGCGAACAACCCTGCCCCTGGCGCAAGCCGGACACGTCGGCCTGCCCCAACCACGCACGCGCTTGCGCCGTTGCTTGCACCGGCTCGGCGCAATGCGTGCACACCAGACGGACCAGACGCTGCGCCCACACCCCGTTCAACGCCGAAGCAAAGGCATAGGGATCGATATTCATGTGCACAAAACGGCTGAACACATCAAATACGTTGTTGGCATGCACCGTGGTGAGCACCAGATGGCCGGTCAGGGCGGCCTGCACGGCAATCTCGGCAGTTTCACGATCGCGGATCTCGCCCACCATGATCTTGTCGGGGTCGTGCCGCAAGATGGAGCGCAGACCACGCGCGAAGGTCAGGCCCTTCTTGTCATTGACGGGAATCTGCAGCACCCCCGGCACTTGATACTCCACCGGATCTTCAATGGTCACGATCTTGTCGCGGCCCGAATTGATCTCCGACAGCGCCGCATAAAGCGTGGTTGTTTTGCCGCTGCCCGTGGGCCCGGTCACCAGCAGCATGCCGTAGGGCTGCGCCAGCAAGTCTCGCAACTGGGTCAGCGTGGGCGGATCAAAGCCCAGCGCATCGAGTGTCAGTCGTCCCGTCGCCTCCACCATGCGCTGTTTGTCCAGAATGCGGATCACCGCATCCTCGCCATGCACACTGGGCATGATGGACACGCGCAGATCAATGTCCCGCCCCGCGCTGCGGATGCGAAATGAGCCATCCTGTGGCACACGGCGTTCGGCGATGTCCAATTCGGCCAGCACCTTCAGGCGCGAAATCACCTGCTCGCTGTGGCCCGTCCCCTGGAGGGTCGTGACCGGGTCGAGTAGACCATCAATGCGATACCGCACCGTCAACCCTGCAGCCACCGCCTCCAGATGAATATCGCTGGCACCGGCCTTGAGCGCGTCGTACAGCGTCGCATTGAGCGCCTTGACCGCCGCGCTCGTCTCCTGCGTCACGCTGGAGTAACTCAGATCCTCGACAGGAGGGTGCACCGCCTCAACAAGCCCTTGCGGCCCGGGCGCCGACCACACCGTGCGTACCGTCGCCTCCTGTCGGGACAGGTACTCATGGATATCGGCGCGCTGCGCCAGCACCAGCTCTACGGGGGCAGCAGCATGCCCTTCCAGCCAGATCACAAGGTCCGCATCAAACGCCTCAGGCATCACCCCAACCAACGCATCCGTGGCAGGCGCACGCAACAACAAAGCCCCTTTGTGCAACGACTGGGCCAGCGTCAAGCGGTCAAACGCGGGCGCGTGCTGTGCCAGCGCATCGGCATCCAGCACCCGCAGGCCCAGCCGTACGGCCGCCGCGTGCAAGCCATCCATCAATGCAGACACAGGGTCCGGCACTGCTGCGCTCATTGCAACGACCCCGCCAATTCAAATATGGGCAAATACAGCAGCACCACAATCGTCCCCACCACCACACCAATGGCCGTCATCAACAGCGGTTCGGCAACCCGCGTAAAGCGCTCCAGATATCGATCCAGCTCACTGTCGTGATAGTGCGCCGCCTTGAGCATCATCTCGCCCAGGTTTCCCGCATGCTCGCCCACCCGCAACAGCCGCAGCGCCACCGGACCCGCCAGGCCCTCAGCGGCCATGGCCGCCGAAAAACCTTCGCCCCGCTGCACCCTGGCGATGGCCTGCACCAACACCCGACGCAGCCGCGGCCCCAGCGAGGCCTCCACCATGCCAAGCGCCTGCACCAGCGGAATACCCCCGGCCAACAGCAGACCCGTGGTCATGTACAGACGTGACAGCGCATAACTTTGCACGCGCGGACCTAAGCCCGGCAGACGTTCAAGCACAGCGGTCACTGACAGCCGGGCTCCGAACTGCCGATAAAAAATCACGGCCGAGAACAGCAACAGCACGGCCACACCCCCGAGCATCAATGCATGCTGTTCAATGAACCGGCCCACCGCCAGCAGCCCCGCCGTCAGCGCCGACATGGAGCGGCCCGTGTCCTCGTACACCGACGCAAAGCGCGGCACCACATAACCCAGCAGAAAAGCGGTCACCGCACCGCCCACCACCAGCAGCAGGGCCGGATAAATCGTGGCACTGACCACTTTGGCACGCACCGTATCCAGACGGCTTTCAAACACCACAAAACGCCGCAGTGCCGCGGGCAGATCCGAGGTTTTCTCCGCCGCGCCCATCAGCCCGGTAAAAAGCGGCGGGAAATATTCCGCGTGCTGCGTCATCGCCTGAGACAGGCGCTGCCCCTGGCGCAAGGACTGCGCCAGCACACCGGCCAGATCGCTGGCGGTGGAGTTGCCGCGCCCCTCCTCCATGGCCTCCAGCGCCTCAATCACCGACAGCCCCGCTTCCAGCAACGCCAGCAGTTCCTGGCAAAACAGCAGCAACGAAAAACGCGGCCGACCACGCCCCCCAAAAAAACTCGCCCCGCCACAGACGCGCACCGACAGCGTTTGCAAGGCCTGACCGGCGGCCAGTTCGCGCGCCTGCGCCTCATCGCGCGCCTGCAGGCGCAGCGTGATCACCCGCTGATCGGGCGCCAAAGCACGCAGCTCAAACTGCATGGGTGGACCCCATAAAAAAATACAAAAAAAGAGAAAACACGCGGCGCGGCATTTCGACAGGTCAGCAAATGGCTATGATTTTTGTCGCCATCGTAAAGCCCTGCCCGATTCGGGCTGTCCACAAGCAAAAAAACCCCCGGCCCGCGCGGACTGCAGCAAAATGCCGGGCATTTTTCGTTGTTGCCCTGGAGGAGTGAAAACGTGCACCAGACCAAACACGGATTGCGCCCGCACTGGCACGCTGCCCGATATGCCCTATCGGCTCTATCCCTGTTCAGCCTGACGGCGTGGGCGGGGCCATCCATTGCGGCGCAATGCGCTCCCGCTGCACTGACGGTGGTGCCGGTACAGGCTTTTACTGCCTACGCCCCCCAAGAGCGGATGGTCATGCATTTTCATCGGAGCTCAGACCAAAGCCAGGGTCATGCGCAACTCGACATCCGCCTGGGCACCAACACTGATCAACACGGCCAGTACACCAGACAGCACTTGCATCGGATTGCCGCCCGCACCTACATCTGGACCCTCACCTACGATGGCAGCGGCAACGGCACCCTGAGCCTGCGCGACCCCTCCATTCCCCTACCGTTTCGTGCCACCTACACCGCCACTGTGCCGCCAGGACTGCGTGTGGGCAACGCACTGAAGTTGCAACTCGCCGGCACCACCCAGGACGCCCCCGCCAAAGACGGCCTAGCCCTTAACGACCACACCCATAACGACCACACCCCCCACAAGGCAGGCGCCGCCATCACGCTGCGGGACATCAACGGCCTGCCCACCCAACTCACTTTGACCACACCCGGCCACAAGGACAGCGAAGCGCAAACCCTTGTGGTGGTGTATGCGACCCGCACTGGCGCCTTCACCGCCAGCGGGGCACTCACGTTGCTCCAGACCAAATCGAGAAGCCGCGCTTCCGAGTTCGCCTTCAGCATTACCGCCGGCAATGTGCAATGCCAGAGCACAGGTCTGCCCCCAAGCATCAGCAGCCCCCTACCTGCCCCAGACACCGTGCTGGCCGCCGACGCATTGCCCAACATTGGCGCCACCTTTCGAGACAACGGCAGCGGCGTGGCCACGGCATCCGCCCGTCTCCTGATTGACGGGGTGGACCAAAGCGCCCAAGCACTGGTCACGGCCACCGGCATCAGTTATCGGCCGGTCACGCCCTTGGCCGAAGGCAACCACACCATCGTGGTCAACGTAGCTAACACTGCGGGTCAGGCGGCCTCACTGAGCTGGGGCTTCGTTACCCGTACCGAGCCCAGCATTCCCGACGTCACCCCGCAAGACATACGCACCACGCAGCTGCGTCCACGGGTGCAGGTGGCCTACACCGATATCGGTGCTGGCGTTGAACCCGCGCTCACCCGGTTGACCCTCAATGGCGCCGACGTCACCGCGCTGGCCAGCGTGACAGCCACCGGCATCGAGTTTCAGCCTGCGGCCGATCTGGCCGTGGGCGAGCAGATCCTTTCGGTCAGCGTCACAGACAAAGTGGGCAACACCCGCACCCGTACCTGGAAATTCACCATCGTGGCCGAACCACTCCCCCCCGAAGCGCCCGGCGAACGCGGCAGGCTGCCCATGCCCGGCATCAAGGTCTACCCATAGCCACACGCCACCCGACCCAACTCACCAAAAACAAAAAACCGCCATGACTGCGCCCAAGCTCAAACTGCCCTGCCGTATTCGACCGCTGCTCCTGACCTTCTTTGCCCTGGCCGCCGCCAGTGGCCCGCTGCAGGGCCAGGGGACGCAGCCTGCGGTGCAGCCCGTGGTACAGGCCGCTGCCGCCTTGCAGCCGGGCGAGTTTGTGGTGCCGCTCTCCGATGGCCGCGCTCTTGTTTCAGGCGCGGTCAATGCCCACGGTCAGCCCACCGGTGAAGTGTTCATTGCCAATGGCGCCCTGACCCACCGCAACGCCCTGCGCAGCCCCAGCCTGGCCAAACGCACCGGCCACAGCGCCACCGTGCTGCCCGACGGGCGCGTGCTGCTCGTCGGCGGCACGGATGTGTTGGGCTTATCGGGCTCAGCGGGCTCAGCGGGCAACCCGAGCCCCACCACGCAGATCCTGGATGTGGACACGCTGCGCGTCGTTGCTCCCACGTCCACGCTGCTGGCGCGCGCCCTGCACAGCGCCACCTTGCTCACCGATGGGCGCGTGCTCATCGCTGGCGGACTCAACCCGGCCGGGCAGGCCCAGCAACCGGCCGAACTCTTCGACCCCGAAACACAGCACGTACAGGCCGTGCCCATGCTCTCCGGCGCCGCAGTGAGCGCCTTGCACATGCATCAGGCACAGCTCCTGCCCGATGGGCGTGTGCTGCTCCACGGCGGCCTGCCTTCCTCGCCCCTGTCTTCTTCATCTTCATCTTCATCGTCCTCACCCCCAGCCCTGGTGTTTGATCCGGCCACACAAAGCTTTCAGCCGCTCGATGCCGCCAGCGCCAGCACGCTGCTGGGGTTGCGCTCTGAACTCACGGCCCTTGCGGTCAGCGGTGAGCACGTCAACGCGCAGGGGCGCCTCACGCTGCGTTTCAATCAGCCGCTGCGGCTGGCCACGCCCGAGTCCAGCACCGCCGCACCCACATTGAGCGTGCGGCTGCAACGTGCCACCCATTCGTCCACCACCCATTCGTCCACCACCCATTCGTCCACCACCCATTCGTCCACCACCACCGCCACCACCACCCTGCTCGCGCGCACGGTGCTGGCCGAGGACGGCATGTTGCTGGTCATCACCCCCGCGCGCGGGCAGCCGCTGGCCGCGGGCGATGTGCTGCTCATCGACGGGCTGGCCAACCGCCAGGGCCAGCCGCTGCCGACCCTGCGCCATCCATGGCGTGGGGCAGAAGCAGGCAACAGCCCCCGCTCCACCCCACCTTCCCTTGTCGGCCCGTCCCTTGCCAGCCCTGCTCCAGCCCGCCCTTCCCCTTCCATCACCCCAGCCCACGCCACCCCACCGGCCCCAGCGCAGGCGCCTGCGGCGCGCCGTTCCCCTTCGGCCCGGCCACTGATCTTTGAAGTCAATGAAGGGCAGCTGGCGCCGCATGTCAAAGCTCTGGCACAGGGCGCCGGCCATGGTCTGTATCTGACTGAGCGCGGCATGACGCTGCAGCTGCCTTACCGACGCAAGCGCCCAGACGGCAATCACGCACCGCGCCGTGATGCTGCGCAGCTGCGCCATCAGACTCGCGATCAGGCGCGCGGCGCGCACCCACAGCCGGTCCGCACGGACTGGGCGCGTGAACGACGTGCCGAACACCGCTGGGATGAGATCCACATCGTGGCGCTGGGCGCTCAACCGCAACCGCAGGTTCTGCCCGAGGATGTGCAACCGGGCCGCACCCATGTGCTGCCCACCGATGGCAGCCCAGCGGTGCGCAATATTGCGCACTACGGCCGCATTCGTTACCAGGGCGTGTACTCCGGCATCGACAAGCTGGTCTACGGCCAGGCGGGCCGTATCGAGTTCGACTGGCTGGTGCAGCCCGGCGCCGACCCCGCACAAATCGTCCAGCGCGTGGAGCGCGCCCAGCAGCTCAATGTGCTGCCCGACGGCAGCCTGCGCATCCTGGCCGCCCACACCCAGGCCACGCTCAAACCCCCCGTGGCCTATCAGCTCAGTCCCGAGGGCGCCCGCCAGAGCGTGCCCGCGCACTTTGAGCTCGTCTCGGCCACCGATTACCGCATCCGCACCGGCCCCTACGACCGCAGCCGCACGCTGGTCATCGACCCCGTCATTGAATACGCCACGTACATCACCGAGTCGGGCACGCATGTGACCTGGATGCCCGCCGGTGAGGGCCATCCCTTTAACGGCACCTTCCACCTTGCCGAGCTGGCCGCCACCGACATCAGCCCCTGGCTGCTGGCCAATGAACTGTGGCCTACACCGGTCAAGCAAATCATCAGCTCAACAGGGGCGCCCTCCATCTCGGGCGCGGGCCTGGGCGACGAAGTCCAGACGCCCGGCACCGTCATCATGCAGATCGACAACGCGCACTTCAGTTTCCAGACCCTGGTGCGTATTCCCGGCGCCTATGGCCTGAATGTGGCCTTCAATCCCACAGACAATCGGCCCGTATTCATGGCCATGTTGGCGCAACACGATTCGCCGCAGCTGTCCACAGCCCTGTTTCGCCTCAACGCCGCGGGTGATGACTTTGAGTGGATCAAACATCTGCCACATATGGGCCCCGGGGGCACCAACACCCGTACCGATCTGCGAGTGGGCGCCGATGGCCACTATTACGTGCTCGCCACGGGCAACCCCGCCGCACTGCCACCCGACGTTCAGATACTCGAAGGCGCAAGCGCAGGCGCCGACTTCAGTTACGGCGACCACTGTGTCGTCAGCCACATCCACCCTGCCGACCGCAGCATTGTGTCCACCGGACTGGTCGCAGGCTGCGACCAGGGCACCTTGGCGGCGGGACGCGACCCCAACCGCATTTATCTCACCTACCGCCTGGGCTACAGCTACAGCGGCTCCTACAGCAACCTATCCCCCAACTATGACTCCCCCGGCCGCTGGTTAAGGCTCTACAGCAATGGCCCCGAGCTGCGGGTAGAACGTGCGGGCTTTACCGAGGGCTGGGCCAACGAAGGAGGTTGGCCCGTGCCCGCCGACACCTGGGCACGGGCCAGCGCCGTGGACAGCCTGGGCAACCTCTACACCGTGGGCCCCTGGCTCACCCGCATCGACACCGTCAACGGCCGCGTCATCGCCTCACGCCAGTTGACCGCCCCCGAAATCGGCTACGAGCCACCCGTTGAATTGCGCCACTGGTGGACGGACACCGTAGCCGCGTCGGGCAGCAGCAGCGGTCGCGAGGGCCAGCAACTGCGCGAATCCATCGCCATCAATGACTTGGACCAGATCTACGTCGCCTACAACACCACCGAAGGCGCCTGCTGCCTGGCACTGGGCGCCACCGGCCGGCTGAGCCGCTTCGATTCAGCCCTCAACCCCGTTTGGACCCATGAGTTCAAGGGCAACAGCAGCGACCCGGGAGTCAGCAATGACACCGTCATCCTGGGCCTGGGCCTGACCCCGTACAGCCGCAATGTGCAGCTTCTGGCCTGGGCCCCCAACCTGCCGCCCTGGCTCAAGCTCGCTGACCAGACCTCGCCTATCGAAACCCGCTTGCGCAGCATCGCCGGTACCGGCCCTGCGGGCGGCGGACTCATGGTCATCAAGGTGCTTGAAGACGCCTTGCTGCGCACTGACCCGCAGCGCCCCATCGCTCAGGGCGAAGCAGTCAGCGCCGTGCTCGAACACAGCCTGGGCACGGGCGGCACCCTCTCCCTGAGTGTGCGCCAGTTCGACCCCCTGACCCACACCACCCTCAACACTCAGGATCTGGGCGCCTTCCCTCTGAGCGCCAGCCCCTTGCGCATGCCCCTACCTGATCTGCCCGTGGGCTCCTACGTGCTGCAGGCCAACTTCAGCGGCAATACCACTCAGGGCCCCGCCAGCTACGGCGCCATCCTGCGTGTCAAAGCCCAGCACAACAGCACCACCACCACGCTGCGTCTGGAGCCCCCCAACCCTCGAGCGGGCGACCCTCTGCGCCTGATTGCCCGGGTCAGCGCCTCGGACCCCCTTTCAGCCCCCCTGCGTGGCGCCACACAGTTCCGCCACGAGCACCTCACCGTGGCCACCCAACCCGCGCTCGATGCCCAGAACGAGGTCGCCTACGAGCTGGGCCGACGCTGCGCGGCAACTGAGGCCGGCCTGCCAAACCCCGAGCGCTATTACGCCTACTACGCCGGTGATCCACTGAACGCCGCCAGCCTGTCCAATCCGGTTGATCTGGTCATCGCGCCCACCAACCCCACCACCCAGATCGTCAGCCCGCCCGCCGGCACCTATGCCGTCCCCGCCCGCCTGACCGTCACCCTCACCCGGCCCGACACCGGCTGCGCCACCGTGCGCCGCGCT
>CAZZAD010000052.1:0-15453 GCA_964652055.1 uncultured Burkholderiaceae bacterium | reverse complement strand
TTGGTGCAATCGGCAGCTAACGCTTGAGGATCAATAATTGATGACAGGCCCTAGTTGTGGCGGCTGAGTCTCGTCGTCTATCCAGCGCAGGTAGGGCGCAAAGCCTGCCGTTAGCGGCAGCGCAATGATCTCGGGCACCGCATACGGATGCAGTGAGCGTATGGCGGCTTCTACCTCGGGATAACGCTGTGCCGTGGTCTTGATTAGCAGCGGAATCTCAGATTGGGTTTCGATCTTGCCTTGCCACCGATAGGTCGATTTCACCGGCACCAGTTGATTCACGCAGGCCGCCAGGCCGTTTTCAACCAAGGCCGCCGTGATGCGCGCGGCCACGGTTTCGTCAGGGCAGTTGGTTAAGACGATAAGGACTGAAGCACTCATCTTTCTCCATCCGGTCAGCGGGGGTCGAGGCCCAGTTGCGATCGCCCCAAATTGGGCCCCGGCCTGCGCCGGGGCGACGGACTGTCGTGGGCATCAGCAAACCAGTACGGCGCGCATGGTGGCAGCAACTTCTGTTCCGCCTCCACAAACACAAAAGCCCACTGCATCACACTGGGCTTTTGTGGGTTCGCCATAGCGCAGGCTTACTCGGCTTAGCCTTCGCCGCCTTCAGCTTCAGTCGCCTCAGCGCGATCCACCAACTGCATCAGGGCCATGGGAGCGTTGTCACCCACGCGGAAACCAAACTTCAGGATGCGCGTGTAGCCGCCGTTGCGGGCCTTGAAGCGCGGGCCCAGTTCATTAAACAACTTGACCACGATCTCGCGATCGCGCAGGCGGTTGAAGGCCAGGCGCCGATTGGCCAGGGTGGGTTCTTTGCCCAAGGTGATGAGCGGCTCCACGATGCGCCGCAGCTCTTTGGCTTTGGGCAAGGTGGTTTTGATTTGTTCGTGACGCAGAAGCGAAACTGACATGTTGCGGAACATGGCGAGCCGGTGGCTCGTGGTCCGATTCAGTTTGCGCATGCCGTGACCGTGACGCATTTTGAATTCCTTTCAATCTTTAAGAGGGCGGGCTCTTCGATCCCCGGGGCTAAGCCCGGGGCGGGTCCGTTGCAGTGATATTGGGGTGAGGATTACTTTTCCAGGCCAACCGGGGGCCAGCTCTCCAGCTTCATGCCCAAGGTCAGGCCGCGTGCGGCCAGGACTTCCTTGATCTCGTTAAGTGACTTGCGTCCGAGGTTGGGGGTCTTGAGCAATTCGTTTTCGGTGCGCTGAATCAGGTCGCCGATGTAATAAATGTTTTCGGCTTTGAGGCAGTTGGCCGAACGTACGGTGAGCTCCAGATCGTCCACAGGGCGCAGCAAGATGGGGTCAACAGACGGGGCATTTCTGGAAGCGGCCAGGGGCTCGGCCATGCCTTCGAGTTCGCCAAATACGCGCAACTGGTCCATCAGGATGCGCGCAGATTGGCGCACGGCTTCTTCGGGGGTAATGGCACCGTTGGACTCAATGGTCATGACCAGCTTGTCGAGGTCAGTGCGCTGCTCGACACGGGCGGATTCCACCGTGTAAGCCACACGCCGCACGGGCGAGAACGAGGCGTCCATCACTACGCGACCGATGGTTTTGGAATGGTCGTCACGGAACGCACGCACGTTGCCCGGCACATAGCCGCGGCCTTTTTCCAGTTTGATCTGCATTTCCAGACGGCCGCCGCTGGTCAGGTGGGCGATCACGTGCTCAGGATTGATGATTTCCACGTCATGCGGCAGCTCGATGTCAGCTGCGGTGACGATGCCGTCGCCCTCTTTCTTGAGGGTGAGCATGGCTTCATCACGGTTGTGCAGCTTGAACACGACGCCCTTGAGGTTGAGCAGGATGTCGACCACGTCTTCACGCACGCCATCCAGCGTGGAGTACTCATGCACCACACCGGCGATCTGCGCTTCGGTGGGGGCAAAGCCCGGCATGGACGACAACAGAATGCGGCGCAGGGCATTGCCCAAGGTGTGGCCGTAGCCACGCTCAAAGGGCTCCATCGTGACGACGGCAGCGTTGGGTCCGGTGGACTCAACTTCGATAGAACGGGGCTTTAACAAAGCGGTAGATGACATGGCAATTCCCTTTTCAATACCCTCGGCTCGTTACGCCGATAAGGCTGATGGATGGGCGGACGAATAAACGGCTGAATGAATGACAAACAAAAGAGGGGCGAGTGCTCTACAGAGCCACCGGCCCCACTCAGGCATTAACGGCTGTACAACTCGACGACCAACGATTCGTTGATGTCGCGCGCCACATCGGAGCGATCCGGCACGGCCTTGAACTTGCCTTCCATTTTCTTGGGATCTACATCGACCCACGAGGGCAGGCCGGACTGCTCGGCCAGTTGCAGCGCATCGGCAATGCGCAGCTGCTTCTTGGAACGCTCACGCACGGCAATCACGTCACCCGGCTTGACGACGATGGAGGCGATGTTGGCTTTGCCGCCGTTTAGGGTCAGGGTGTTGTGCGACACCAGCTGACGCGCTTCGGCGCGGGTAGAACCAAAGCCCATGCGGTAGACGACGTTGTCCAGGCGTGACTCCAACAGCGCAATCAAGTTGGCGCCGGTGTTGCCCTTGCTCTGCGCGGCCTGCGCAAAGTAGCGGCGGAACTGACGTTCCAGCACGCCATACATGCGCTTGAGCTTTTGCTTCTCACGCAACTGCACGCCGTAGTCCGAGGTGCGCGCACCCGAGGTGCGGCCATGCTGGCCCGGTTTGGAATCGGCTTTGCACTTGGTGTCGAGAGAGCGGCGCGCGCTCTTCAACATGAGGTCCGTGCCTTCGCGACGCGAAAGCTTGAGTTTGGGTCCGGTATAGCGAGCCACTTGAGTTCTCCAATGATCCTGCAGTGCCAGGCACCGCATTCAGTTCATGACGCCGTGCGCATGAACAGTGGTTTGAATAAAAAATTACAGCTTGTCGAGTCCCATGGTCGGGGCCTCAACTGGCCATCACACGCGCCGACGTTTGGGCGGGCGGCAGCCGTTATGAGGAACCGGTGTGATGTCCTGAATGACGGTGATCTTGAAGCCGACGTTGTTCAGGGCACGCACCGACGATTCACGTCCCGGTCCCGGGCCCGTGATGCGCACTTCAAGGTTCTTGACGCCACACTCGACTGCAGCCCGGCCGGCGCTTTCAGCGGCAACCTGCGCAGCAAAGGGCGTGGATTTGCGTGAGCCCTTGAAGCCTTGTCCACCACTGGTGGCCCAGGCCAGCGCATTGCCGGCACGGTCCGTGATGGTGATGATGGTGTTGTTGAAGGAGGCGTGAACGTGGGCAATGCCCTCGGCCACGTTTTTCTTGACCTTCTTGCGTACACGCTGGCCGGAAGCCTGCTGTGAAGATTGTTGTCTGGTTGCCATGGCGTTTCCTTATTTACCTTTGCTCATCGTGGCCTGCGCATTCTTTTTCGGGCCTTTACGCGTGCGCGCATTGGTGCGCGTGCGTTGACCACGAACCGGCAAGCCCTTGCGGTGACGCACACCGCGATAGCAGCCCAGATCGATCAGACGCTTGATCGACAGCTGAATTTCACGACGCAAATCGCCTTCCACCGGCACTTTGTTAATGGCTTCGCGAATGCGCTCAAGTTCAGCGTCATTCAGTTCCCTGATTTTTTTGTTGTGGGGGACATTGACCGCATCCAGGATTGCGCGCGCACGGGCGCGGCCAATACCGTAGATGGCCGTCAGGCCAATCTCAGCGTGCTGCTGAGGCGGAATGTTGATACCAGCAATACGGGCCATATGGGTTCCTCAGCCTTGACGTTGCTTATGACGTGGGTCGGTGCAAATCACTCGCACCACGCGCTTGCGTTTGATGACCTTGCATTTGTTACACATCTTCTTGACGCTTGCCATGACTTTCATGACTACTTTCTCCTGACCACACTTTCGTGCGGCAAACAGCGGTTGATCTGCGATCTTTAACCGTGAACACTCATTTAGCGCGGAACACAATGCGCGCCCGGGACAGGTCATAAGGGGTGAGCTCGACCGTCACTTTGTCTCCCGGCAGGATGCGGATGTAGTGCATTCGCATCTTTCCGGAAATGTGGCCGAGCACCACATGACCGTTTTCTAACTTCACGCGAAACGTCGCGTTGGGAAGATTCTCAAGAATCTCGCCCTGCATCTGAATAACGTCATCCTTGGCCATCAGGTATTAACCATCAGCGCTGCAAACCGGTACTCAGGCCCTTGAAGTTTGCTTTCTTCAAGACGCTTTCGTACTGATGGGTCATCAAATAGGTCTGTACCTGAGCCATGAAATCCATCGTGACCACCACAGCAATCAGCAACGAGGTGCCGCCAAAATAAAATGAGACCTGATAGCGCAACTGCAGAAATTCAGGCACCAAACACACGAAGGTGATGTAGGCCGCACCAACCAAAGTCAGGCGCATCAGAATTTTGTCGATGTGCCGCGCCGTTTGATCTCCGGGACGAATCCCTGGCACAAACGCGCCGCTGCGCTTGAGGTTGTCCGCAGTTTCCTTGCTGTTGAAAACCAGGGCGGTGTAAAAGAAACAGAAAAACAAAATCAGCGCGGCATACAGCAGGATGTACAACGGCTGGCCTGGCGACAGTGCCGCCGCAAGATCGCGTATCCATCGCGTGGCATCACCCGTCGTGAACCAGCTGGCCAACGTGGCCGGAAACAGGATGAGTGATGAGGCAAAAATCGGCGGGATCACGCCCGACATATTCAGCTTGAGCGGCAGATGCGAACTCTGTCCACCATAGACCTTGTTGCCCACCTGGCGCTTGGCATAGTTGACAAGGATCTTGCGCTGCCCCCGCTCCACAAACACCACAAACGCGGTCACTGCAATCACCAGGGCCACAATAAAGAGCGCTGCCAGCGGACCAATGGCTCCGGTGCGGGTCAACTCGAACAATCCGCCCACGGAACCTGGCAGTCCTGCCACGATGCCGCCAAAAATCAGAATTGAAATGCCGTTGCCCAAACCGCGCTCGGTAATCTGCTCTCCCAGCCACATCAAAAACATCGTTCCGGTTACCAAAGAGATCACGCATACAAAACGAAACAGCAAGCCGGGATCCGTGACCAGTCCGGGCTGTGCCTCCAAGGCATAGGTAATGCCGAAGGCCTGTACCAGCGCCAAGGCCACTGTGCCGTAACGCGTGTACTGGGTAATTTTGCGACGACCCGACTCGCCTTCCTTGCGCAGCGACTCCAGTGACGGCAGCACGTAGGTCATCATCTGCATGATGATCGACGCCGAGATGTACGGCATGATTCCCAGCGCAAACACCGCGCAGCGCGACAGCGCGCCGCCCGAGAACATGTTGACCAGTCCAAGGATGCCGCCCGACTGCGCATTGAACGCCTGGCGGAACTGGTCCGGGTCAATCATGGGAACCGGAACGTGGGTGCCAATCCGATAGACGATGAGCGCCAACAACAGGAACCACAGACGATTCTTCAGGTCGCCGTATTTTCCTGTTTTGCCCACTGTCCCTGGAAGTTGTGCTGCCACGCCTGACTTTCTGCCTGCCGACTACTTCTTGGAGGAAGCTTTCGCTTCCACGGGTTTGGGTTCTGACTCAATGACGGCTCCGCCAGCGGCCACAATGATTTCCTTGGCGCCGCGGGTCACCCCAATGCCACGCACCGTGACCTTGCGCTTGAGCTCTCCGGATTTGATGATCCGCGCATCCAGCGCCAGGATGGAAATGACGCCGGCCTGCTTGAGCACCATCAGGTCGATCTCGTCGACGCCCAGCTTTTCAATTTCCGACAAGCGCACGGCCTCAACATAGCGCCGCGTCAGCGAGGTAAAGCCCCGCTTGGGCAAACGCCGATGCAAGGGCATCTGTCCGCCCTCGAAGCCCACCTTGTGAAATCCACCGGCACGCGACTTCTGGCCTTTGTGTCCACGGCCTGCGGTCTTGCCCCAGCCTGATCCGATACCGCGACCCACGCGGTGTCTATCACTTTTTGCCCCAGGGGCGGGTTTGATTGTGTTCAAACGCATGATGTTTGTCCTGTCGCGTGTGTTCAGACCACACGCACCATGTAGGCGACTTGGGTAATCATTCCGCGCACGGCGGGCGTGTCTTCGAGCTCGCGCGTCTGACGAATGCGCTTGAGTCCCAATCCGCGCACCGTGGCTTGATGATCAAACCTCGCGCTGATCGGGCTTTTGTAGAGCTCTACTTTGAGCATTTTCTTGGCGGCCATGTGATTCACCCTCAGCCCGTGATTTCTTCAACCGTCATGCCACGCTTGGCAGCAATCTCGGCGGGAGTGCGCAAACGCTCCAACGCTTTGAGCGTTGCACGCACCATGTTGTAGGGGTTGGTCGAGCCATGCGACTTGGCCACCACGTTGCGTACGCCCATGACTTCGAAAATGGCGCGCATTGGGCCGCCCGCGATCACGCCGGTACCTTCAGCCGCAGGCATCAACATGACCTTGGCAGCGCCGTGCTTGGCTTCCACGGTGTGGTGAATCGTGCCGTCGCGCAGTGAAATGCGTCCCAGGCCTCGACGTGCGCGCTCCATCGCCTTTTGCACGGCCACGGGCACTTCTCGCGACTTGCCCTTGCCCATGCCCACGCGGCCATCACCATCACCCACGACGGTCAGTGCAGCAAACGCCAGAATGCGGCCGCCCTTGACGACCTTCGTGACGCGGTTGACCGCGATCATTTTCTCGCGCATGCCGTCGTCGCGTTCGTTTGCGGGCACACCTTTAGGTTGAATCTTTGCCATCTTGTATTCCTTGAGTTGCGTGTGCCTTAGAACTTCAGACCGGCTTCACGAGCCGCATCGGCCAACGCCTTGACGCGTCCGTGGTAGCGAAAGCCCGAGCGATCAAACGCCACGGCTTCGATGCCCGCCGCCTTCGCTTTTTGCGCCAGACGCGAGCCCACCAGCTTGGCAGCATTGACGTTGCCGCCCTTGCTTTTTGCAGCTGACAACTGGTTGCGCACTTCGAGCTCTTGCGTTGAGGCTGAGGCCAGCACGCGGTCGCCCGCGGGAGAAATAATTTGCGCGTAAATATGCAAATTGGTCCGCAGCACCGTCAGGCGATTTTGTCGGTCGAGTCTGATGCGCGCACGGGTCGCGCGAGCGCGACGCAAACGAGAAGATTTTTTTTCGATCATGGTTCGGCCCCGGATTACTTCTTCTTGGTCTCTTTGATGACCACAGTCTCTGTGGAGTAGCGCACGCCCTTGCCTTTGTAGGGCTCGGGCGGCCGGTAGCCACGCACCTCAGCGGCCACCTGTCCGACCTTCTGTTTGTCAGAGCCTTTGATCAAAATCTCGGTCTGCGTCGGCGTTTCCACCTTCACGCCGACAGGCATCTGGTGCACTACGGGATGCGAAAAACCCAACGTGAGGTTGAGCTTGTCGCCTGCCGCCTGGGCGCGATAACCCACGCCAACAAGCGAGAGTTTTTTCTCAAACCCTTTGGACACACCTTCGACCATGCCAGCCACCAGCGCGCGCAAGGTGCCACTCATGGCTTTGGCTTCACGCGTCTCATCGGAGGCCACAAAACTGATCTTGCCTTCGGCCAGCGTCACATTGACGTTGCCCGACAACAGGCGCTTGAGGGTCCCCAAGGGGCCCTTGACCGTGATTTCGTTGGCATTGATTTGTGCATCGACGCCCTTGGGCAGGGCGACGGGAATACGTGCAACTCGGGACATTTCTAATCTCTCCTGGGCACTAGGCGACGTAACACAGCACTTCGCCGCCCACACCCTGCGTGCGTGCGCGCCGGTCGGTCATCACGCCGCGCGGGGTCGACACAATGGCCACACCCAACCCGTTCATGACTTGCGGAATATGGTCACAGCCCTTGTAGATGCGCAGACCAGGGCGCGATACGCGCTCCAGACGCTCAATCACAGGCCGGCCCGCGTAGTACTTGAGTCCAATACGCAACTCAGGCTTGCCGTCATTGGCTTCGACCTTGAAACCGTCGATATAACCCTCGTCCTTCAGCACTTGGGCAATCGAAACTTTAAGTTTCGACGAAGGCATCAGAACTTCGGGCTTCTCGATACGCTGCGCGTTGCGAATACGCGTCAGCATGTCGGCGATAGGATCACTCATGCTCATTGAATTTGCTCCTGGCCTACCGTTACCACGATGCCTTGATCAGGCCGGGGATATCGCCGCGCATGGCGGCCTCACGAATCTTGGCGCGCCCCAAACCGAACTTGCGGAAGGTGCCGCGCGGACGTCCGGTAATCGAACAACGATTACGCTGACGCGACGGACTTGCGTCACGCGGTAGCGCTTGCAATTTTTGCCGCGCGTCCAAACGCTCTTCCATAGACAACGTGGCGTCGTCAATCATTTCTTTAAGTAACTTGCGCTTCCCAGCGAATTTCTTCACCGTGGCAGCGCGCTTTGCTTCGCGATTTTTGAGTGCCAGCTTGGCCATAAACCCCTGCCTCAGTTACGGAATGGGAAACGGAACGCGGCAAGCAACGCTTTGGCCTCGTCATCCGATTTCGCCGTGGTGGTGATACTGATGTTCATGCCCCGCAGCTTGTCGACCTTGTCGTACTCAATCTCGGGGAAAATGATTTGCTCTTTCAGGCCGCTGTTGTAGTTGCCTCGGCCATCAAAGGCCCGGCCCGACACGCCGCGAAAGTCACGCACACGCGGAAAGGCCACATTGACCAGGCGATCCAAAAATTCGAACATGCGCGGACCACGCAGCGTCACCATGCAGCCTATGCCCAAACCTTCGCGCAACTTGAAGTTGGCGATGGCTTTGCGTGACTTGGTAATCACCGGCTTTTGACCCGCAATCTTGGTCATGTCGGAGACTGCCATCTCAATATTTTTCTTGTCATTCACCGCCTCGCCCACACCCATGTTCAGGGTGATCTTGGTAATGCGGGGCACCTGCATGACACTCGTGTACCCGAACTTTTTCATCAGCTCAGGCGCCACTTTTTCGCGGTACTGCGTTTGCATGCGCGACATCTTTGATCCCTTACGTGCGTGCAGCGTTAGCTGCCTACGACTGCGCCGTTACTTTTGAACACGCGCACTTTTTTGTCACCCTCAACCTTGAAGCCGACGCGATCGCCTTTACCCGTTTTGGGGTTGAAGAGCATCACATTGGATTCATCGATCGGCATGATCTTGTCTACGATGCCCCCGGGGATCCCCGCCATCGGGTTGGGGCGCACATGTTTCTTTACGAGGTTGATGCCCTCAACGGTGACATGACGCTCATCGACACGCGTGAGCACTGTGCCCCGCTTGCCTTTGTCACGGCCCGTGATGACGACAACCTCATCACCCTTGCGTATGCGTTCCATGGTCGAAGATCCTTAGAGCACTTCGGGCGCGAGCGACACGATCTTCATGAACTGCTCATTGCGCAATTCACGCGTGACCGGCCCGAAGATGCGGGTGCCTATCGGCTCCAGCTTGTTGTTCAACAAGACGGCTGCGTTGCGATCAAACTTGATCGCCGAGCCATCCGAGCGACGCAGGCCTGAAGCAGTGCGAACCACCACTGCCGAATAGACCTCGCCTTTTTTGACGCGACCGCGAGGCGCAGCATCTTTAATGCTGACCTTGATCACGTCGCCAATGTTGGCGTAGCGCCGCTTGGAGCCACCCAACACCTTGATACACATTACTGAACGAGCGCCGGTGTTATCGGCCACGTCCAGAACCGTCTGCATCTGAATCATCGAATTGTTCCCAACTTGTCCCGCCCAAACTTGGCGGTCAGTCTTGGTCCCGTAGTACGGGGTGAATGCGCCTGCCGAAAAATGAGGGTGAAAACCCAAACCTGCTCGGCCGCCGCAGCGAAGCCCGCGATTCTATCCTTGCTTGCTATTGCAACGCAAGTCGAAGCGCGCCAAAAAACGACACTTATGCAGGACGCGCGGCTTCAATGCGCCGCGCAACTGCCCAGGCCTTGGTCTTGGATACGGGACGCGTCTCGACAATCTCCACAACATCACCCTCATTGAGGGCGTCGGATTCGTCGTGCGCGTGAAACCGCGTCGAATGCACCACGTATTTGCCGTACACAGGGTGCTTGACCTTGCGCTCAACCAATACCGTGACGGTTTTGTCCATCTTGTTGCTGACCACGCGACCCACCAGGGTGCGCTTCAGCGGAGAAACTTTTTCTGTGCTCATTTGGCTGCGCCCTTCTCAGTCATCGCGGTACGCACGCGCGCGATATCGCGCCGGGTCTTGAGAATCTGCGAGGTGTCTTTGAGTTGCTGCGTGGCCTTCTGCATACGCAGAGAAAACCCCGCCCGCAACAGCTCCTGCAGCTCCTTGTCGAGTGCGGCGGCATCTTTGGTCCGTAATTCTTTGGCTTGCATGTCTATTCCTTACTGGCCCAACTGGCGCACTACAAACGTCGTCTTCAGTGGTAACTTGGCTGCGGCCAGGGCAAATGCCTGGCGCGCCAGCGCTTCGTCAACACCATCCATCTCGTACAGCACCTTGCCCGGCTGAATCTGTGCGATCCAGTATTCAGGGTTGCCTTTGCCGTTACCCATGCGAACCTCAGCGGGCTTTTGCGAAATAGGCTTGTCCGGGAAAATGCGGATCCATACCCGTCCACCGCGCTTGATGTGGCGCGAAATGGCGCGGCGTGCCGACTCAATCTGGCGCGCCGTTAAGCGACCGCGCTCAGTGGCTTTAAGTCCGAACTCGCCAAATGAAACATTGGCGCCGCGCGTAGCCAAGCCACGGTTACGGCCCTTTTGATCTTTGCGATATTTGCGTCGTGCAGGTTGCAGCATTTTTACTCTCCGTCTTTGCCGCCGGCTTTGACTTCGGCAGTCTTGGCAGGAGCCTTGCGAACCCGCTTCACCGCAGGCTTTGCTGTTGCAGCAGCATCTTGCGCAGGTGCTCCAGCGGGTGCGGTCGCGCCACCAGGTGCTGATTCCGTCTTGCGTGCAGTATTCGTGCGCTTGACCGCCGGGCGCGCAGCAGGCTTGCCGTCACCGCGCGGAGCTCGGTCTTCGCGCCCTTCAGGGCGACGCGGACGACGCTCTTCGCGGTCAGGCGTGGCTTCCGCTGGGGTGGCAGCGCCCGAACCCAACGTGTCACCCTTGTAAACCCACACCTTGACGCCAATCACGCCATAGGTGGTTTTGGCTTCGGACGTGCCGTAGTCAATGTTGGCGCGCAACGTATGGAGCGGCACGCGGCCTTCGCGATACCACTCGGTGCGCGCAATTTCGATTCCATTCAGACGCCCGGCACTCATGATCTTGATGCCTTGTGCGCCCAAACGCATCGCATTTTGCATGGCGCGCTTCATGGCACGACGGAACATGATGCGTTTTTCGAGCTGCTGCGTGATGGAATCGGCAATGAGCTGCGCGTCCAGTTCAGGCTTGCGAATCTCGTCGATGTTGACGTGCACCGGCACGCCCATCATTTTTTGCAAGGCGGCCTTCAGGCTTTCAATGTCTTCGCCTTTTTTTCCGATGACCACGCCCGGACGCGCCGAGTAAATGGTGATGCGTGCGTTCTTGGCCGGGCGCTCAATCAGGATGCGACCCACAGACGCCTGGCGCAGTTTCTTCTTGAGGTACTCCCGCACCTTGAGGTCTTCGGCCAGCATGCGCGAAAAATCTTTGCCTTCGGCGTACCAGCGCGAACTCCAGTTGCGCGTGACCGCCAGACGAAAACCGGTGGGATTAATTTTCTGACCCATGCTCAGCCCTTCTTTTTGCCGTCGCCGACGGCGACCAGCACATGACATGACTTTTTGTTGATGCGCGTGCCGCGCCCTTTGGCCCGCGCGGAAAAGCGTCGCAGCGTGGGGCCTTCGTCGACCAGGATGCGCGTCACGCGCAACTCGTCAATGTCGGCCGCATCGTTGTGCTCGGCATTGGCAATGGCCGACTCGAGCACTTTGCGGATGATGACGGCCGCCTTTTTTGGCGTAAACGACAGGATGGCCAGCGCCTTGTCGATGGGCTTGCCGCGCACCAGGTCAGCAACCAGTCGACCTTTTTGCGCCGACAGTCGCACGCCCTGTATTGAAGCTGTGGTTTCCATGATGGCCCTTTACTTTTTGCCCGCGGGTTTGGGTTTGGACACGACAGCCTTTTTGTCCGCCGCGTGGCCCTTGAATGTGCGCGTGAGCGAAAATTCACCCAGCTTGTGGCCCACCATCTGCTCGGTGACATACACCGGCACATGTTGCTTGCCGTTGTGCACGGCGATCGTCAACCCAATAAAGTCGGGCATGATCGTCGAGCGACGTGACCAGGTTTTGATGGGCTTCTTTTCTTTGCCGCCCGTTGCTGCTTCCACCTTTTTCATCAGGTGTGCATCAATGAACGGGCCTTTTTTCAGAGAACGTGACATAGGATTTCCTCGCTGCGCCGCTTACTTGCGGTTCCGGCGCTGCACGATCATCGAATCGGTGCGCTTGTTGTTGCGTGTACGGTAACCCTTGCTCAGGGTGCCCCATGGGCTGACCGGGGCGCGCTTGGTCCCTGTGCGCCCCTCGCCACCGCCGTGCGGGTGATCCACCGGGTTCATGGCCACGCCACGCACCGTCGGACGGACGCCGCGCCAACGCTTGGCACCCGCTTTACCCAATTGCCGCAGATTGTTCTCTTCGTTGCCCACCTCGCCAATCGTGGCGCGACACTCAATGAGCACCCTGCGAATTTCACCCGAACGCAGCCGCAGTTGCGCGTAGCTGCCTTCGCGTGCAAGCAACTGAACCGAAGTGCCTGCAGAACGGGCCAGTTGTGCACCTTTGCCTGGAAGCATTTCAACGCAGTGAATCGTGCTGCCCACAGGAATGTTTCTCAGCGGCAAGGTATTGCCCACCTTGATGGGGGCTTCCTGACCGCTTTGCACCTGGGCGCCGACCGCCAGTCCGCGCGGCGCGATGATGTAGCGACGCTCACCATCCGCGTAGCACAGCAGGGCAATATGGGCGCTGCGGTTGGGGTCGTATTCCAAACGCTCCACCTTGGCAGGAATGCCATCCTTGATGCGTTTGAAGTCGATGATTCGATAGTGACGCTTGTGGCCACCACCGTGGTGACGCATGGTGATGCGACCCAGGTTGTTGCGGCCCGAGCCACGGATTTTTTTCTCGGTCAGCGACGCCAGCGGCGCGCCTTTATGCAGCTGGGGGGTAACGACCTTGACCAGGGCGCGACGTCCCGCAGACGTAGGTTTGACTTTGACCAATGGCATTACTTCACCTCTTGCGCAAAGTTGATTTCTTGGCCCGGCTTCAGGCTCACATAGGCTTTGCGCACATCGTCACGGCGCCCATCGAAGCGGCCGAAACGTTTTTGCTTGCCTTTGTGGTTCAGGATCTGCACTGATTTGACCTGGACCTTAAACAGGGTCTCAACCGCTGCTTTGACTTCCGGCTTCGTAGCGTCACGGCATACGTGAAACGCAATCTGCTCATGCTTGTCCGCGATCAGCGTGCTCTTTTCAGAGACGATCGGGGCCACCAGCACCTTATATAAACGCTCGGGCTTCATCCCAGCATCTCCTCAAGCTTGGTGATTGCGTTGCGGGTCACAACGACCTTTTTGAAATGTATGAGCGACAGCGGATCGGCATAACGCGGCTCCACCCCCAACACATTTTTCAGATTGCGCGAGGCCAGATACAGGTTCTCGTCCATCGCGTCGGTAATGATGAGCACAGACTCGAGTCCCATCGCTTTGAGCTTGGCCGCCAGCGGCTTGGTCTTGGGCGTGTCGAGCTTGATGCCATCGATCACCATCAACCGATCATCTTTGGCCAGCCTGGACAGGATGGAGCACAGGCCCACCCGGTACATCTTCTTGTTCACCTTGTGGGTGAAATTCTCGTCAGGAGAATTTGGGAAGGTGCGACCACCTCCACGCCAGATGGGCGATGACGTCATACCCGCGCGAGCGCGGCCCGTGCCTTTTTGACGCCAGGGCTTCTTGGTGGAGTGTTTGACCTCTTCGCGATCTTTCTGTGCACGCGTGCCCTGCCGCGCATTGGCCTGATAGGCCACCACAATCTGGTGCACCAACGGCTCATTAAATTCGCGAGCGAACACCGTGTCAGCCGCCGCCACTGTGGCGGTGGCCTGACCTTGGTCATTTACGAGTTTCAGTTCCATCGTGGCTCCTTAGCTCGCCGCAGCTGCCGCTTTGGCAGGCTTGGCTTTGATTGAGGGACACACGACCACATTGCCGCCCTTGGAACCCGGCACGGCACCTTTAATCAGCAACAACTGGCGCTCTTTGTCGACGCGCGCGACCAGCAGGTTTTGCGTAGTGCGCTGCGCGTCACCCAAGTGACCCGCCATGCGCTTGCCCGGCATCACGCGACCCGGATCCTGGCGCATACCAATTGAGCCCGGCGCATTAGTGCTCACCGAGTTACCGTGCGTGGCGCGATTGGATGAAAAGTGATGCCGCTTGATGGCGCCCGCAAAGCCCTTGCCGATGGTCACGCCCGTGACATCCACATATTGGCCTTCAGCGAACATTTCGACGCTCAGCGCCGTGCCAGGCGTCAATTCTTTGGCGCGGCTCTCGTCGATGCGGAATTCTTTGAGTACGCGGGCCGCTTGCACACCCGCTTTGGCGTAGTGGCCCGCTTGCGCCTTGTTGACGCGTTGGGGCAACTGCTCGCCGAAGGCGACCTGAATGGCGCTATAGCCATCGGGCTCAGCCGATTTGACTTGCGTGACGCGATTGTTCGACACATCGACCACCGTCACGGGAACGGTTTCGCCGTCGCCCGTGAAGATGCGCGTCATGCCAACTTTGCGGCCAACAAGACCTAGCCTGTTGTCAGACATGTTTTTCTCCAAACCCCGGCTTCAATTGGCCAGGACCGAATGTTTGCCCCGTGGATCTGGTGGGGACCTAGGCTTCGCTGTACTGAGCAAAAAATCTGCCCGTACGGCGGAAAGCCCGCGATTCTAAACGAAGCACTGCATGCAGTGCAAATCAAAAGCGACTACTGAACCTTAATTTCCACATCCACGCCTGCGGGCAGGTCGAGTTTCATCAACGCGTCGACGGTTTTGTCGGTGGGGTCAATGATGTCCATCAGTCGCAGGTGGGTGCGAATTTCCATCTGATCACGCGACGTTTTGTCGATGTTCGGTGAACGCAACAGGTCAAAACGTTGCATACGCGTGGGCAGGGGGACAGGCCCGCGGACTACAGCGCCGGTGCGCTTGGCGGTGTCCACAATTTCCTGCGCGGACTGATCAATCAGCGCGTAATCAAACGCCTTGAGGCGAATGCGGATTCGTTGGTTTTGTTGCATTGCTGTTCCTTTGAAAGAGCGGTGCGCGGGCCGCCACGCCTGAGCATCGGCGGCACCGCAAGCATGACGGCGAGCTGTGCCCGCCGTCACTTCGTCATGAATTACTCAACAATCTTGGCCACCACACCGGCGCCGACGGTTTTGCCGCCTTCGCGGATGGCAAAGCGCAGGCCTTCTT
>CAZZAD010000051.1:0-15610 GCA_964652055.1 uncultured Burkholderiaceae bacterium | reverse complement strand
AGAGGGGCTTTTAACTTCCCTCTCCCCCCGGGAGAGGGATTGAGGGTGAGGGAAACGGTGCCGCCAATGAAATCGCTCTCAATAGAGTGGTCTTAGAGAGAAGCGCGGGGCGGCGATTATAGTTTTGGCCCTTCACCACTCTGTGTTGTTCAACGTGACGCGAATTTTTGGATTGATCCCGGCAGCAGGCAGTGGCACGCGCATGGGCCTACGGGTGCCCAAGCAGTACCTGCGTCTGGGCGACAAGAGCATGTTGGAGCATGCCGTTGATGCCCTGCTGTCGAGCAAAAGTGTGGATGGTGTGGTGGTGGTGGTGTCGGGCACCGATGCTGAACACAAGTCAATTGCGTCACGTGAGCGGGTTGTGTATGCCGCGGTGGGGGGCGCGACACGCGCTGAGAGTGTGTTCAATGGCCTCAAGGCGCTGAACGTCATGTTGGGTGCAGTCGGAGATGACTGGGTGCTGGTGCACGATGCGGCGCGCCCCTGTCTGGCGCAGCGTGAGCTGGCGGTGCTGATTGATTCCCTGAAGAACGAAGAGGTCGGCGGTTTGCTGGCCACGCGCCTGACGGACACCCTCAAGCGCGACCACAGCGCGGGAGGCGGAGGCGCACAGGTGGGCGCCACCGTACCGCGTGAGGGACTATGGCGCGCGGCCACGCCGCAGATGTTTCGCGTCGGGCTGTTGCGGCGGGCCCTGGGTGATGCGCAGTTGCGTGCATCGGTCACGGATGAGGCCTCGGCAGTGGAGGCACTGGGAGGGCGTCCGCATCTGGTGGAAGGGCTGCCCACCAACATCAAGGTCACTCATCCCGAAGATGAGCGTTTGGCGGAAGCCATTCTTCGCATGCAACGGCGGATCACATGAACATTCGAGTGGGGCAGGGTTTTGATGTCCACGCCCTGGTGCCGGGCCGTCGCCTGGTGCTGGGCGGCGTGCAGATTGATTCACCGCTCGGGTTGCTGGGCCATTCGGATGCCGATGTGTTGCTGCACGCCATTACCGATGCGCTTTTGGGTGCAGCGGGCCTGGGTGACATCGGCCGCCTGTTTCCCGACACCTCGGCGCAATACAAGGATGCCGATTCACGTGAGCTGCTGCGCGCAGTGGTGGCCCAAGTGCATGCGGCGGGTTGGCGTGTAGGCAATCTGGATTGCACCGTGATTGCACAGCAGCCCAAGATTGCGCCCTATGTGGACGCCATGCGCGCCCATGTGGCGGCGGATGTGCAGATCGGGATCGATGCCGTGGGCATCAAGGGCAAGACCACCGAGCAGCTGGGCTTTACCGGGCGCGGTGAGGGCATGGCGGCCATGGCGGTGGCGTTGCTGGTGAAGGTCTGAGGCGTTATCAAAAAACGTCGTCGCCCCGGCGCAGGCCCCGTCTCTTGATCACATCTCAATGCCGCGCTCTCTATCCGTCATCCCCGCGAAGGCGGGGATCCAGGCGGTCTGCGTCACCGGTACTGGATCCCCGCCTTCGCGGGGATGACGACAAGTGGCATCGCGCTGATTCGTAGATGTGATCAAGAGACAGGGCGCAGGTCGGGGCGACGCATGTTCAGTGCGCGTTATAAAAACGCAGCGTCGCCCGCAGTCCCCGAGGTGTGTTGGCGCTGAGTTCAAACCGCCCGCCGTGCTGACGCGCAATGCGCTCCACAATGGCCAGGCCCAGTCCCGCGCCCGTGCTCCCTGAGCGGGCCACATCGCCGCGTTCAAAGGGGCGCAACACCCGTTCCATGGAATCCGGCGGGATGCCGGCACCTTGATCAGCCACGCTGATGACGGCGGCCTGCCCTTCGCGTTGGCAACGGACTTCAACGGTGAGCTGACCCGCTTCATTGCGCCCGTACCGCAGCGCATTGGTCAGCAGGTTGTCGACGGCGCGGGCCAGTTCGGTGGGGTGGCCTTCAATCACAAGCCCAGGCGTCACGTCCAGCTTGAGCGACACATCAGGCAGGGTATCCAGGCGGCAGCGTGTGACGGCGTGACGGACCAGTGCAGATAGATCGATGGACTCCACGGGCGAC
The DNA here is from genome assembly GCA_964652055.1 of uncultured Burkholderiaceae bacterium. Lineage (GTDB taxonomy): Bacteria > Pseudomonadota > Gammaproteobacteria > Burkholderiales > Burkholderiaceae_F > CAZZAD01. Next base: position 13,580 of record CAZZAD010000051.1, on the reverse strand, counting down.
TGCGGTGTGCTGCGGGCGTAGTCAAGGAACTGCCGCACGATGGCATCCATCTGCTCAATGTCAGCCACCATGGCGTGTTGGGTGTCAGGCGGCAGGGGGCTCATTTCCAGTTCCAGGCGCAGGCGTGTGAGTGGTGTGCGCAGATCGTGCGAGATGCCTGCGAGCAACACGGCGCGGTCCTGCTCCATCTGCGCCAGATTGGCCACCATGTGGTTAAAACTCTGATTCACAGTGCGAATCTCGACCGGGCCGGTATCGGGCAGGGGCTCAGGGGTGCGGCCCGCACCAATGGCGCGGGCCGAGCTGATCAATTGCCGCAGCGGCTGGATCAGCGCGCGCGTGATGGCGATGGCTGCGAGCAGCGATATCAGCAGCGCTGCCAGGGCCCAGCCGGTCCACTGGCGATTGAGCTCGCGCACGATCAGATTGCGATCAAGGACCACCCAGTAGGTGTCGTCGGCAATGGCAAAACTCACCCAGATGCCCGGTAAATCGTTGACGCTGTTGGCCAGTTGCGTGGTGGCCCCCAGGTTGGTCTGTAACCGTGCCGTGATTCGTTGCACCAGCGGCACATCGGGAAACGGTGTGATCTGATCCGTGGGTTCTCTGAGGGTGATGCGGATGCCTTCGTTGTCGGCCAGATCGGCCAGCAGCTCGTGGCGCAGCTGCGGATCGGCATACAGCAACGCGTTGCGGGTCAGGATGACGATGGAGGTGAGCTGATTTGAAATGGCCTGCGCGCGAGGCTCACGCTCAAAGACGCGAATGCTTTGCCACCACGCCAGCAGCGCAATGGCCAGCATGCAAACAATCAGTAAAAACGTGCGCCAGAACAGCGTGACGGGAGGGATGCGGATCACTGTGCCTCATCCGGAATGAACACATAACCCAGGCCCCACACGGTTTGCAGATAACGGGGTTTGGCGGGGTCGGGTTCGATCAGTTTGCGCAGGCGTGAAATCTGCACATCCAGTGAGCGGTCATAAGCCGTGAACTCGCGGCCACGGGCCAGCTCCATAAGCTTCTCACGCGACAGCGGCACGCGCGGTTGGCGCGCGAAGACTTTGAGCACTGCAAATTCGCCCGTGGTCAGCGTGACGGGGGTGCCGGCGCGGGTCAGGGTGCGTGTACCCAGGTCGAGCACAAATTCGCCGAACGCAAACGTGCCGCCATCCTGCCCCGGGGCGCCGGGAACTTCGGGCGCCTCGCGCCGTCGCAGCACGGCATTCAGACGTGCCAACAATTCGCGTGGGTTGAAGGGTTTGGGCAGATAGTCATCGGCACCCATGTCCAGTCCTGCAATGCGGTCCACATCCTCGCCCTTGGCGGTCAGCATCACCACGGGTGTGCGGTCGCCCCCTTTGCGCAGGCGCTGCAGGATGGACAGGCCATCTTCACCGGGCATCATCAGGTCGAGCACCAGGGCGTCAAAACGTTCCCGAACCCACAGGCGGTTCATGGCAATGGCGTTTTCCGCGACGTGGACCGTAAAACCATTTTCTGTGAGGTAACGCCGCAGCAGATCGCGCAGGCGGGGGTCATCATCGACCACCATGATTTTGTGTGCGGCTTGGGTCATCGCGGGCTTTCCAGATTTGGCAATGGCGTAGGAATAGCACCCTGAGGGGGTGATGGATCAAACAATCTGTTACAGAATTTAACCGCCAAACAGGTTAAGTCGGGCCATGATGCGACCGTATCCCGCGTGACCTGGACAATTTTGGAGGGACCTCGTGAAGCATCTAAACGGTTCAATCTCATTGCGTCGCTTCGTATTAGCTCTGATGCCAGCGCTCTGGCTGGCTGCAATCTGCCCTGGACAGGTGCTGGCGCAAGGCGCAGCAGCTGATGTCAATAAGGCTGCACCCTCTTCATCGGATGAGCGGCGCGAGCGTTTTGAGCGCTTGCCTCCTGAGCAGCAGGTTCAGTATCTGCGCGGTCTGCCACCCGACATGCGCCGCGATCTGGGTCGTCAACTTTCTCCTGAAACGCGTGCACGCATACGTGACCAAATCCTGGACGAGCGCATGCAGCGCTTGGAGCGGCAGGCCGAGCGGCAGGCTCAAAAACAGGGTGGGTCTGGTGAGGCAGGGGGTAGACAGCTCAGCGCCCAGGAACGCCAGCAGCTGCGTGAGCAGGTCAACGAATCTCGTCGTCAGCGAACCGAAACACAGAACACCGGATCAGGACGCAAGCCGCACGAGCCGCAGGAGAAGGGTCGCTGAAGCGAACCGTGAGCACATGCCGCAATAAAACGCAGCGCAGGCACAAGGGGTGCGGATAGGGCGCGGATAAGGGGCGCGGATAAGGCGCGGATAAGATTGCCGCTTCGCCTGCGCAGTGGTTGTTCAGTGTGCGGGTTTACTTTAGGCGCCGCATCAGTGCCCGCATCTCATTGTCCAGTTCCGACCGTATTGGCGATCGATACCGCGACCGAGTATTGCTCGATCGCGTTGCTGCGCGCCGACCGTGTCGAGCAGCGTATCGACCGCGTGGGTCAGGCGCACTCATCGGTGTTGCTGCCGTGGATCGAGGCGATGTTGCGTGCACAGGCGCTGCGCCTGGATGAGTGCGACGTTATTGCATTTGGGGCGGGCCCAGGTTCCTTTACCGGATTGCGTATTGCCTGTGGGGTGGCCCAAGGTCTGGCCTGGGGCGTAGGCAAGCCCGTTGTCGCTGTGGGCAACCTCGCGGCCATGGCATGGCAGGCCGTGGCCCACAATGGCGCGCCCCAGCGTGTGGCCTGTGCGATCGATGCGCGCATGGGTGAGGCCTACTGGGCCGTGTTTGAGGTGGACAGGGTGCAGGTGCGCGAGATTGTGGCGCCTACGTTGTCCGCCAGCGCCTCGTTGGTTGAAGACGTATTGGCATATCAGCCTGCCGTAGTGGCTGGCAACGCGCTGACCACATTTGACTTGTGCTGGCCTGGTGAGTCGCTGCAGCTGTTGCCCCAAGTCAAAGCACAGGCGCACGCCATTGCCACCCTGGCCGCGCATGCCTGGGCCCAAGGGGCGGTCCTGGCACCCGCGGATGCCCGACCGCAATACGTGCGTGACCGCGTCGCCCAGACCATTGCTGAGCGCATGCAGGTGCGCCCGATTCAGGAAGCCCAACCATGAGCGCACAGATGCAGCCGCTGCCAGCGCGTTTTGTGCCCATGGGTGTGCAGGACCTGGACGCCATTGCCGCCATTGAGCGTGATCTGTATCCGTTCCCGTGGACGCGCGGCAATTTTTCTGATTCTCTGCAGGCGGGCTACAGCACCTGGACCTTGCGGCAGGACGATTCCGAGCTGCTTGCCTATGCCGTCATGATGCTGGCGGTGGACGAAGCGCATCTGCTCAACCTGAGCGTGGCGCGCGCACATCAGCGCAAGGGCCTGGGGTGGCGCATGCTTGACTGGTTATGCATGCGTGCGAGTGAATATGGTGCACAGTCGCTGCTTCTGGAGGTGCGGCCCACCAATGCCCAGGCGCATCGGCTTTACGCGCGTTATGGGTTCCAGAAAATTGGTCTCAGACGTGATTACTACCCCGCCGAGGGCGGCCGAGAACATGCTGACGTCATGCGCAAGACCTTGTGAATGCGATGAACCTGGACCCGCAACGCGCCGCGCTTTGGAATGCCATGGGGCTGGGCCCCCGCTGGGTGCTGCGCGGCAGCGCGAACACATTGCAACCCTCAGCCGTAGGAGAGGATGTCGCAACTCTCGATTGGGATGCCCTGCAGGCACGCGTAGCTGCGTGCACGGCGTGTGGGTTGTGCAGCACGCGCAAGCAAACGGTGTTTGGAGTGGGCCATCGATCAGCGCCCTGGCTGATTGTGGGTGAGGCCCCCGGCGCGGAAGAAGATGCGCGCGGTGAACCCTTCGTGGGGCAGGCAGGCCAGTTGCTCGACAACATGCTGGCGGCAGTGCAGCGCTCGCGCAGTGGTGTGGCCGAACAGGCGGTGTACATCGCCAACGTGCTCAAGTGCCGCCCGCCGGGCAACCGCAATCCAGAACCTCATGAGGTGGCGGCCTGCGTTCCCTTCCTGAATCGTCAGATTGAACTGCTGCAACCGCGCGTGATCCTCATCATGGGGCGCTTTGCGGCGCAGGCGCTGCTGGGCACGGACGCCTCCATTGCCAGCTTGCGCGGACGCATCCATCAGGTGCAGGTCGGTGAGCGTTCGATTCCCGCCGTGGTGACCTACCACCCTGCCTACCTGCTGCGCAATCTGGCCGACAAAGCCAAGTCCTGGCAAGACCTGCAGCTGGCCCGGATGTTTCATCAGGGCGCCCCCCATTTGTGAGCTGTCTGCCTCACAGAACACCGATTCTCTTGGCACGAACCCGAAAGCCAAATTGGATCACCGGGGCTACGCGGGCTTGCGCGGCGCATGTGCGGCGCTGTTGTGCTCAAGTGCTCGCCAATGCCTACGGGCATTGGACTGCGCCCCTCTCGCTCAACATCGCTCGCCCCTGCATCCATTGCATCTGTGCGCAAGCCTCGCGCTTGCATGCGCGAGGCGCTGCGGCGGCGTGAAGCTTTGCTTCACGAATCCCCGCCTCGCTCCCGCGTCCCTGATGAAATATCCGGGCTGGCGTGCCAGGCAGAGCGTTAATTTTTGTTGAAACGATCAGGCAACATCCGCAGCAGCGTGTTGTCCCGCACTACGTAGTGATGAAACAGCGCTGCCGTGGCGTGTGCGCCGATCAGGGCATAACCCACCGTGCCACCCACCTCGTGCAGCTCGTCAACCTGCTTTGCAAGTGCTTTGTTGGGCACCGTGAGGGGCGGCAGCTCCCATGCAAAAAACGGGATGGGTTGCCCCTTGGCGCTCAGCAGTAACCAGCCGGCCAGTGGCATGGCCACCATGAAGGCATACAGCCCCACATGCATGAACCGCGCAAGCAGCTTTTGCCAGCGGGGCGGATCGGGTTCAATGCGTGGCGCGGGTCCGGTGATGTACGCAAGCAAGCGCAAGTGCGTCAGCAGGAGTACCGACAAGCCCAACACGTAGTGCCCGGTTTTCAAGGCCTCACGGGCTGTGCTGCCCTTGGGAAAGGCCTCACGCAGCTCAGTGCAGAAATACACCGCACCGATCAGTAGCAGCATGAACCAGTGCAGTGCCATGGGCACAACGGCATATCGGTCTGAACTATTGCGAACGTACATCTTTTTCTCTTTGCATTACTTGGGGGCCACAGGCTGCGCGCCACCTGCAGCGTGTCCAGCCTGTCCAATCAGTGTTTCGTAATTGAACTGACGCTGGTTGTAGCGGTGACGCAGCAGCACCAGGCTCATGGTGGCGGCAACAAAAAATCCAAACAGCACGATGACCAGGTTGATCCCCATGCCAAAGCCAATCAGGGCAGCGTAGATATTGGTCATCACCAAAATGCTCAGGTTTTCATTGAAGTTTTGTACGGCGATGGAGTGTCCTGCTGAAAGAAGGATATGGCCGCGGTGCTGCAGCAGCGCATTCATGGGCACCACAAAGTAGCCGGCCAGGGCGCCAATCACGATCATGAGTGCAGCGGCCAGGATCATGCCGCCGCTAAACGTGGTGCCGAACCACGAGAAAGAGAACGCAGTGCCCAGCGCAGAAAAATCAATCAGCGGCAGGCACAGCACCAACGAACCCATCGCAATGCCTACGGGCAATACCGACAAAGACCGTTGCAGGCTGACTCGTGCTGCAGCCAGCACCGAGCCCAGCGCAATTCCAATCGCGACCACGGCTTGCAAGATGGCGCCCTGATCCAGGCGCAGCCCCAACTCTTGCTCCGACCACTTGAGAATGATGAACTGCAACGTGGCGCCTGCCCCCCAGAAAAGCGTTGTGACGGCCAACGAAATCTGCCCGAGTCGGTCTTTCCATAGCGTCGCCACGCAATGCGTGAAGTCCACCAGCAACCGCCATGGCTGACGTGCCTGTTTGGCATAGCGCGCGCCGGTGTCGGGGATGAAACGATTGATGACGGCTGCGATGCCGTAAATGAACACGATGATGCCGATGGCCGCTTCACCCGGTGTGTTGACGTGCGTGTCAACCAACGGCATGTCAAAAGACAGCAGGGAGGTGGCGATATGGGGCGAGACCAGCATGCCACCCAACACAAACCCCAGAATGATGGAGCCCACCGTCAGGCCCTCAATCCAGCCGTTGGCCACCACCAGTTTGTCGTGGGGCAGCAGCTCGGTGAGGATGCCGTACTTGGCGGGCGAATAGGCCGCCGCATCAAAACCCACCACGGCATAGGCCAGCAGCGGATGCACGCCCGCCAACATCATGGCGCAGCCCACAATCTTGATGAGGTTGGTGAAATACATCACCCGGCCCTTGGGCAAGGCGTCGGCCAGGGCGCCTACAAATGGGGCCAGCACTACATACGAGATAAAGAAAAAGCCCTTGAGCTGCGGCGTCATCCACTCGGGCGCGTGCACATCGCGCAACAGGGCAATGGCGGCGATGAGCAACGCATTGTCGGCCAGCGACGAAAAAAACTGCGCGGCCATGATGGTGTAGAAGCCGCGGTTCATTGCAAAAATGGCGTGGGCATCAAGTTGGATGGAGGGGTGGGCCCCCGAGATTGGCCCGATCACGCAGGCCCGGGCGCGGCTTATATCACGTGACCTGCGCAACGCTTGGATAGGTTGCGCCGACGACGTTGTGCTGCGCTGTTTAAGCTCGGCGCCTTGATTGCTTCTTCAACGCTTCTTGTCCCTATGCCTCGCCCCATTCTTGCCCACATCGATCTGGCTGCCTTGCGTCACAACCTTGACGTGGCGTGCCGGCACGCGCGGGGCAGAAAAGTGTGGGCGGTGGTCAAGGCCAATGCCTATGGGCACGGCCTGACGCGCGTGTTGCCTGCCTTGGAGCAGGCCGATGGCTTGGCTTTGCTGGATCTGGAGGAGGCGCAGCGCGCGCGTGAGGGCGGCTGGCGTAAACCCATCCTGTTGCTGGAAGGTTTTTTCTCGCCTGACGATCTGGCCGTGGTGAGCGCTCTGAACCTGATCCCGGTGCTGCATCGGGCAGACCAGATCGACATGCTGGCCCGCCAGGCGCGTTCCTCGGCGCTTGAGGTGTATGTCAAGGTCAATACCGGCATGAATCGCCTGGGGTTTGAGGCCGATGAGCTGATGCCCGCCTTGCAGCGCCTCGACGCCTTGCCCGGTGTGCGGGTGGCCTCACTCATGACGCACTTTGCCAATGCGGACAGTGCGCGTGCGCAGGACGTGGACGAGCCGCTGCGCCGTTTTAATTCGCTTGCGGCGCACTGGTCGGGTGACACCAGCTTGGTCAACTCGGCCGCGTTGTTGATGCAGCCTCAGGTGCAAGGCCGCAGCGTGCGCCCAGGGATCATGCTCTACGGCGCCACGCCGGCACGCGGCAAACCTGCGGCCGATTTTGATTTGCGGCCCGTCATGCGTTTGTGTTCGGAACTCATTGCTGTGCGCACGCTGGCTGCCGGTGAGGCGGTGGGCTACGGCAGCCGCTGGGTCGCGCCCAAACCCACGCGCATTGGCGTGGTGGCCTGCGGATATGCCGATGGTTATCCGCGCGTGGCCCCCGATGGCACGCCCGTGTGGGTGCACGGGCACCCGGTGCCGCTGGTGGGGCAGGTGTCCATGGACATGATTGCGGTGGATCTGAGTGATGCGCCCCACGCGGGCGTGGGCAGCCCCGTTGAACTGTGGGGCGAGCACGTGCCCATCGACACCGTGGCTGAACGCGCCGGTACGGTGGGTTACGAGTTGATGTGCGCACTGGCGCCGCGTGTGCCGGTGCAGGTGAACGGATAAGCCATGGCTAAAGCAGGCATCAAAACCCAATACGTGTGCAGTGAGTGCGGTGGCACCAGCCTGAAGTGGCAGGGCCAGTGCCCGCATTGCAGCGCGTGGAACACGCTGGCGGAGGCGCGCATCGAAGCCGCGTCGCCCCAGGCCAACCGTTACGCCGCACTTGCGCCCACGCAGCCCGTACAAACGCTGGGTGACATTGCCGCGGTGGACATGCCGCGTGAATCAACAGGCATCGACGAGTTTGACCGTGTGTTGGGTGGCGGTCTGGTGGCCGGTGGTGTGGTGCTCATCGGCGGCGATCCGGGTATTGGCAAAGCGACCTTGCTGCTGCAGGCGCTGGCGGCCAGGGGCGCGCAGCGGCGCGTGCTCTACGTCAGTGGTGAGGAGTCGGCCGCGCAGGTGGCCTTGCGCGCGCGGCGTCTGGGCATCGATGGCAAGCAGGTGCGTTTGTTGGCAGAAATTTCGCTCGAACGCATCGTGGCCACCCTGGCGCAGGAGCAGCCTGAAGTGGCGGTGATTGATTCGATCCAGACGCTGTACTCCAATGAGTTGCAATCCGCCCCGGGCTCGGTGGCGCAGGTGCGCGAGTGCGCCGCGCAGCTCACGCGCATGGCCAAGCAGACCGGTGTGAGCCTGGTGTTCATTGGCCACGTCACCAAAGAGGGTGCACTGGCGGGGCCGCGGGTGCTCGAACACATGGTGGACACCGTGCTGTATTTCGAGGGGGACACGCATTCCTCGTTCCGTCTGGTGCGTGCGTTCAAGAACCGTTTTGGTGCCGTCAACGAATTAGGCGTGTTCGCCATGACCGAGCGGGGCTTGCGTGGGGTGAGCAACCCTTCGGCGCTTTTTTTGTCGCAGCACGACGTGCAGGTGGCCGGTTCTTGCGTGCTGGTCACGCAAGAAGGCACGCGGCCGCTGCTGGGGGAAATTCAGGCGCTGGTGGATGCCGCGCGCGTGCACAACCCGCGCCGCTTGTGTGTGGGGTTGGACCAGCAACGTCTGGCCTTGCTGCTGGCCGTGTTGCATCGGCATGCCGGCATTGCCACGTATGACCAGGATGTTTTTGTCAACGCGGTGGGGGGCGTGCGCATTCAGGAACCTGCGGCCGATCTGGCGGCGTTGTTGGCCATCACCTCATCACTGCGCAACGCACCGCTGCCGCGTGGGTTGGTGGCCTTTGGCGAGGTGGGGCTGGCCGGAGAAATTCGCCCCGCGCCGCGTGGGCAGGAGCGTTTGCGTGAAGCGGCCAAGCTGGGTTTTTCGCATGCACTGGTGCCCAAGGCCAATGCACCTAAGCAAAAAATTGAGGGCCTGGAGGTGATTGCGGTCGATCGCCTGCAGGCTGCGCTTGATGCAGTGAAATCTCTTTAAAGGAGCCTGACGATGAAACGCAATCTGTTAGCCGTGGCCATGATGTGCACGATGGTGTTTCTAAGTGCTGTGGTGTCTGCAAAAGACAAGTCGGAACATCGTGGCCGTGGTGGAGATGACCACGGCAGTTCATCGCAGTGGCATCTGGATGAGCGTTACCGCCACGACCACTACTACCCACCGCGCGGCTACAGCACGCGGGTGTTGCCTGCGGGCAGCATCAGCGTGGGCTTTGGTGGCGGAAACTATTTCTTTCATGGCGGCGTGTGGTTTCGGCCTGCGGCCAGCCGGTTTGTGGTCATTGCACCACCGATAGGCATTGTGCTGCCCATGTTGCCGCCAGCCTATGCCACGTTGTGGATCGGGGGCGCGCCGTACTACTACGCCAATGGCGTGTACTACGCGATTGCGCCCGGACAGGGGTACGCGGTGGTGGCGCCACCCCCCGGTGCTGACGAGGCGCAGCCCGTTCCCCCGCCGCCTAGAACCCTGCCTGACCCAATTGTTTACCCGCGCAACGGCCAGAGCCCGGCGCAAACCGAAGCCGATCGCGCTGAGTGCAACCGCTGGGCTTCGGCTCAACCCGGTGCCACATCCGACGTGCACGTGTTTCAGCGCGGGTTTGCCGCTTGCCTGGAAGGGCGGGGATATACGGTTCGTTAGGGACACGCTGAGTAGAAAAAGGGTGAATTGTTCAGCGTGTCCTTAGGCCGCTTGATCAGTCGGGGCGACGATTATGTTGATATGCACTGTAGTGCAAATACCGGATGCGCTCGCGCACTTGGTCGAGCAGCCGAGTGGCGCGAAAAGGCGGGAGTTGGGAGCTGCTGGTTTTCATGGCTGCATAGTACTGTATGTACGTATAGTCCAATGCGCTAGCAGCTAGGCCCCGTGAGGGCGTGCAAGAATCTGACTCTACATTTTTAGGGAGCAACGTGATGGCAAAAGCAGCATTGGTGCGCCCGATAACACGTTAGGTGCTTTCGCATGAGCGATCTTCCATGTCCTTGCTGCGGCTTCGTCACGTTGGCAGATGAGTACGGCTCGTTCGCGATCTGCCCCATTTGCGATTGGGAAGATGACGGTGTTCAACTCGCAAATCCAACATCGTCAGGCGGAGCCAATTCGAAGTCACTTGCCGATGCGCAAGCCAAGGCACTTGAAGTGTTTCCTTGCAACGTTGAGGTCGCAGGCGGCTTTCGGCGCAGTAACCGCTGGCGTCCGTTGAACACTGATGACATTGCAGCGGCGGAGAAGCGCCGAGCTGTGAAGCACTGGAACTCCCGCGCGGTGCTCACTGAGTCGGAAACGTATTGGCAGATCACCGAATGTGAGAGTCGCACCTAACATGGCGCTCAACCTCGCTCCCTTCGGTCGCTGGACTCGCCGAAGCTTCGCTTCGGCGAGCCGGTTAGCTCTACGTTAGAGCGCTATGTTTCTCTCCGTAGAGTCCCGTGCATTTCCAGAGTGCTTGAAGGCAGATGTGGAGGCTGTCATCCCCGCGCTTTCGGACCTTCAGCTTCATCCTCCATCAGAGGCCTTCACCGTTGTTGTTCAGGGTGAAAAACTCGCCATTCCATATAGGGTTTACTACAGAGAGAGTCGGGTCTTGAAGTACGCCAAGCGCCCTGGCCCACAGGGCCAAGTCGCCCTCTGCCTCGGAACGAGGCATTACGACGGATTTCTGCGCGAAAGGTGCTTGACCCACCTTCTCACCGTCGAGCAGCCCTGGGTTGTTCCCTTCGTCATACAGTTGATCGGTGAGTACGTCATTCAAATTCTTCAAGTCGTCGAGCGCGCGTTGCCACGCCTGAACGCACAGATGTATGGTGAGTTCCTGAATGCAAACATTGCTTATCAGCGAACGATCAGCCGCCGAGCAGTGAGCTACTGGAACGAGTACTACCGGCGTCAGTATCCAGCGTGGCGAGAGTACCCAGGCTATCGCGTACTTCTAGGTCTCCACGCTTTCGCCAAGCGCTCTAACCCTTCCATCGAGGGGACAGCTTCCAGCGGGCTTCGCCCGCCTCCAGCTGCCCCTCATGTCAAACGTTAGGTTGCTATGAGAGGTCGCGACCGCTTGGAAGTCAGATGCCCCAATTGCATGGGGCATGCCCTTTTTGTAGAGCCTTATGAGTTCCCGCTGGAACCACCTGCAGACCGCCCCTCACACCGATGGGGCAGCTGGTACGTGGTCGAGAGATATCCAGAACTGCTGCCTTGGCAGGCGCCGAAAGGAAGCTCAAGCCAATTCCTAACGTACGGGCGAAACAACGGCCAAGGCTATGCTTTGCTTCACCGCGGCGTGGTCGAGTGCTCCAACTGCAGGACACCCGTCATCCACACGTTGGCCTGGCCGGAGGATGCTTGGTGGCAATGGTCAATTCGCGGCAAGATGTTATGGGCATGGGATCGGAAGCACGCGGAGCAAATTCTTGAGTACGTCCGCGCCACGGATCGTCCGCCCCGGTCGACGTCCGGCCCAATCGGCAGCATCCCCACCCATTTTCTGTCTGCCAAGGTGCGCGAGACGGTCGTCAAGGCTGTTGAGCGCACGTTGGCGGCAACCTAACAATTCATTCAAGCCGAAGCCGCTTCGCGGCTCGGCTTAATTCAGGCGTTAGGCATCAGAGCGGAGATCTATAGGCAATGACGAATGCTGGTGTGAATGACGAACCGCAAAGCACGATAAGGCGCCTCGTTCTGCGATTCGTAGAAGAAATGAATGAGTGGGAGAGGGGGTTCTATGATGAGTGGCGCCCACACCTGGATTCCTTTGACAACGCCTGGACTGAAGAGCTGAGGAATCCTCACAACGCTCGAACAAGCGAGATTGAGCGAAAGCATGGGGGCATCTATCGGGAAATCTTCGAGCGATCTTGCACCATCAAAAGGCGCGCCTATGGAGGGCCTGACGGGCCTCTGAGTGCGGGGATTCCAACGAAGTACGAAGGCGTCGATGAGCAGGCGCTCACGAGTGTCGATTTGAAGACTTCAAGTCGAGCGGAAGTCTTCTTCCAGGCAAAGGGCGAGGTTGTCAATTACAAGTTCGTCTTTGTAGTGCTCAAGAAATCAGGCGACTGGCGAATTGACGGCTACAAGTATCAGTTCGATGGCGAAGACAAATGGAACGTTGGCATCCTGTGACGCCTAACCACTCCATCGATCGGATGCCACAAAGGCTGCGCCTTTGTGTCCCCGCTCATGTCAAACGTTAGACCACTCATGTACCGACTCGGACACTTGGTAAATGGAGAATGGCTTGCCCACTCTTACCCTCCCGTCTTTGAGGCTGGAGACCGCATCGTCGCGGGAGTCCCCGGCAGTGACCCATCGATTTTTGAGCGCATGGTCGAGTGCATGGAGCCACCGTATTACTTGCTCTATGTGCTTCATACACCGCGCGGGGAGGCGGAGGCCGGGCGCTATCAAAGCGATGCACTTTCTCTCTCAGAAGTTAAAGGGTTCTTGGCTCAGTTCGGCGCATTTCTCTCAGGGGATGCCCGCTTTGACATTTGGGCGCACTCCCCGAGTGACGATGGAACCGTCGTTTGGGATCGTCACGATCAACTATTCGCCTACGGCCCGATTGAACAGTTTGCCGCTGCGCTGCAGTCACTTGGCTTCACTGCGGGCTCCCCGTTAGTACCCGTCCCGCACGAGCATCATTACCGAGCGGAGCTTGATCACTTTGCCCGGGACATAATGTCTTCATTCAACTGGTCATACTCGCCGCTTCGGCCAGAGGATGAGCAGTGAACCCGCGGTCTAACATGGCGGTCAAGCGGACGGCCCAAAGCTGCGCTTTGGGTTCCCTCCGCGCTACGCGCTCCGGCCGCCCCTTACCTCTACGTTAGGCGGCAAGATGGTCGATCTAAGCGAGGCCGTTTGCGTGTACTTGGGCGCTGGGCCGTCCGGTGGCTATCAACCCGCTGGCTCGGGTGCCGAGCGTCTCAAACAAGTGTTCGGGCCATCCGCCGATGCCCTGGCAGAGCAAGTCTCAAGATTCCTCGTGGGGCCGGAGCACTCGCCCCGGGATTGGGAAAGCAACGATCTACAGTCGGAGCAGTCCGTCTACGAGGCCAAACTCCGTGCAGCGTTTCCGGAGCTAAGCGCGCGTGCCATTAACGCACTCGCGTGCCGTTGGTCGTACGGTTGGAGGTAGCCAATTGAAAATGCCGCCTAACAGGTTGTTCGACACGGACGCACAAGTGCGTCCGCGCCAGTGGCGCTCCTGGTTGTGCGCCGGTCAACGCCAACGTTGGGCTGCAAGCTATGGATGAACGGCTCCTCAAGCAGTGGCAAGTCACCGAGGCATTGCTCCGGCAAGCCGCGACGGAGATTGATGGTGCGCCGGAACTCGCTGCGTGCGAGGAGTACCTCAGCCACAACGAACTCGAACTTGCGCTGGATGTG
>CAZZAD010000050.1:0-15899 GCA_964652055.1 uncultured Burkholderiaceae bacterium | reverse complement strand
TTGACGCCCTTGGGCAACAGACTGTGCGCTTCAATAAAGGCACGCGTGGCGGTGAACATGCCTTCACGCAGACCTGCTTCGTGCGTGCCACCGGCCGGCGTGGAAATCAGATTGACGAAGGACTCACGCGTGGGCATACCGTCTTCCGTCCAGACCAGCACCCAACGCGCGCCCTCGCCTTGCGCAAAGATCTGATCGTCAGCTTCGGCATAACCCTCGGCTTCAAACGGCGGCAACAACGGATCGCCACTCAGTGATGACAACAAATACTCTTTGAGTCCGCCGTCATAACGCCAGCGCTGCACGCGGCCGGTTTTTTCTACCGTTAATGTGACTTCAGTGCCCGGCAGCAATACGGCCTTGCTGCGCAGCAGGCGTTCCAGTTCTTCGACCGAGATGAGCGCGCTGTCAAAGTATTTGGGGTTGGGCCATACACGCACCTGCGTGCCCGAGCGCAGCTCTTCCTTCTTGGCAGCGCGCGACGTGAGCTTCTCGCACACCTCGCCGTCAGCAAAGGCCAGGCTGAAAAATTTGCCATCGCGCCACACACCCACCTGCAATCGCGACGCCAGGGCATTGGTGACCGACACACCCACACCATGCAGCCCGCCAGAGAACGAATACGCACCACCCGTGCGCTTATCGAACTTGCCCCCGGCATGCAGACGGGTAAACACAATTTCAACGACCGGGGCTTTTTCTTCCGGGTGCATCCCCGTGGGTATGCCGCGCCCGTTATCCAGCACCGAGACGCTGCCATCGACATACACCACGACATCAATCTGCGTGCAATGGCCGGCCAGGGCTTCGTCAGACGCGTTGTCGATGACTTCTTGCACGATGTGCAACGGACTGTCGGTGCGCGTGTACATGCCCGGGCGCTGGCGCACAGGCTCCAGCCCTTTGAGCACTTTGATAGACGCCTCGACGTAAGCGCCGGAAGAACGTGAACTGCGGGGGGACGAACTCATAGGTCAGATCAGCAAAAAAATTTTTGAGCGGGATGGTGGGACGAATGCGCGATAAAAAAGTTATCCACATTTCGTGTGGAAAAAGTGCAGCCAATTGGCTCAAACCCGCGTCGATCCTTGGTTTGCACTGGGGTGCTCACGAAGCGGGCAGGTCGTGAGGACTGGTGTCCGAACACGTTGTTTCCTGGATACGAACCCCTTGACGCAAACAAAAATTCAAAAAGTGTGGACACCATAAAAAAATTAACCGCAATCTGCGCATTCAATCTGGAGCCAAGTGGGGCTCGCCTTCGTATACTCGCAGCAGTTTTTTCCAGATTCCCCAGCTCCCCGTAGTTCAACGGATAGAACGGGTGCCTCCTAAGCGCCAGATACAGGTTCAATTCCTGTCGGGGGGACTTTCTCGGGCAAGCGCAGGAAGTGCTCCCGATAGTGCTTCATCTCGGCAATCGACTCATAAATGTCGGCCAGCGCTTCGTGCCTGCTCTTCTTCTCGAATGAGCGCACCACTTCCGGGCGCCAGCGCTTGGCCAGCTCCTTGATGGTGCTCACATCCAGATTGCGATAGTGGAAGTACGTCTCCAGCTGGGGCATCCAGCGCGCCATGAAGCGCCGGTCCTGGCAGATCGAGTTGCCGCACATGGGTGACTTGCCCGCACCCACATAGGGCGCGAGAAAAGCGGTGAGCTGCGCGCTCGCGCTGGCTTCATCGAGTGTGGAGGCGCGCACGCGGTCAATCAGCCCCGAGCGCCCGTGGGTGCCTTTGTTCCAGGCGTCCATTCCATCGAGCATTTCATTGGACTGGTGCACCACCAGCACGGGCCCCTCGGCAATGGTCTCGAGCCACGCGTCGGTCACCACCACGGCCACCTCGATCACCCGATCCGCGTCGGGATTGAGGCCCGTCATCTCCATATCGACCCAGATCAGATTGTTGTCATCAAAGCGCTTGTCACGCACCGTGGGAACTGCTGCCATTGATTCACCTCAGAATGAAAATGGTGCGTGAGATACTGAATTCGTTCAGCCGTAAGCCTCACAACACCTTTGATGAATTCTCGCATGCAGCTCTTCAGTGACTTCCATTTCATCAGCATTGCCTTCGCAATGGCTGTGTTAGCCAGCCTCGTTTTGAAACTGTGGCTGTCCAGCCGACAGATCAAATATGTGTCAGCGCATGCCGATCAGGTGCCTGAGCGCTTTGCCGATCGCATTGGCCTGGACGCGCACCGCAAGGCAGCGGCTTACACCGTAACCAAGCAGCGGCTGTCGCTTGTGGAAACGTCTTGGGGTGCCATGGTGCTGGTGGCGCTGACCCTGGGCGGTGGCTTGCAGGCGCTGATGACGCACCTTTCAACGTGGATGGGAACGGGTTTGATGTTTCAGGTCGCGCTGGTGGCGCTGGTGATCTTGCTGGTCACGCTGATTGATTTGCCGTTTGGCTGGTACCGCACGTTTCATGTCGAACAGCAATTTGGTTTTAACCGCATGACGCCGGGCTTGTTCATCGCGGACCTGCTCAAGTCATTGGTCTTGTCGGCCGCAATTGGTTTACCCATCCTGGCGCTGGTGCTGTGGCTCATGCAGGCCGCGGGGCCCTACTGGTGGTTGTATGCCTGGGGCGTATGGGCCGGATTCAATGCGCTGGTGCTGGTGCTGTACCCCACGCTGATTGCGCCGCTCTTCAACAAGTTTCAGCCGCTCAAAGACAGCGCACTCATCGAGCGCATCAACGCCCTGCTCACACGCACGGGCTTTGCCAGCCGCGGCGTGTTTGTGATGGACGGCTCGCGCCGTTCCGCGCATGGCAATGCGTATTTCACGGGTCTGGGCGCGGCCAAGCGCGTCGTGTTTTTTGACACGCTGGTGGAGCGCCTCACACCGGCTGAAATTGAAGCCGTGCTGGCCCACGAGCTGGGGCACTTCAAGTTGAAGCACATCACCAAACGTCTGGTGCTGATGTTGCTCGGCAGCTTGTTGTTTTTTGCCGCGCTGGGCTGGTTGGCCGGTCAGCTTTGGTTTTATCAAGGGCTGGGCGTGGAACCTTTACTCAACGCGCCCAACGATGGACTGGCGTTGATTCTCTTTGTGCTGGTGCTGCCCGTGGTGATGCTGCCCCTCTCGCCCCTGGCCAACGCACTGTCGCAGCGCCATGAGTTCGAGGCCGATGCCTTTGCCGCACAGCACACCCAGGCCAATGATCTGACGCAAGCGCTGGTCAAGCTGTATCAGGACAACGCTTCGACACTGACGCCAGACCCGCTGTATTCGGCGTTTTATGACTCGCATCCACCCGCAGCGTTGCGCATTGCGCGCCTGCAGGCGCAGGGCACCGGCGCGGCCGTGGGGGCCCAAGCGTGTTAACGCTGCAGGAGTTGCTGCACGCTCAATGCCGACCAGTGACGGGCTCGGCCATGACGGCGCAGAAAGCTACACAGCAACTCCAACGGTTACCGAGATGGTCGCTGGGTGACGGTTACATCGAACGTTGCTTTACCTTTGCCAACTATTTTGAAACACTGGCCTTCGTCAACGCGCTGGCCTATGTGGTCCATCACGAAGACCATCATCCGGTGCTCACGGTGGAGTTCAACCATTGCACGGTTCGGTTCAACACCCACTCGGTGCACGGCCTGTCGGTCAATGACTTCATCTGCGCCGCCAAAACCGACGCCCTCTTCGAGCAACGCTTTAGTGTCTAACGCACCGCACACATCGCACACGTCGGCCCGAGTCGTGGCTACCTTTGGCCGCCAATGCCTGGTGGCCACACCCGATGGAAAACTTTTGGAAGCCGTGCGCCGTGGCAAGCGCACGGACTTGGTGGTGGGCGATCAGGTGGAGCTGGCCGCCGGCCACACGGAACCGGCCGTCATTGAAGCCATTGCGCCGCGAACCAGCCTGCTGTTTCGCGCTGACACGGTGCGCACCAAAGAGATGGCGGCCAACATTGATCAAGTGGCCATCGTTTACGCGCCGCAACCCACATATTCCGAGACCTTCATCTGGCGCGCATTGGCGGCAGCCAGCGCTGCCAACCTCAACGCACTGGTGATCCTGAACAAGCGTGATCTCATTGCTGCGAACCCCCCGTCCGAAGCCACCCGTCATCTGCTGGAAACGCTCGGTTACCCCACGCTGTTGATATCGGCCAAGCACGATGCCGCGGCGGCGCGGCAGACCCTGCTCGCGGCGTTGAGCGGCCGCGCCACGCTGCTGGCGGGACAAAGCGGCATGGGTAAATCGACGGTGCTCAATCTGCTGGTGCCCCACGCGGCCGCGCGCACGCAAGAGTTCTCGACGCACCTGAATCTGGGAAAACAAACCACCACCGCCTCGCGCTGGTTTGATTTAACCGCGGCAGAAGGTGGCGGCGCGTTGGTGGACTCGCCCGGGTTTCAGGCCTTTGGGTTGTCGCACCTGAGCCCCGGGGAGGCCGCGCAGGCCATGCCCGATCTCATGCCATTTCTGGGACAGTGCCGCTTTAACGACTGCAAACACCTGGAAGAACCGGGTTGCGCCATACGCACAGCAGTGACCCGGGGAGAGATACAACCGAGTCGATATGCGTTTTATCGGGAGCTGGCGCAAGAGGCGATGGCGCGACCGAGGTCGTAGTACTTCCGTCATCCCCGCGCAGGCGGGGATCCAGTACCAGTGATAGAGACCGCCTGGATCCCCGCCTGTGCGGGGATGACGAAGGAGCCCCGTGCTTTGAAATACGTCACCCCAACCAACCCGCCAGCGTGAGTAGCACCAGCATGGCCAGCCACAAGACCAGCGCGCGCCAGACCAGGCCCACGGCTGAGCGCAGCATGCGAGGCTCGGGTTCATGCAGAGCAGCGCCCTCTTGTCCGGGCTCATCCAGAATGCGCGCCGCATCCTGAGTGGTGAGAACGCGCATGCCCATCGCACCGCTGGCCGCGGCCAGCATCAAGGTGCGTGAGGAAGGTTGCTCGTCGGGCGCCAGATGGCGCACCACCTGACGCCAGCAATACACCGCACCTTCAAAGTCGCCCACGATGGCGTAGCTAAACGCCGACAGGCGCACCGGCAGCCAGTCAATCACTTCAAACGCACGCCGCGCAAACTCGCCAAAGTGGTCAGCGGGCAAACCAGGCGCAGGCGGCCGGTTCCATGAACGCGCCACATACTCAGATAAGCGGTAGAGCACCGCACCGGCTGGCCCCACCAGCCAGGCCAGCAAGGCAAACCAGAAGAACACGCCAAACACATGGCGGTGCGCCAGCAGCAATCCATGTTCAATGGACTGACGCGTGATTTCGTCGGCATCAAGGTCGGCTGCCGAAAAGTTGTCCTCGGCGCCACGCTTCCACTGCGTGAGTTCGGCCCGCGCGGCGGCCACATCACCGCGCAGCAAAGCAAACTGAATCTCGGTGAACTGGTGGCTGAACTGACGAAAACCTAGCGTGCAATAGAGCGTCACCACAGACACCAACAGCGCCAGCAGGCTCGAGACGGCGTAGGCCCCCAGATAGAGCAGCGCCACCAGCACGCTGGAGCCCAAGACCATCAACATCCACGCATAACCGCCATGGCGTGGCTGACCCGCATTCAGGCTGCGCTGCGTATAGGCCGCCAGCCGCGCCACCGTCGTGTGCAGCGCACTGCCATACAACAGCGGACGCACCTGCTCCAAAAGCAAGGTCAACACCACCGCAACAATGGAAATCCAGCTCATAAATCCAATCCCTTGAATTCAGCTCGTACTTAAAAAACGATACAGGTTGCGCAGCATGGCCGCTGTGGCCCCCCAGATGAAATAGCGCCGCGCAGATAAATACGGCATGGCATAAAACGCGCGGCGCTGGCCCTGCCACTGCGTCGCGCGCAGCTCGTGATGCGCCGGGTTCATCAAAAACTCTAGCGGCACCTCGAAGGCCTCCGCCACTTCAAAGGCATCGAGCGTGAGCGATGGCAGGCGCTCGATGAGGCCCACCACCGGCGTGACCTGATAGTGGGTGGCGGTCAGATAGTGCGGCAAAGTGCCCACCACATCGACGGCGCCGGGATCCAGGCCGATTTCTTCAGACGATTCACGCAGCGCCGCGGCAATGGGATCAACATCGTGGGGTTCGATCCTGCCACCCGGAAAACTGATTTGCCCGGCGTGATCATTCAGATGCCCTGTGCGTTGCGTGAGCAAGACGTGCAGCCCGCCCTCACGCGCCACCAGGGGAATCAGCACCGCGGCCGGCTTAGGCGCTGCAGCAGGGTTCTGCAGGCGCAGGTCCGCCTGCACATCAGGCTGCCACACCAGGGGCTGCGCAAACCGCGCACGCACAGCAGTGGGCGTGAGTCGTTCAGTAGGAATGGCAAGACCGCGCACGGCCGGATCGGCGAACGCCGGATCCACAGGAACCGCTTCGGGGTCAAAGGACGGCAGCCGCGTCATAGAGGCACGCCGGATGTTTCAGCCATCAGAAAAACGCGTTGCCCTTGCGAGTGATGTCTACGCAAGGGCAACGCACTGTGGCCACTGTGGCACCTACGCCTGGGCTTTGGTGTTGTCTTTGCGAGCCAGCTTTTCGCGAATGCGCGCCGACTTGCCGGAGCGATCACGCAGGTAATAGAGCTTGGCGCGACGCACATCGCCACGACGCTTGACTTCAATGCAAGCAATGCTGGGCGAATACAGCTGGAACGTACGCTCCACGCCTTCGCCGCTGGAAATCTTGCGCACCGTAAAACCGCTGTTCAGACCGCGGTTACGCCGTGCAATCACGACGCCCTCATAGGCCTGCACGCGCTTGCGGGTGCCTTCAATGACGTTCACGTTCACCACCACCGTATCGCCAGGGGCAAATTCGGGAATGGTTCTGTTGGCCGTCAGACGGGCCATTTCTTCATTTTCAAGACGCTGGATCAAGTCCATCACACTCTCCTAAACCATCGTGGTACCGGCTGATGTATTCGTGTTGCCGCACTAGAGGATGGGATCAACAAACCGTGGCTCAAAAGAAAACCTCTCTCACCACGGGCTCACTACAAAAAACTGCATTCACTTCCTGACCGGCAACAGATCCGGGCGCCGCGTCTGCGTACGCTCCCGCTTCTGCTGCTGGCGCCACTGCTCAATCTGCGCATGGTGCCCACTGAGCAACACCGGCGGCACACCCACACCGCGCCAAACTTCGGGCCGCGTGTACTGCGGGGCATCCAGCAGCCCATCGGCAAAAGATTCATCCGCACTGGACGCTTCTTTCATCGCGCCGGGCAACTGCCGCACCACCGCATCCATCAACACCATGGCGCCCAACTCACCGCCAGAAATCACGAAGTCGCCAATCGAGATTTCTTCATCCACACAGGCATCGAGAAAACGCTGATCGATGCCTTCATATCGGCCACACACCAACACCAACGGCGTGCGTTGCGCGGCCAGTTCCCGCACCCGGGCATCCGTGAGCGGCCGCCCTGCGGGCGATAACGCAATCACCCTGCCCGCTTCACTACCCACTTCACCACCTGCCGCCCGCTGCGCGTCCTTGGCGGCTGCAACGGCCAGGGCCAGGGGCTCAGCCATCATCACCATGCCTGGACCACCGCCAAAGGGCCGGTCGTCCACCGTGCGGTGCACGTCGGTGGTGAAATCACGCGGGTTCCACAACTGCAAGTGCCACAACCCGGACTCCAACGCCCGCCGCGTAATGCCCGACTCGGCCACCGCAGCAAACATCGGCGGGAACAGGGTGATCACATCAAAACGCACGCCGTTCCCTCACTGACTTACGACCAATCCAATTCCCAGTCCACCCGCACCACACCGTGCGCCGCATCCACTTCATCGACGTAGTGCGACACCATCGGAATCAGCAACACAGCGCCCGCTGCGGACTTCACTTCCATCAGATCCTGCATGCCATTGCTCTGCACACCAGTCACCTGCCCCAGCGTGACCTCGGCGCGATTGACCACCCGCGCACCGATCAGATCCACCCAGTACCACTGGCCGGCAGGCAGCGGAGCAAACGCAGCGCGGTCCACAGCAATCGTGGCGCCCTTGAGCGCCTCGCATTGCTCGGGGACATCAAACCCGTCCCACTTGGCAATCACACTGGCCCCGTGCTTGCGTACTGACTGAACCTGCAGCCGACGCGGCTGTGCATCCGCCGTCTTCAGCCACCACTCACGCGCCTGAGTCAGCACCGTGGCATCGGGCGAAAAGGGCATGACCTTGACCCAACCCTTGACCCCGTAGGCACCGCGCACGGCACCCAGATCCACCAGTGCAGCGCCCGCGCCGGGCATATCCAGCACAGGCCGTTAGGCCGCAGCTTTGACTTGCCCGTACTGCTTGACCAGACGCGCCACGGTGGGGCTCATCTGCGCGCCCACCCCAACCCAATGTTGCAGGCGGTCCGTGGCGACACGAAACTTTTGCTCACCTTCAGTGGCCACCGGGTTGTAAAAACCCACGCGCTCAATGAAGCGACCATCACGCGCATTGCGCGAATCAGTAGCAACGATGTTAAAAAACGGACGCTTCTTGGCGCCACCACGGGCCAGACGAATAACAACCATGATTCACTTCCTCAGTCAGTGCCGCGATGAATAAAAAGTAGGGGGTGCGGCGAAAAGCCCGCGATTATATCCAGGTGAGGAGAACACACCCACCCCATCCGTCTAGGGCGCGCAGAAATCGCTTCGTCGAACAAACTCTGGAGCCCGCCATCCTGCTCGAAAACAGACTGAAACCCTACTCTTTGGTCGGTTCAGTCAGCCACGCCTCTCCCCTTCGAATTGCGTCAGCCAGCATCTTCAAATAGTCGTGTTCATTTGCATACTGGTCGGCGTACTGAGCACCCAATTTTTTGTCGATCTGGTAGATCGCATGCAACGCATCTCCTCTGAAGTAGTAAATCTCAGCCGGGTCTTTGAGGATCGTTTCGAGGGTAGGCAACGCACGCCGATCACCAATGAAGCCAAGCGCACCAATGGCGTAGCGCCGACGTTTCATATCGGGATGCGTGATCGCCTCACAGATCACCAGGGTCATCGCGCGGCCCGCAGCAATAAGCGGGTCATCTAGCTCAGGCTCATGATCGCCTTCGACGTAGAAAGCGTGCCAAACCTTATCGAAGCGTGGACCGCCAGTGCGGTACTCGACTTCGCCACCTATGCATGGCCATGAAGCAAGAGCGAGTGCGAAAAACGCTACAAAAGATTTCATAAATCCTACTGAATACACAGCGGCAATCGATGCAGAGCCACCACGCCAACCATGTGACTGAAAGCCTCTCCGGAACATGTCAGGTCTCATCAACGTCGGGAGGTGCTGGCTCGCGCACCCATGGTTGGGAAATACTCGTACGCCAAGCGACCCAACCGGGCTCCAGGTCCGCCAGTTCTTTCATGGATGGGTCAAGCTCAAGGACATGGCTAAGGCAGACAATGCACGCATCCTCCTGCTTTGTAGCGTCGAGCGTGTCGTGGAATTGCCAGCCATGGTCATCCTCATCGTGAGAGACAAACAGAATTGGGCTCTTTTCCTCAATGAGACTTCGCGTCACAAATGTGGCGCAGTTAGGCGGCTGATCGAATGGCCACATATGAACCCTAAAATTTGACATGAGCGGGCGCCCGCTCGATCGACAGGTTAAATCTCACGATGCTGACTCACGGATAAGGGCGGTGAGCCGCAGAACTACCATCGAACCCCAGCCCGCGCCCAAAAGTGCGACCACTGACGGCGCAGGACCAATAACCGTGCGTGCGCTCAGCAGAGCGAGGAAAAACAACGGAATGAGCAAGGCAACTGCTGCCACAGCCCAGCGACGGGCGCGCACCAGCGACCGCAGTTTTCGACCACTCGAGAGCATGACGACAGTGCCATACACCAAGCCGCCACAAACAATGACAAAGCCGCCGATTAGAGCAAGAGCAATGAGAGGTACCGCGCCGTCCATAGATCGACCTAAAACCTAACGTTTGATTGTGGGCTACTGCCAGCAGGACAATCGCACCTGCAGCGAATGGTAAATCGGCACGCCACCAAGCATGAACTAGCGCTGTGAACCGGATTGAATACGCCGTGCCTCCATACCGAGCGCAGCAACCTCAGGCGCAGACAAACTTTTCAGTTGCGCCAACGCGACACCCGAGGCTTGTTTACTCCCGGTTCCTTCGCCAACGAGCCTGTACTCACCAGCACTTGCCGAAAACATGAAGTAGAACGGAAATGCCGGATTACCAGGCCCAGATACAACAACAACCGACTGCCCATCATCACAGGCGTAGATGAGCCACGGGCCATTACCGAAGGTCTTAGTCGCGGGGCCAGCCTCACACGTCATCGGCTTTGACGGCGGAGGCTCAGCGGCCAAGGACGAAGCACAGCCCCCCGTAGCAGCAGCAATAAAGAGGCAATGACAAGTTTTCTTGAACATGGTGTGGACTACCAATTGAGTTCAGCCGCCCCGTAAGACTGGCGCGAAACGTTAGACCTCGTCGTTTGGTTCACTGACATAGCCAACCCCTTGCTCAAACACCCAGGCCGCCGAGCGCAAATATTCGGCAAACCTTAATGGAGGAGTTAGTCCACGGACTTTAGGGCAGCCTCATCCGTAGCACCTTGCGCAAGCATTTCGAGGGATCGAGCAAAAGTACTCAATTGTTCGTACGTTGTGTGCAGCTCGACCTTGACCATCGCCTGACTCTCCGGCCGTTCATGCGCATGAAGGGGCGTACTCAATGAGACTCTGCAGCCAACGCGGCCGGTAGAACCGATGGGGTAGAACGCAAGGCCCACATGCAGCTTTTCGATGACCGCGTCCGACTTACTCCAAAAGCCTCCCTCGAGCTTGAGCGGCGAATTCGGTTGCAGCGGATATGCAGTGGCAAGTGACTTGGCGAACTCGACCAGCTCATCGTTGCCAAACCATGCAGAACTGGCGCCAGAAAAATCGGCGGACTGAACTTGCGCAAATAGCTTGCCCGTACCGTCCGAATCGGCATCAAACGTAAGGCGCAAAGTATTTTTCATGGTGCACAGGGGCTGTTTTTTTCAACTAGTCACGCACGATCGGCTGGGGTTCACTTCCAAACCGGACAACTCATGTCGCCCTCCTCGCAAGCAGCCAGCGCCTTGAGTTCGCCCAGCCTGACTTGAGTTTTACTGGACAGGCACTGGTGGAACACCATGGGATGCGCGCTTCCTCCTGCTACCCCGGAGCTTTCGAAGGTGCAGCCCAGATCACGAAACTTGACCCACGCCAGCTGAACCTCTTTGAGCTGCTGCTTCTGCGATTGGTTTAGGCGGGCCCGATAGGCCGCATAAACCTTGTTGAGCTGCTCATCTAACTGCTGAAACTGCCTAGACGCACATGCATTCAGGTCGGCCTGCGTCTTCGCGCTGCTGCACTCGTCCGCGTTTGCCGCTGAGCAAATAACAACGATCGAAAGGATCAAATATTTCATCGCGCACGCCGTTCGTGAAGTGTTAGATCCCATCGCTTTAGCCGCACGCATACTGCGGCATTGCCTTCGCCTGATCCGCAACATGGCCGTTCATAGCCGTCAACCTTGAGCAGGATGCTATATGACGACCTCGCTGCGTAGCTCAGCAAGCAGTGATGTCATCGCTAAAGCACTTTGCCCAATTTCTAAGCCCCTCACATCACACCCCCATGCCCTTCAAACACAAAGCCCTCGCCGCCCTGCTAGCCGCCGTTTTCGGTGCCCTGGGTTTGCACCGCATTTACCTCGGAATGCGCCTGTGGTGGTTGCCGTTGGCGGTCACGATGTTGTGTTTGCCAGCGTTATTCGGGGTGCACAACTGGTATCAGACGCCGGCTTTTTTTGTGGTGATGATTCCGGTCACGGCCGGGTTTGTGCATGCGCTGGTGTTGGCGTTGATGCCGGATGAAAAATTTGATGCGCGTTACAACGCCACTGCCGGGCGCAAGAATGCTTCGGGGTGGGATGCGGTGCTGGTGGCGATTCTCACGCTGGGGCTGGGGACGATTGCGGTGATGAGCACGCTGGCCCTGCTGCTGCAGACGGTGTTTGAAGTTCGCTGAACTACTTCTGTTCGAGCACGTCGGCGCCTTTGGGCGGCACGAATTTGAACGTGTCTGCCGGGGTGCCAGGGTTGCGTTCGAATTTTGAGAAGGTGAGCACGGTGGTCTGGCCGAAGCTGTCGCGCAGGGTCATGGCGGCGGGCAACTGGTCTTTGAAGCCGATTTCAATTTTTTCAAAGGTGGTGTCCTGGCCGCGCGGTTTGGCCACGATCCACTCCAGCCCTTGGCGTGCGCCGCCGTCGGTCACTTCAAAATCTTTTTCAAACTGGTTGGAGCCGAACAAGATGGAGGCGGGGCTGGCGGGTAGCGCTGCGGCCAGTTGCTTGACGGTGACCTGGTTCAGATCTTTGTCGAAGAGAAAGAGCTTGTCTCCGTCACTGACGATGAGTTGTTCGTACGGCTTGAGGTAGGTCCAGCGAAAGCGGCCTGGGCGCTGAAACAGGAATGCACCGCTGGACTGCTGGGGCGCGGCGCCGGTCTTGCTTTCCACACGCTGCGTGAATTCTCCGCGCGCGCTTTGTGTTTGCGTTAGAAAGCCGCGCAGTTGGTCTACCGAACCTGCAGCCACGCAAACCCAGGGTGTGGTCATTAGACAAAGTGCTGCGAATGCGCCGGTGATGCGATTCATTGCTGCTCCCGATTTGGAACCAATATTTCGCGGTTGCCACTGCCCTGCATGGGCGAGACGAGTCCGGCGCGCTCCATGTCTTCGAGCAAACGCGCGGCGCGGTTGTAGCCAATGCGCAGATGGCGTTGCACCAGAGAGATGGAGGCGCGTTTGGACTTGACCACAACATCCACCGCCTGGTCGTACAGCGGATCAGCTTCGCCGGTGCCGGCGCCGTCTTTGCCGCCTTCAGCGCCGCCCTCGGCCGCCAGGTCAATGGCCTCCAGCACGCCTTCAAAGTACTGCGGCTCGCCCTGCTTCTTCAGCTCACTGACTACGCGATGCACTTCAGCGTCGGACACAAACGCGCCGTGCACACGCACGGGCAGGCCGGTGCCTGCGGCCAGGTACAGCATGTCGCCCTGACCCAGCAGCGTTTCCGCGCCCATTTGATCAAGAATGGTGCGTGAATCGACGCGGCTCGATACCTGGAAGGAAATGCGCGCGGGGATGTTGGCTTTGATCAGGCCCGTGATGACATCGACGCTGGGCCGCTGTGTGGCCAAAATCAAATGCATGCCGGCGGCGCGCGCTTTTTGCGCAATGCGTGCGATGAGCTCTTCGACCTTTTTGCCGGTGACCATCATCAGGTCGGCGAGCTCGTCGATGACCACCACGATCATGGGCATGGCGTCGAGCAGCTCGGGCGCCTCGGGGGTGAGGGAGAACGGGTTGGTGAGCGGTTTTTCCGCGTCGCGCGCCTCAGTGATTTTTTGGTTGTAGCCCGACAAGGAGCGCACGCCGAGTTTGCTCATGAGCTTGTAGCGCCGATCCATTTCGCGCACGCACCAGTTCAGCGCGTGGCCGGCTTCGCGCATGTCGGTCACGACGGGGGCCAGCAGATGCGGAATGCCTTCGTAGACGGACAGCTCCAACATTTTGGGGTCGATCATCAGCAGGCGCACCTGCGAGGGATCGGCCTTGTAGAGCAACGACAAGATCATGGCGTTGATGCCCACGGACTTGCCCGAACCCGTGGTGCCCGCCACCAACAAGTGCGGCATACGCGCCAGATCCACCACCACGGATTTACCGGCAATGTCTTTGCCCAGGCCCAGGGTGAGCAGCGAGTGACTGTCGTTGTAGACCTGCGAGCCGAGAATTTCCGAGAGCTTGACGATCTGGCGTTTGGGGTTGGGCAGCTCCAGCCCCATGAGGTTTTTGCCGGGGATGGTTTCCACCACGCGGATGGACACCAGCGATAGCGCACGCGCCAGATCTTTGGCCAGGTTGACGATCTGTATTCCCTTGACCCCTGTGGCGGGTTCAATTTCGTAGCGGGTGATGACCGGGCCCGGATAGGCCGCCACCACCACCACATCCACACCAAAGTCCTTGAGTTTTTTCTCGATGAGGCGCGAGGTGTATTCCAGTGTTTCCGTCGATATGGTTTCAACAGCGGCGGGCGGCTCATCGAGCAGATCGAGCGCCGGCAGCTTGGCATCCACCAGCTCGCTAAAGAGCGGCACCTGTTTTTCCTTTTGCTTGCGCTCAGAGGGCGCCACACGCGGTGCCTGGCGCTCGATGTGCACGGTGGGTGCCTCTTCAATGCGAGTGCGCTCCTGCGTGACCAGGGCCTCGCGCACCTGCGCCGCGGCCTCGCCGATGGCGCGATCTTCTTTGGCTTCGCGCGCCTGCCGAATGCGGTTGAGCACCCATTCCAGTGCGGCGCCCACTTTTTCAGCCACGGTGATCCACGAAAAATCAAAGTACAGGCTGGCGCCGATCAGCAGTGCGCACAGCAAGGTCACGATGGCACCGGTGCCACCGAGCAGCGTTAAGAGGGGATCAGCCAAAAGGCCTCCCACAACGCCGCCTGCGTGCCCGGGCAGTACCCGCCCCAGGCCACGCAGCCCGGCGGCTTCAAGGGACGTGGCGCCCATGACCATCACCACCAGCCCCACAGCCTGCACCCAGTCGGGCAAGCCTTGGTCGGCATACGGATGCAGCAGACGACGAAACCCGCGCACCACCCAGGCCATCCCCGCAATCACCCACACCCACGCAGAAACACCAAACAGCCACAACAACAAATCAGCCACCCATGCACCGGCGCGTCCACCCATATTGCGCACGGCGCTTGCGGTGGCATGCGTGAAGCCCGGGTCAGAGGGCTGGTAGCTGGCCAGGCACGCGGCCAGCGCCACCACCGCCAGGCCCGCAAGAATCCAGCGGGATTCCGCCCATAACCGGGCCGAGCGTGATAGCGGTGCGGGTTCAGCCGGCGCTAAGGTCTTGCTCCGACGTCGAATGCGCGGCTCGCCCACTTGATCGGCTTCAATGGAAGATGGAAAAGAAGAGGTTCGACTGTTCATTTTTGAAGTATAGGTTTGAGCGTCTGCTGCATCGGCCCCATACAATCGCCGTCTACTTTTTGGAGATCACCCATGGCAACCCAACACGCACGTGTACTCATTCTGGGTAGCGGCCCCGCAGGCTATAGCGCAGCGGTTTATGCCGCACGCGCCAATCTGAACCCGATGCTGGTCACGGGGCTTGCGCAAGGCGGCCAGCTGATAACCACCACGGATGTAGACAACTGGCCCGCCGATGCCGATGGTGTGCAAGGCCCAGACCTGATGGCCCGGTTTGAAAAACACGCGCGGCGCTTTGGCACACAGATCGTGTTTGATCACATTCATACCGTGGACTTTGAATCGCGCCCCTTCAAGCTCAAGGGTGACAGCGGTGAATACACGTGCGACGCGCTCATCATCGCCACCGGCGCCTCGGCCAAGTACCTGGGTCTGCCCAGCGAAGAGGCTTTCATGGGCAAAGGCGTGTCGGGCTGCGCCACCTGTGATGGATTTTTCTATCGCAACCAGGATGTATGCGTAGTGGGCGGCGGCAACACGGCCGTGGAAGAAGCGCTCTACCTATCCAACATTGCCAAGACCGTGCACATGATTCACCGCCGCGACACGTTCCGCGCCGAACCCATCATGGTCGACAAGCTGAAGAAAAAAGCCGATGAAGGCAAGGTGGTCATGCACCTGTGGCATGAACTTGATGAAGTGCTGGGCGACGACAAGGGTGTGAGCGGTGTACGCATACGCGAAAGCCGCAGCGGTACAAAGCAGGACTTGGCGCTACAAGGCTGCTTCATCGCCATCGGCCACCAGCCCAACACCGAGCTCTTCAAGGGCAAGCTCAAGATGGCGGACAACGGCTACCTCATCACCCGAACGGGTCTGGCGGGCATGGCCACCGCCACCAGTG
>CAZZAD010000049.1:2467-15974 GCA_964652055.1 uncultured Burkholderiaceae bacterium | reverse complement strand
CAAGAGCACGCTCATCGGCCGACTGCTGTACGACACCAAGACGCTGCTCACCGACACGCTCGACACCTTGCAGCGCACGTCCGAGAAGCGCGGCCTGGCAGCGCCTGACCTGTCTTTACTCACCGACGGCCTGACCGCCGAGCGCGAGCAAGGCATCACCATTGATGTGGCCTACCGCTACTTCGCCACGGCGCAGCGCAAATTCATCATTGCCGATGCGCCGGGCCACGAGCAATACACGCGCAACATGGTCACCGCGGGCTCTACGGCCGATGTGGCCGTGCTGCTAATCGATGCGCGCAAAGGCATCCTGCCGCAAACGCGCCGCCACGCCACCCTGGCGGGGCTGCTGGGCATACGGCAACTGATCCTGGCCGTGAACAAGATGGACCTGGTGAACTTTGACGAAGCACGGTTCAAGTCCATCGACGAAGAATTCCGCGCCTGGCTGAGCCAGCACCCCGAACTGGCCGTAGCCGGCCTGCACAGCGTGCCGCTATCCGCATTGGAAGGCGACATGGTGGTGGACCGCGGCGAGCGCCTGACCTGGTACCGCGGCCCCACTTTTATTGAATTGCTGCAAGACGCGCCCGCCACACAGCTGGATACCGAAGCCCCAC
Organism: uncultured Burkholderiaceae bacterium; assembly: GCA_964652055.1. Classification (GTDB taxonomy): domain Bacteria; phylum Pseudomonadota; class Gammaproteobacteria; order Burkholderiales; family Burkholderiaceae_F; genus CAZZAD01. The sequence continues at coordinate 15,354 of CAZZAD010000049.1, read as the reverse complement.
TGCGCCTGCCCGTGCAGTGGGTGTGCCGCCCCTCACAGTCAGACATGCGCGGGTACGCCGGACGCATTGAGGCCGGGCGCATTGCGGTGGGCGATGAGGTCATGGTGTTGCCCAGCTGTCTGCGCTCGCGCGTGACGCACATCAACCTGGGTGAAGCGCAACTCAATAGCGCGCACGCCGGCCAGTCCGTCATGGTGTCGCTGGCCGATGAGCGCGACATCTCGCGCGGCGACATGCTGGTGAAGGCCTCAGACACCGTGACCCCGCGCGCGCAGTTCAGTGCCACGCTGTGCTGGTTTGACACCACGCCCCTGTCACCGGCGCGCAGCTATCTGCTGCGGCAAACCACGCGCACCGTCAAAGCGCGCGTCAGCGCCATTGAAGGCAAACTTGATTTGCACCGTCTGGCCTGGACACCTCAACCCGATGGCGCCGTGAACTTGAACGACATCGTGCGCATACAGGTCAAAACGCAACAACCTCTGGTGGCTGACGCCTATCGCAGCCTGCGTGCCACCGGCAGCTTCATCCTCATTGATGAAGCCAACAACAACACCGTGGCTGCAGGAGTGTTTGAAGAATGAACGACCTTGCCGCCCCTGCTGCCATGACCAAGATTCCCGGCGCCCTGCCCGAAGAGAAATACACGCGCCAGACCATCACCTCGATCACGCAGGTGACGGATCACCTGTTCAGCTTTCGCATCACGCGCGATCGCGCTTACCGCTTCAAACCAGGCCAGTTCGCGCGACTGGGCGTGTACCGCGAAGACGAGCACGGCAACCGCAGCGGCCCGCGCTTTGTGTGGCGCGCGTACTCCATCGTCTCAGCCGACTACGACGAATTTCTGGAGTTCTATTCCATCGTGGTGCCCGAGGGCGACTTCACCACCGAGCTGGCGCGCCTGCGCGTGGGTGATGAGTTGCTGATCGAAAAACAAAGCTATGGCTTTCTCACGCTCGACCGCTTCGAAGGTGGGCGCGATCTGTGGTTGCTGTCCTCGGGCACGGGACTGGCGCCCTTCATCTCCATCCTGTACGACATGGGCGCGTGGGAGCAATACGAGCGGCTGATCGTGGTGCATTCGGTGCGCAATGCCAATGAACTGGCCTATCGCGACACGGTGGCATCGTTCCGCAACCACGAATACTTTGGCGAGCTGCTCGCCGCCGATCCGGGCAAGCTCGTGTACGTGCCCATCGTCACGCGCGAGAACATTCCCGGCGTATTGAGCGCGCGCATTCCGGCGCTTCTGGCCAGCGGTGCGTTGGAAGAAAAAGCCGGCGTCAAGCTCGATCACGAGCGCAGCCGCATCATGATTTGCGGCAACCCCGACATGGTCGATGACATCCGCAAACATCTGACGAATGCCGGCTACGCCGTGTCGCGTCGCGGCCAGCCCGCGCAGATGGCGGTGGAGAACTACTGGTGAGCAAAGTGCTGTTTCCGGTGCGGTTTCCAGTGCTGTTGGTTGGCGCAGGCCCGGGCGACCCGGAACTGCTCACGCTCAAGGCCGCCCATGCCTTGGCGCAGGCCGATGTGATCCTGATTGACGATCTGGTAGATCGGCGCGTACTCGACCACACCCGCGCGGGCGTGCGTGTGATCGAAGTGGGCAAACGCGGCGGCTGTAAGTCCACATCGCAAGCCTTCATCAACCGCCTGCTGGTGCGCGAAGCCAAGCGTGGCGTGCGCGTGGTGCGCCTCAAGGGCGGCGACCCTTTCGTGTTCGGCCGTGGCGCTGAAGAAGCCGAGGCGCTACGCGCCGCCGGCATCCAAGTTGAAATCATTCCCGGCATCACCGCCGGCATTGCCGCGCCCAGCGCCATCGGCGTGCCCGTCACTGACCGCCGCTATTCACGCGGTGTGGCCTTTGTGACTGGCCATACAAAGAACGAAGGTGAAGAACCCGATTGGGCCGCGCTGGCTCAATGCGGTCTGACTCTGGTGATTTACATGGGCGTGACACATTGCGCGTCCATCAGCGCGCAGCTCATTGAGGCGGGCCTGGCGGCGCACACCCCAGCCGCCGTCATTCAACACGCCCACACCCCGCAGCAGCGCAGCCACATCACCACGCTCGAACACCTGGCCACCGACATTGAGCGGTTGGGTCTGGGCAGCCCCGCCATTCTGGTCATTGGTGATGTGGTACAGGCAGCGGCCGTGTTGGCGCAGTCCGGCCCTCAAGAGCACGAGCCCCCCCTTCGCGCCACAATGCGCTGATGTCACAAGTTGCACTCGTCACCGGAGCCGCGCGCCGCATTGGGCGCGAGATTGCCTTGGCACTGGCACGCAGCGGCTGGGACGTGGCGGTGCACTACGGCCAGTCCCATGCCGAGGCGCAATCCACCGTCAGCGAGATTCAAGCCTTGGGGCAGCGGGCGGTTGCAGTGCAGTGCAATCTGGAAGACGACGCCCAGGTGCGCACGCTGTTGCCTCAATGCGTTGCCGCACTGGGCCCCGTGCACTGTGTGGTGAACAATGCTTCGCTCTTTGAATTCGACGAGGCCACCGCCTTCAGCACCGAGGCGCTACTACGGCAAATGCGCGTGAACACAGCCGCCCCGGTGTTGTTGGCCCAGGCGCTGCATGCGCAGTTGGCCGAACCTGAGCACGGCGTAGTCATCAACCTGCTCGACCAAAAGTTGTGGAACCCCAATCCAGATTTTCTTTCGTACACGCTCTCGAAGAGCGCGCTGAAGGAGGCCACGCGCCTGCTGGCCCTGGCCCTGGCCCCAAGCGTGCGCGTGGTGGGTGTGGCCCCAGGCATCACGCTGCCCTCAGGCACACAAACTGAAGCAGGGTTTGAGCGCGCGCACCAGCACACGCCACTGGGCGCCTCCAGCACCCCACACGACATTGCTCAGGCCGTGGTGTACCTTGCGCGCGCCCAAGCTGTCACCGGCACCACGCTGCTGGTTGATGGCGGGCAACACCTGCAACCCAGCACGCGCGACATCATGTTTCTCACCGAATCTCCATGACCTGGCTACTTGACCCTCGCTTGCAGCACTGCCGCCGCATTTTTCTGCGCGAGGTGGTCATGAACGCCAACATCGGCATCCATGCCTTTGAAAAAGCCGGCGCGCAAAAACTCGTCATCAACGTGGATCTGTTTGTTCCGCTGGCCGTCTCCACACCTCAGCACGATCGCATTACCGAAGTGGTGGACTACGACATCGTGCGCACCGCGGTACACCAGCGCATCGCCCGCGGCCACATCAATTTGCAAGAAACCTTGATCGACGACATCGCCACTGAGTTGCTGGCGCACCCCGGCGTGTACGCCGTGCGCGTGGCCAGCGAAAAACCCGACGTATACGACGACGTGGAGGCGGTGGGCATCGAAATTCTGCGGTTCAAGAACACGCCATGAACGCGCCCCACGAACTGACCCAGAAAGCCGCGCGCGAATCCAACAAGCTGGAAAAGCGTTTGTGCCGTTTAACGGGACAAGCCATTGCCGACTTCAACATGATTGAAGACGGCGACCGCGTGATGGTGTGCCTCTCGGGCGGTAAAGACAGCTACGGTCTGCTCGACATCTTGCTCAAACTGCGCGAGCGTGCACCCATCCGCTTTGATGTGGTGGCCGTGAATATCGATCAGAAGCAACCCGGCTTTCCTGCGCACGTGTTGCCCGATTACCTCAGTGCATTGGGCGTGCCCTTCCATATTGAGACGCAAGACACCTACTCCATCGTCACGCGCGTGATCCCCGAGGGCAAAACGATGTGCAGCCTGTGCTCGCGGTTGCGGCGCGGCATCCTCTATCGAGTCGCCAGCGAGCTGGGCGCCACCAAGATTGCCCTGGGCCATCACCGCGACGACATCCTGGGCACGTTCTTTCTGAACATGTTCTACGGCGGCCAATTGAAAGCCATGCCACCCAAACTGATGAGCGACGATGGCCGTCACGTGGTGATTCGCCCGCTGGCCTATGTCAAGGAGGCCGATCTGGAGCGCTATGCGCAAGAAAAATCCTTCCCCATCATTCCGTGCAACCTGTGCGGCTCGCAAGACCACCTCAAGCGCAAGGAAGTCAAACGCATGCTGCTGGAGTGGGAGCGCCGTACCCCGGGCCGCGTGAAAAACACCTTCAATGCCCTGACCCGCATCACCCCCTCACACCTGATGGACGCCAACCTCTTCGACTTCAAGGCGGTGCGCGCCACAGGCCAAGCCCATGCGCAGGGCGATATTGCGTTCGACGAAGACCCCTGCGAGGCCCCTACCTCGGAAGTAGGCGCCGAAAGATCGGTGCGCTTTTTTTGGCGTTAGTGCAGTACTTCACACTGTTTGACGCATAAAACCGCGTCTTTGCCGCCCTGGTGTCGTTGCAAATTCTCGCGATGCCGCCAGGCATCGCCGTGGTTTGCGTCTCGCCAAGACGACAAATCCATCGGTTTTATAAAAGCGTCAAACAGCATGAAGTACTGCACTAGCGACGAAATCTGATTTACACCCTAAACGGCATATTCCTGTTTTATACCCTTTAGGGGTTATTCCCGTTTTATGCCGTTTAGGGGGTATTCTTCAGAATTGTCCAACACCGCGAGGCGCATCGTGTCCTTTGCAGTCACCACCGCAGCGCAGCTCGGCAGCACGCTCAGAGGCTTGCGCAAATCTCTACGGCTCACACAAATGGATGTGGCTCAAAAAAGCGGGCTGCAGCAGAAAACCATTTCGCTGCTCGAGACCGCACCACAACGTTGCAGCGTGGATAGCCTGATGCGCTATCTGGGTGTGATGCAAGTGGTCATGACATTGGGGAGCGACCTCAAAGTGCGTTCACCTGACGCTGGGTACCACTGGTAATGGGCCGCGCACGCAAAGCGCTCGCCCTCACCCTGTGGATGAACGGGGAACATGTGGGGGTGTGGCGCATCAACGCGCAGGGCGAGCACACCCTGCATTACGACGATGCCTGGGTGGATTCGCCGCTGGGGCGCCCCGTGTCGCTGTGCATGCCACTGCGGCCAGCCAGCGCGCCGTACCGGGGCGAGGTGGTGCGCAATTTCTTCGAGAACCTGCTGCCCGACAACCGCGCGATTCGGCAACGCCTGGCGCGCCGCTTCAACACGGGCACCAGTGCCTTTGAGTTGTTGCATGAAGTGGGCCGCGATTGTGTGGGCGCGCTGCAGCTGCTGCCCGAAGGTCAAACACTGCCGCGCGTGCGCCGCATTCAGGCCACGCCCTGGTCAGAAGCGCAGATTGGGCAGCATCTGGCGGCACTGCCTTTGACCACAGCCACCGGCCTACAAGACGACGGCGCGCTGCGGCTGTCACTGGCCGGGGCGCAGGAGAAAACCGCCTTCCTGTGGCATCAGGGTCAGTGGTGTCGCCCCGAGGGCAGCACACCCACCACGCACATCTTCAAATTGCCCATGGGGCAAACCCCTGGGGGCATCGACCTCACCACCTCCGTCGAGAACGAGTGGTTGTGCATGCAATTGCTGCGCGCATTTGGGGTGCCCGCAGCCACCGTGGCTATCCTGCAGTTCGGGCGGCAGAAGGTGTTGGGGGTGGAGCGTTTTGATCGTCGTCAGACCGCAAGCGGCTGGTGGTTGCGTCTGCCGCAGGAAGACTTTGCGCAGGTGTTGGGCGTAGACCCCGCGCACAAATATGAGGACAGCGGCGGCCCGGGTTTGCGCGCCATCTTCGACCAGCTCACGGGTTCGTCCAACGCCGCCGCCGACCGCGCCGATTTCTTTCGCACCCAGGTGCTCTATTGGATGATGGCCGCCATCGATGGGCACGCAAAAAACTTCAGCGTGTTCATTGAGCCGCGCGGCTTGTTTCACCTCACACCGCGCTACGACGTGTTGTCGGCCTATCCGGTGATGGGCACCGCGGCCGGAAAACTCTCGCCACACAAGGTGCGCATGGCCATGGCGGTGTGGGGTGCCAACCGCCACTATCGCTGGGCTGAAATACGCCGCACACATTTTGAGTACACGGCGCATGCCTGCCACGTGCCTGGGGCCGCACACCTCATTGATGAACTGGTGGCACGCACGCCCGCAGCATTGGCTCAGGTGATGAGCACGCTGCCGGCGCGTTTTCCCGCAGCGATTGCGGAGCCCATTTTTGCCGGTGTACGACGAGCCGCGAAAGCGCTGGCCGCAAAGAAAAATTAGGAAATCACCAGATCCAGCGTCTGCGGCGCGTAGCGGGTACGGGGCTCGGCCAGATTCACATGGGCTGTACGCGCATGGGGGCCACGCGGATGCAAAAACAGTGCGTCATGCAACGCCGCGACCGCACGGCGCTCCAGTTCCACGTCCGCCAGGCGCAGCGCTATAGCCGAGAGCGCTGAAAACACCGCCCAGGCCAGCAGGGCACTCAAAAAAGCTTGGAGGGTGGGATCGATGCCCGCATTGAGCTCCAGGCCCCACACCCATCCGCTGGACACTAGCGACCTGACAGCAATATCAATCAGAAGGAACCCAGCCAATACAGGCAGAAAGTGGCTGGCCGCACCACCACGCAATGCAGCCCAGGTTGCAGACATGCTGCGCCAGCGCGCACTGGCGTGATTAAAAAGCAACGCAGGTTGTGGTGCCAGCTTATTGCGATCCGCATAAACCGCCGTCACTCTGTGCCCCGGGCATATGCCCAGCGCGCTGTCATGGGCGTACAACTGCCCCAGATCAAAACCCGCACCGCGCAGCGCAAAGCACTGAAGTTGGCCCTTGGGCGCACCCGCAACGCCCTGGCCTGGGTCAGCGCTGTTGACGTCGTGCGCGCTGCCACTGAACGCAAAAAATCGCACCCGGTGCACGGCCACACTGATTCGCTGCCACAGCAGCACGCTGCACAGCGCCAAAGCAATTGCGGTGAATGCAAACTGCCCCATGATGCGGCCTCCATCGGTGAAACCTGCGCGGGAACCCGCCGCAACATGGTGCACTCTGCCTAGAAACACGGCACCTAAATCACGGCGGACTCTTTATCCCACGGCCAACGGATTGGCGAAACCGCCACCCCACCCCAAAGACGTTAGGCCGAACACGGCAGTCGCATCACACGCTGAGCTGAGGTATAGGCGGCGGTGCCACCGCGCGCTTGCTGCCGCACTCAACTACTCGCAGTTACCTCTTCCACAGCGGTGCGCGGCCACAGAATTTCTGGGTCCACTGTGAATTTGATGGTGTCGCGCGGCAACACGCGCTCAATTTTGAATTGCGGCTGAGTGGCCGTAGCCCTGCGGCGCGGCACCTCAAAGGGTTGATGGTTATCTCCCGCCACGGCGTACACCATGGGGTTTTTCAAATCCTGCAGACGACGGCTGACCACGGCGACATCACGATTGAACAATTCCACTACCGTGCCCGGCGGATAAATGCCCACCCAGTACACCAAGCCGGAAATCAGCGTCGGCTCAATGGCCATACCGCTCTTTTCCCGTATCTGCTTGAGCACCACACCGGGCGCCATGGCAGCCCGATAGGCACGCTCGGTCACTGCGCCGCAATAGCGATCTGCCAGCCCCATGACCTGCGCTTCCAGGGCAACCGCACCGGCACTGAGTTTATTGGGGTACCCCGACCCATCGATGAACTCATGGTGCTGCTCAACCAAAGAGAGCCACACCGGATCGGCCACGCCCAGGTCCACCAGTTTTTTGGCCGAGGCAGCAGGGTGGTTGGCCAATGCGGCGTTGTGTTCCGGACCTAGCGACTGTTGCTGGTAGAGCAGGTTCTGCACTTCATAAATGCTGCAGTTCATCGTCAGCGCCGCACACACCGCGGCGTGTGTGCGCACGGGATCATTTTTCATGCGCTCGAGCAACAGCGCGGTCACGATGGCTACGTTGATTGATTGACGCACCGGATAACACGCGTCGGTTGCAAACTGGATGTGCGCCAGTGCAGCATCGGCATCTACGGAACAGCCCAGACACACGGTATCGGCCAGTGTTTTGATGGCGCCTACAAAGTCTTCACTGTCTTGCGGAGCGCGCAGCAGCCCGTCCAGGGAGTGCGCGGCATGTACGTTTTCCGAGTACACAGAGATGCGCCGCGCCGCCTTCGGGATCGAGGCCGCCGAGGCGCGCACCACGGGTCCGTCGACAAAAGGGTCATCCTGATCGGCGGCCTTTGAGCGCTTCTCGGGCTCTGCCCCGCGTGCGGGTATGGGCTGAGACGAAAACAGACCGCTTTCAATGAGCCGCTCGAGCTGTGACTCGGAAGCAATCACATTGCCACGGCGCAGCAACAACCGGTTTTCGGCATCAAAAATGTCGACCGGGAGCGGCGCTCCAACCTGCAACTGATCCGCTCGCAATCGATGTTTAACGGTCACAACAAATCCTTCGCTGCGCAACTAGCGCAGTGCTTCGCCCATTCCGACCCTTTTGGATTCGCGCCTTTGCCCCCGTGGCAGCGTTGCGAATCCGCGCGATACCACTGGGTATCGCTGTGGTTCGCGCCTCGCCACAGAGGCAAATCCACTGACCCAAAAGGGCCGGAATAGACGAAGCACTGCACTAGCGCACCGGCAAACGTACGCCAGACACTCAATGCCCATTAACCAAGTGGGGGCAGCAAGTGGGCCGCAATTCCGGTTTTCAAGCCACTACAGCAAGGTAAGTCCCCACTCAGTAGAGAAAAACAAAGGGGAAAGCCCGTCTTATGCGAGGAACAGCTGGTAGGCCGGGTGCCCGGTCTCGTCCCAGTGCCGATAACCCAGCGTGGACAGAAACTCACGCAACTGTTTCTTCTCTGCCGCAGGCACCTGTAGGCCGACCAGAATGCGGCCGTAGTCGGCGCCCTGATTGCGATAGTGAAATAGCGAGATGTTCCAGTTGGGCGACATGCCGGCCAGAAACCTCATCAGTGCGCCGGGTCGCTCGGGAAATTCAAAACGGAACAACTGCTCGTTATGCGCCAGCGATGAATGCCCGCCCATCAGATGACGCAAGTGTTGTTTGGCCAACTCGTCTTCAGTGAGGTCCAGTGCAGCAAAACCAGCGCGCTCAAAGATGCGCGCAAGTTTTTTGGCCTCGGCCCCAGAGTCAATTTGCACACCGACAAAAATATGTGCGGCCTGCGTGCTGGCAATGCGGTAATTGAACTCGGTCACATTGCGGTGTCCCAGCAGCTCGCAGAACCGTCGGAACGAGCCGCGCTCTTCGGGAATGGTCACGGCGAACACGGCCTCGCGCTGCTCACCCACCTCGGCCCGATCGGCCACAAAGCGCAAGCGGTCAAAGTTCATGTTGGCGCCACTGGCCACCGCCACCAGCGCCTGACCTTTGACTTTTTCGCGCGCGGCATAGACCTTCAGGCCCGCCACCGCCAGCGCACCCGCGGGCTCAAGGATGGAGCGCGTATCCAGAAACACATCTTTGATGGCCGCGCACAGCGCATCGGTATCCACGCGCAGCACTTCATCGACCACCGCACGGCATACGCGGAAGGTCTCTTCGCCCACCTGGCGCACCGCCGTGCCGTCCGAAAAAAGGCCCACTTCGCCTAGCGACACACGCCGTCCTGCCTCAAGCGAGCGCGCCATGGCATCGGAATCGGCGGTTTGCACACCAATCACCTTCACATGCGGGGCCAGCGCCTTGATGTAGCTGCCCACGCCGGCGGCCAAACCACCGCCACCAATAGCCACAAACACTGCTGCCAGCGGGCCGTGGTCTGCGGGGTGGTGCTGGCGCAGGATCTCCATACCGATGGTGCCCTGACCGGCAATCACGTCGGGGTCATCAAAGGGATGCACAAAGGTCAGCCGATGCTTGGCCTGCAAGGTGAGCGCATGCGCATAGGCATCGGAATACGACTCACCTGCCAACACCACCTCGGCCTGGCGCGCGCGCACCGCCTCCACCTTCACCTGGGGCGTGGTCACCGGCATCACGATCACCGCACGGCACCCTAACTTCTGCGCCGCCAGAGCAACGCCTTGCGCATGGTTGCCCGCACTGGCTGCAATCACGCCACGCTTGCGCTCGGCGCTGGGGAGCAGCGCCATTTTGTTGTAGGCCCCACGCAGCTTGAAACTGCGCACCGGCTGCAAGTCTTCGCGCTTGAGCAGCACACTGCACCCGAGCCGCTTTGACAGTTGCGCAGCCTCATCCAGCGCAGATTCCACCGCCACGTCATACACACGGGCAGTCAGGATGCGGCGTAGGTAATCCGGGGTCAACATGGCAGTTAGGTAGCAAGTGAGCAAGGGACTGAGGGCGCGCAAGGCTACACGGGCCGTAGCATCCGCACATGGACGCACCCTTTGCCAACCTCACCCCCGATGCCGCGCTCAACGCACTCGACGCGTTGGGCCTGGCCACCACCGGCACCCTGCTTACCCTGAACAGCTACGAGAACCGCGTCTTTCAGGTGGGTGTGGAAGAGACCGACGGCCGCAATGGTTATGCCGTGGCCAAGTTCTATCGGCCTGCGCGCTGGACCGATGCGCAAATTCTTGAAGAGCACGCGTTTACTGGAGAACTGGCCGCTGCAGAAATTCCCGCCGTGCCGCCACGTCTCATCGCGGGCACCACCCTGCACCACGTGGACAGCTTTCGCATTGCAGTGTTTGATCGACGCGGGGGACGCGCGCCCAATCTGGACGACCGGCAGCAACGCCAATGGCTGGGGCGCTTTCTAGGTCGCATCCACGCCGTCGGTGCAACGCATCCTTTCACCACGCGCCCGGTACTGAATGTGGACACCTTCGGCGTTGAACCGCGCGCTTATCTGCTCGAACACAACGTTCTACCTGAGGACAGCCGCACCGCCTGGACCAACGTGTCGCAACACGCCTTGGACGAAGTGCGCCGCGCGTATGAGCGCGCCGGTGACGTGCGCTCTATCCGCCTGCATGGCGATGTCCACGAAGGCAACGTGCTCACCACCGACGCCGGCCCGCACTTCGTCGACTTTGACGACGCCCGCATGGGACCGGCCGTGCAAGACCTGTGGATGCTGCTGGGCCACGACCGCGATGAACAAACCCTGCGCCTCTCAGACGTGCTGGCCGGTTACGAAGACTTCGCCGACTTCGACCGCCGCGAGCTGCACCTGATCGAAGCTCTGCGCACCCTGCGCCTGATCCACTACAGCGCCTGGATTGCCCGCCGCTGGACCGACCCCGCCTTCCCCGCTGCTTTCCCCTGGTTTGCCGCGCCGCGCTATTGGGAGGAACGCATTCTGGAATTGCGCGAACAGATTGCGGCTATGCAGGAAGCGCCGTTGGTGGCCTGACTCCCACCTGCCACGTACATTTTTTAGGAGGTTGCTATGCGTTCCCGGCTACGACGCACCGCGCGCATTGGACTGGAGCGCATTTCTTGAATTGCTCGTGGGTTGCCCGTGCGCGCAACCCACGATTTCATGCGAAACAGGGCGCAAGACGATGATCTGACTCTCCCGGATGGAACGAGAAGCTAAACGCCCCTCTCCCGCCGAGAGAAGGGCTGGAGCAAGGAAGAGCGGAGTCAGCGCCAATAGCCCCGTGCATCAAAACCTTACATCGACCGCCGCAAACTCCAGGGCCACGGCCCTCTCCCCTCAAGCGTTTTCTTTAAGCGTCGCGATTTCTACTTCTTGAGACGTTTTCATTGCGCCGATCTTCGTCGTTGTGAGGCTTTGGGCCATTCGAACCGAGACCAACGTACGGGTTCACCCCAAACATTGCGTTGAGCTGCCCGTGCGCAATTTCATCGCGTTGTTTGAGGGGCGAATTATTGCTGGACTCTGGTGGCCTTTCATGCGGACGCCCGCGGCCGGAATTTTCTTTCTCAACCCGTGCCCGGTGCGGCGAAGGCTTTCTGTACTCGCTGCTATGCGGCTCCAGATTTCGAGCCGGCCCGGGTGTGACAGGGGCAACTTGAGGCGAATCACGCTCCGACCAATTTTGATATGGCCGGGCTGCAGCCATTTGGTTGTGCTCAGGATTGGGCATACCCTTCGACGCTCGTGTAAACGCCCCCCTTTCCGCCTGAAAGCGGTCGCTGTAATTCGATAGATCGGCATCTCCTGGAACAACTTTGATCGACATAGAATTTCTCCAAAAAATCCTCAACCAAGCGGCCAGGAAAAATGGGTTCTAAAAAAAGCTATCACCTTGCCCTTAAGCCCCTGTCTCCACTTTCGGCTTAAGGAACGCAAATTTTCCATGAACTTATCTAAAAAAGAAAGATCCACAGCAGGTTTTTTTCATGGCGGCATGCCTCCTCGCCAAGTCCACGTCCCCACCGCGGGCTTGAGACGGTCAGTGCCATGGGGTGTCGATAGACTCACCCTCTATGAATGCTCCCCTCGATCCCACCCTGCTGCGCAGCCTGGCGCATGCACCCGACGCGCCCGCACGGCTGCGCGAAATTCCTTACAACTACACGTCGTTTTCTGATCGTGAGATCGTGATTCGGCTTTTGGGAGCGCCCGCCTGGAGCGTGCTCAATGAACTGCGTGAAGAGCGGCGCACCGGGCGCAGCGCACGCATGCTCTACGAGGTGCTGGGCGATATCTGGGCGGTGCAACGCAACCCCTATCTGCAGGAAGATTTGCTCGACAACCCCAAGCGGCGGCGTCTGCTGATTGATGCCCTGCATCACCGCCTCGGCGAGATTGATAAGCGACGCGAAGCCGGTGCGACGGCAGCCGATCAGGATCGTGATACGCGCGTGGGCACGCTGCTGGTGGCGGCACGCGCTGCGGTAGAGCACTTTGCACAGAGTTTTGCCGACGCCGCGGCGCTGCGCAAGAAAGCGCGCCGCGCGTTTAACCGGCTGACCCGTGAAGACAGCGTGCGCTTTGATGCCTTTGCGCGTGTCTCGCATGTGACCGATGCCACCGACTGGCGCGTGGAGTTTCCTTTTGTGGTGTTGTGCCCCGACACCGAAGCCGAGGTGCCCGCGCTGGTGCGCGCTT
>CAZZAD010000049.1:0-2457 GCA_964652055.1 uncultured Burkholderiaceae bacterium | reverse complement strand
GCGGTGCCGCTCACCGCACGCTCAGCCGTGATCAACACCGAGAAGCTGGAAAAACTCGGGCCCGTGGAGCGCGTCACGCTGCCGGGCGTGGAGGGCGAAGTGCCCACCGTGTTTTCAGAAGCGGGCGTGGTCACGCGGCGCGTGTCTGACGCAGCCGATGCGGCCGGGCTGGTGTTTGCCGTGGACCCGACTTCGGCCGATGCCTCGTGCATTGGCGGCAACGTGGCGATGAACGCGGGCGGCAAGAAGGCCGTGTTGTGGGGCACCGCGGTGGACAACCTGGCCTGGTGGCGCATGGTGGACCCCAATGGCGATTGGCTGGAAGTGACTCGCCTGGCGCACAACCGCGGCAAGATTCATGACGTGGAAGCGGCCGAGTTCGAGCTGGTCTGGAAAGACGGCCGCAGCGCGCCGGAGCGCGCCAAGGTGCTGCGCACCGAGCGCCTGAAAGTGAACGCGCGTTCGTTTCGCAAGCTGGGGCTGGGCAAGGATGTAACCGACAAGTTTCTCGGCGGTCTGCCCGGCGTACAGAAAGAAGGTTGCGACGGCCTCATCACTTCAGCGCGTTGGGTGTTGCACAAAATGCCCAAGCACGTGCGCACGGTGTGTCTGGAATTTTTTGGCAACGCGCGCGATGCGGTGCCCTCGATTGTGGAGATCAAGGATTACCTGGACCGTCGCCCCGGCGGCGCCACCCTGGCTGGGCTGGAGCACCTGGACGAGCGCTACTTGCGCGCGGTGGGCTACAGCACCAAGTCACGGCGCGGCACGCTGCCCAAGATGGTGCTGTTGGGTGACATCGTAGGTGAAGACGATGCCGCAGTGGCCACCGCCGCCAGCGAAGTAGTGCGCATTGCCAATGCGCGCAGTGGCGAAGGCTTTGTGGCCGTGAGCGGCGAAGCGCGCAAAACCTTTTGGCTGGACCGCGCCCGCACCGCGGCCATTGCCCGCCACACCAACGCCTTCAAGATCAATGAAGACGTGGTGATTCCGCTCGACCGCATGGGCGAGTACACCAACGCCATCGAGCGCATCAACATTGAGCTGTCGATCCAGAACAAGCTGGTCCTGCTCGATGCGCTGGACGAGTTTTTGGCCAGCGACTTTCGTCTGGGTAAATCAGGCGATGTGGAATTTGACCGTCTGCCGCGCGAGGAAGTGCTGGGCGATCGCGTGGCGCAAGCGCGCACGCTGATCAAGCACACGCATGAGCGCTGGAAGTACCTGCTGGAGCATTTCGATACGCCGGCGCTGGCTGCGGACTTAGCCCATCCCCACCCTAACCCTCCCCTTGAAGGGGAGGGGACTCAACATCAACCTCCCCTTGAAGGGGAGGGCACTAACCAAACACAGCGAGCCCCCATGTACCCCGACATCATTGCCATCGGTATCCCCTTCATGATCGCCTGCGTGGTGATCGAATTTTTCTACGACCTGCGCCAGAAGGTGCGTGCCTACCGCGTCAACGCCGCCATCAGCAACATCAGTTGCGGCATCTTCGAGCAGCTCACCGGCTTTATCTCCAAGGGCTTGTTCCTCGTGCTGTACCTCGCGATCTATGAGCACGCTCGTCTGACCACCTTGGCCGATTCCCTCTGGGTGTTTGTTGCCTTGGTGGTGCTGGTGGACCTGGTGTTTTATTTCTTCCACCGCTTAAGTCACCGCTCCAGCTTCTTGTGGGCCGGCCACGTGGTGCATCACGAAGTGGAGGAATTCAATCTCACGGTGGCGCTGCGCCGCTCGGTCATGCAGGAGTTCACCATCATCACGGTGTATCTGCCGTTTGCCGTGGCGGGTTTTTCGCCCGGCGCGTTCTTCCTGGTGTTTGCCGCGCACAACCTGTATCAGTTCCTGATTCACACCTCGTACCTGCCGCAGATGAAAGTGCTGGGCTGGGTGTTCAACACGCCCTATCACCACGAGGTGCACCACTGCCGCAATGCCTGTTACATCGACAAGAACTTTGGCGGCATCTTCGTCATCTGGGACAAGCTCTTTGGCACGTTTGCCGCGCGCACCGAGGTGCCGGTGTTCGGCATCGGGCAAGAAACCACCACCCTCAACCCCATCAAGGCGCAAATCACTACGCTGATGCGTGTGGTGCACGAAGCGCGCCGCCGCGTGGGCTGGAAGGCCAAGCTCGCCGCTGTGTTTGGTCCACCGACCTATATGGAGATGAAGTGGACTGACGACCTTACGTTGCGCCCCAAGTTCGATCCCCAGATCAGCGTAGCCGATCTGCGTCGGGCCTTGGGTCTGTTTCTGGTGCTGCTGCTGGCCGGTTCCATCTACCGCAACTACGAAGAAGGCTTATCCACCACAACGAAATGGGGCGCGCTGGCGCTGGTGGTGGTGGGTTTGTATGTGATTGGGCGGCTGCTGGATAACAAGCGATCTATTCGCTCCCCTTCAAGGGGAGGTTCATCTTTTGTTCCCTCCCCTTCAAGGGGAGGGTTA
>CAZZAD010000048.1:0-16302 GCA_964652055.1 uncultured Burkholderiaceae bacterium | reverse complement strand
CAGAGGCAAATTCGCTGACCCAAAAGGGCCGGAATAGACGAAGCACTGCACTAGGGTTACAAAAGCGTCAACACATCATCAAAGGTGGACTGCAACTGGGCGCGCCAGCGTGCATGGGTTGCCGCAATGTGTTGCCGTAACGCGGTGACCTGATCGAGCGCGCGCATGGCTTGCTGCGTCAGGTCATCTGCAGAAAAAGTTTGCAGAGGCAGGCAGTACGCTTCCAGCCCCATCGCACGCATTACGGCGGTCACCTTGTCCAGGTGTGACAGGGCCAGCACCGGACAGCCTGCAACGAGGCTCAGGATGGCGCCGTGCAGGCGTGAGGCGATGACGAGTTCTGCCCCGTGCACCTGACGCAGGAAGTCGTTGACCGTCGGGGTCTCGCAGAGCTGCACCTCCGGCACGTTGCGCGCGGCCAGACGCTGCACAAGCGCATGGGCCTCGGTGGTGTCCATGACGGGTTGTGAGCAGGCGATGCACAGCGCATAACCACGCTGTGCCAGGGCTGCACCCGCATCGGCCAGTGCGTCCAGGTACGAGGCATGGGTATCTGACGGGGAATGCGACCAGGTTTTGAGTGAGATGGGACTCAAAACCACGAAGGGTTTGGAAACTACAGAGGGCGCGGTGGGCGTGTTTTGCAGTTCGGTCTGCAGGCTGAAGGCCAGATCCGGGCACACACGGCTCGGTGGGGTCAGGCCGAGTTTGATCAACTGGCTGCGCGAGTCATCGTCACGAAAAATGCGCTGCTGCGCCAACCGCAGGGCGAGCACTGAAAAGTGCTGGCTCAGCCGGGCGTTCAGGTGGTCCACGCCCACGCCCAGGTACACCACGGGCACACCATGCCAGCGCGCCAGCGCGGTCCACAGCAGCATGGACCAGGGATGCCCCCAGGCGCCACCCCAGAAATCATCGAGCTGGCCCCCGCCCGAGATCACGAGCAGGTCTACGGTGCGCAGGAACCGGCCGATGCGCTGGATCAGGCGGGCCACGGTGAGGGGCCCGCGCCGTGTGTGCGCATCGGGGTGCGCAGCGGAAGCGATGTCGTGAGTCAATCCGATATCGCCCGCCGTGGGGCCCAGTCCCGAGATCGGGAAGGCCGCCGTGCCCAGGGAACGCAAGGTGTCTTCAGGCTCTGGCGACACCCCGACAAAACGTGCGTTGGGCAAGCGCTGCGCAAGGTTTTGCATGACTGCCATCTGGGTGGCGGTGTCACCCAGATTGCGGCTGGAGTAGGGCCCGAACAGTGCGATGCGTGGAGCCCGGTGGGGTGCTGCGGACATTTCTACGAGGCGCGTGGGGCACGCAGTCCGGCCCAAAGCTGACCCCGATCCCAGGCGATGCGCCGCAACGCGATGTTGACTGCGGACACCTTCTCGCGCAGCGGTATGGGTGCGGTGAGCGCAGCACGCAGCACATCGAAATGCAGATGCAACTGATGCCCCAATAGGGAGCGGGTGGCCTGCTCACCGTAAAACACGCCGATTTGATCCTGACCGAGGAGCTGTGAGAACGTGGTGCGGCCCATGCGTCGGTCCAGCAGTACTTGCGGCAACACGATGAAGCGGCCCAGCAAGGCAAGCTCGGCCATGAGTGCCACGTCACCGTTGGGATAGAGGCGATCAAGGCGCGTGCGCCGGAGCATGTCCAGCCGTATGAGCCCGCTTTGCCCGTTATTCAGCTTCAGTTTGAGAAACAGACGGAGCAACCGCGCGCTGGGGCGCTCTTCCATCAGCGCCAGATCGTTGGCGTAGTTGTCGCGTTGGCCAGAGTCTTCATCGACCAAACAGGTTTTTCCCTGGCACAGGGCTGCGGTGGGGTCGGCATCGAGCGCGGCCACGCACAGCGCCAGCATCTCGGGTGCGCATTCGTCATTGGCGGTGGCCCACTTGAAGTAGTCGCCATGGGCCTGCTCCACCACGTAGTTCCAGTTGCGCGGCGCGCCGATGTTCTTTGCGTGGCGCACGTAGCGCACGCGCGGGTCTTGCGCGCAATAACGCTCGCAGATCTCGCGTGTGTTGTCGCTGGAACCGTTGTCTGCAATGAGCAGCGTGAAATCGGTGTAGGTCTGGCGCAGGAGCGAGTCGAGCGCGCGCTCCAGAAACCGTGCGCCGTTGTAAACCGGCAGGCCAATAAAGACACGTGACGGTGTGGGGGAGGGCGCGGGTGTGGACGAAGGCGGCTGTGTCATAGCGAGGGCCAGTTCAGGTCGCGTTCGGCCACATCGCGCGGGGGCAGCGGCCAGGGGATGGCGGCGGTGGGGTCGTTGAACCGCACCCCTTTTTCCACGCCAGGGCTGTAGTACTGATCCGTCATGTACAGAAATTCGATGTCATCTTCGAGGGCCTGATAGCCGTGCGCCACGCCGGCCGGCACGAACAACGCCTGACGGTTGTGGGTGTCCAGGCGTGTCCAGAATGTCTTGCGATAGGAGGGCGAATCGGGGCGCATGTCCACCAGCGCATCAAATACGGCGCCCGCCGCGCAGCGCACGAGCTTGCACTCATCCGCGGGCTTTTCCTGATAGTGCAACCCGCGCACCACGCCGGCATGGCGGGTGCGGGCCAGATTGCATTGCACGATATCGAAGGTGATGCCTGCATCGGCGAACTCGCGCTTGCAGAAGGCGCGCGCAAACGAGCCGCGTTCGTCGTTGCGGGGCTCCAGGTCAATCAGGAAGGCGCCTTGAATGGGGGTGGGCTTAAAGAGCACGATGGTTTCGCAATCACTGGGGCGGCACGATGGCCATGAATTTTTCAATCTCGGCCACGCTCACCTTGCGCATGTCGTCGCCCGCTTGATAGTGGCGGGTCCAGTCGACGATCCACTTGAGCGTGGTGGGCAGATCCAGCTTGGGGCGCCAGCCCAGATGCGCGCGTGCCTTGGAGGCGTCGAGCTTGAGGAACGTGCTCTCTGGGGGGCCAGGGTTGCGGTCGCGTTGCCACTCAAAGGTCACACCCCACAGGTCATAGAGGTGCTCGATGATCCAGCCCACCGTGCGTTCACTTTCTTCGGGGGGGCCAAAGTTCCAGCCGCTGGCGAACTGATGGCCGTCGTTGTACAGGCGCTCGGCCAGCATCAGGTAACCGTGCAGTGGCTCCATGACGTGCTGCCAGGGGCGCGTGGCCTGCGGTGAACGAATCACGGTGGGTTCGTTTTTGAGCAGCGAGCGCAGGATGTCGGGTACCAGGCGGTCCAGTGCCCAGTCACCGCCGCCAATCACGTTGCCCGCGCGGGCGCTGCCCACGGCCGGTGCATTGGCATTGCGCTCTTTGCTGAAGAAGGAGTTTTGATAGGCGGTGACCACCAGCTCGGCCGCGCCCTTGCTGGCGCTGTAGGGGTCATGCCCGCCGAGGCGTGAATCCTCGCGGTAGCCCCATACCCATTCTTCGTTGAAGTAACACTTGTCGGAGGTCACGATGACCACGGCCCGCACCGAGGGCACGCGGCGTACGGCATCGAGCGCATGCACGGTTCCCAGCACGTTGGTGGCAAAGGTCTCAACGGGTTCGTTGTAGGAGTAGCGCACCAGCGATTGCGCCGCCATGTGAATCACGATCTCGGGCTGCGCGGCCTGTAGCGCCGCGTCCAGGGCGGCCAGATCACGCACGTCACCATGATGGTGCGTGATGAATTCAGGAATACGCGCCATCTCAAAAAGATTGGGGTCACTGGGCGGCTTTAAGGCGTAGCCGGTGATGTGGGCGCCGAGGCGATTGAGCCACAGGCATAACCAACTGCCCTTAAAACCCGTGTGGCCGGTCACAAAAACTTTGCGGCCTTTCCAGAATTCAGGATTGAGCATGGGGAAAACGTCTTTCGTGTGTGAGTGGGGTGGAGGGTGGGGGTGGGGGCGGGGGCGGTTCAGGCATAGGCACGGATGGCCGGTTTGACCGGGCGACCGCGCAAATATTTCTCAACGCCTTCGTCCAGCGCGCGGCGGTACACCGCAAAGGCCTGGGCAAAAGCGTCGATGGTCTGATCAATGTCGGCCTCGCTGTGCGAGTAACTCACCACGAGGGAGGTGGCCAGCACGCCACGCGAGATGAGTTCCTGCATCAGCAGGGTGCGCATCGGCTGTGAGGGCTGTCCCTGCGCATCGCGTGAGCCAAACACCAGACAGCACGGCTGCCCCAGGATGGGCACCTGATCGGCCACACCCGCCTGAGCGGCTGCAGCTTTCAAGCCTTGCGCCAGACGCGCACCGCGCTTCCACAGCGTGTCCACCACGGGTTGTGTGCGATAGACCTGCATCGTGGCCATGGCGGCGGCCAGCCCGTGGGTTTCAGCGCCGTGTGTGGTCGAGAGCAAAAACACGCGTTCGCGGTCGTGGTCCATGCCACCCAGGCGCATCAGTTCACGCTTGCCTGCCAGTGCCGATACCGAGAAACCATTGGCCAGGGCTTTGCCGAAAGTGGAAAGATCAGGCTGTATGTCGTAGTACGCCTGCGCGCCGCCGTTGTGCCAGCGAAAGCCGGTGATCATTTCGTCGAGGATGAACACCGCGCCGTGGCGGTCACACAGACGGCGCAGGCCCGCAAAAAAATCCGGGGCCGGTGGGGTTTCCTTTTCTGCCTCAAGCACGACGGCAGCAATCTGGTTGGGGTATTGGTCAAACAGCGCTTCGAGGCTGGCCAGATCGTTGTAGTTGAACTTCACGGTGGCCTGGCGTGTGGTTTGTGGAATGCCGCCGGGCATGCCGGTGCTTCCAATGAACCAGTCATCGACCGAGAAGAAGGGGTGGTTGCCGCAGACCGCCACCCTGTCGCGCCCGGTGTGGGCGCGGGCGAGCTTTAATGCGCCCGACACCGCATCCGAGCCGTCTTTACAGAACTTCACCATCTGGGCGCCAGGCACCATTTGCAGGAACGCTTCAGCGCACTCCAGTTCTATCGTGGCCGGGCGTACAAAGTTGGCCCCCAAGGCCAGCTGACGTTGCGCCGCTTCCAGCACGGGGGCATAGGCATGCCCCAGGGCGACCGCGCGCAGGCCCGAGCCGTATTCGATGAATTCGTTGCCATCCACGTCCCACACCCGGCAGCCCGCGCCGCGCACGATGTAGGGCGCCATGCCTTCGGGGTATTGATCGTCACCCTTGGCGTAGGTGTGTGCGCCGCCGGGAATCAAGGCATGGAAACGCGCGCGCAAGGCATTGGATTTTTCAAACTTCATGCCGCATTCCCAAAAACAAGCTTGCGTGAATAAAACGCTTCGGCGTAACCACTGGGCGCATTGCATTCAATGCCACGCAGCCGCATCAGCGCCTGAAAGGTCTCGGGCGTGAACCACTGTTTGGGAAGTTGGGTGGCAAAGACCTTCATGAGCAGATCCACCTTCTTGCGTACCGTGGCCGCACTCAGGGGCACGAACACCGAGGGCGAACCCAGCCCGCCGTCGTATTTGGGGATTTCGTACTCAAGAATGAAGTGATTGCGAAACGTGTTCCAGGTCAGCTCGGCCACGGTGCGGTGGTCCTGATGCAGTTCTTCACGGCAGTGCGTGAAGATGACATCGGGCTGTGTGGTTTTCTTGAGCACTTCAAAAAAATCCTTGATGACGGGCGCTTCCGAGGGGAAGTACGCGCCGCGAAATTCCTTGATGTGCACCTGGGCGCGATGCACGCCACGCAGCAACAGGTCGGCTGCGCGCTGTGCTTCCTGCGCACGTTTGCCTTCGGAGCTGAGCACCACCCAGTCGACCTGCGCACGCGGATACAGGTGCAGCAGTTCCATGACCGTGCCACCGCAACCGATTTCAATGTCGTCGCAATGCGCGCCCAGAAACAGAAAACGCGGCGCACGGCCGCGTGGAAGGTTGAGTTTTAGATCGAGCATTATTTACGCCACAGCATCCAGGGGCAGTTGCCGCGTGCTTCCATGCGGTCGTAAATGATTTTTTCGCGGAAGGTGTCCATCTGCTGCCAAAAGCCCGAGTAGCGATTGACCAGCAGTTTCTTCTGTGCGATGAGTCGCTCGAACGGTTTTTCCACCAGTTCGTCACCTTCTTCGATGGCATCAAAAATCTGCGGCCGCATCACGAAATAACCCGCGTTGATCCAGAACTCGGAGCCGCTGAGTTTTCCAAAACTGGTGACCGTGCCGCCCTCATCGGCCTGCACGCAATGAAAGCTTTGTGAGGTACGTACGGCAATGAAGCTGGCGGTGGCGTCACTGCGTTCAAACTGCGCCACGTGCTCATTGAGCGGCAGGTCCGTCAGGGCGTCGGCATAGTTGGCCATGAACATCTTTTCGCCTTGCAGGTGCTCACGCACCCGTAGCAGACGCTGGCCGATGTTGGAGTGCAGGCCGGTGTCCACAAAGGTGATGCGCCAGTCTTCAATGTCGCTGCGCAGGAGTTCAACCTTGCGGCCACCTTCAGACAGAGTGAAGTCATTGGTGAGCGCTTCGTTGTAGTTGAGGAAATACTCGCGGATCAGGTCGCCGCGGTAACCCAGGCACAGCACGAAGTCCTTGTGGCCAAAGTGCGCGTAGTAGCGCATCAGGTGCCACACAATGGGCCGATAGCCAATGTTGACTAGGGGCTTGGGGATGGTGTCGGAGTGCTCGCGCAGTCGCGTTCCGAGTCCGCCGCAAAAAAGGACGACTTTCATTGGGTCTCCGAGTTAAACGGTTACAAATCTTTGGCGTTGGCAAAGTGTTGGGTTTGCTCAGCACGCAGCCGATCCACCAGACGGTCAGGGGGCAACTGCACATCGGCATAGGTGATGGGCTGGTCTTTGGCGATGTTGCGCTTGAGCGTGCAATCGAGCGAGACGGCAATGGGCAGGGCGTTTTCGCGCTGGCATACGTCGTAGCGCTCCACCATGCCGTAGCAGGTAAATCCGCCCATGCCATCGAGGGTCTGTCCCGCCTGCAGATCGCGCTTGGCATAGGAGACCGTGTCGCACACGGGCGCACCCCGCGGGGCGATGGTGGCGTCCTTGAAAAGCACTGCACGTGCTGCCGAATGTGCCACCTGCCAGGGCGGCAGATGAAACGGCTGATAGAACATGTAATAGGGACCGTCACCCATCTTGAGGTAGGCCATCAGCTTGCGCTTTTCGGGGTGATCGTTGTGACAGATCACAAAGGCGCCGGTGTGCGGTGCGGCGCCCAGCGCGTATTCCACCAGGCCGCCTTGCGCAAACGTCTCATCGTTGATGCTTCTGAGCATGTCGTTCACATGCGCGCAGGGGTAGCCCTGCATGCCGCGCACCTGAGGAATGAAACCGGTGGCGTTACCCATGATGGCCGCCTCCAGTGCGAGCTTGGAGCCATCGGCAAAGCAGGCCAGCACGGCAGGGTTTTGCCCCAGCCGGGTGGCCAGCTCGCGCTGCGTATCGGGGTTGCGGTAGCGGTCGAGAAAACCCTTGAGCTGGCCTACGAGTACGGGCCGATACCCCATGCTGTCTACAAAGCGGTACAGGTTCATGGCCACGCCGGGTTCATCACCGTCGGTGTAACTGAACACCACACCTGCACGATCGGCGTACGTCTTGAGGATGGGGCCCACGGAGGCATCGACCTCAGCGCCCATGAGGATGATGTGCTTGCCATTGCGTATGGTTTCAAAGCACACGTGGGTACCGAATTCCACGTGACCGGTGGCTTCAATCACCACATCGACCGCGCCTGCCTGACATACGGCATCGACGTTGTCGGTAATGGCAAAGCGATGGGCTTCGATGGCGCGTTGTAGTTCGGTGGCGGTATGAACCTGCGTGAATTCGCTGATGCC
Organism: uncultured Burkholderiaceae bacterium; assembly: GCA_964652055.1. Lineage (GTDB taxonomy): Bacteria > Pseudomonadota > Gammaproteobacteria > Burkholderiales > Burkholderiaceae_F > CAZZAD01. The sequence goes on along the minus strand of CAZZAD010000048.1, from coordinate 8,562 downwards.
TGCCGCGCGGTACGCCTGGGCCGCTTTGTCGATGGTGCGATTGGCGATGGCCACCAGGCACATGCCTTTGGCCGAAGTCAGCAACTGCAACGCAATGGTGCGCGCGATATAGCCACCGCCTACGAGGGCCACGCGGACAGGATGGTTTTCGGCCGCTCTGCGGGCAAGTGCGGTGTCAAGGATGATCAATTAGAAACCCCTCAAAACTGGGTTTGAAAAAAAGCGAAGGCCGAGGAATCTACAGGGGTTTTTCGCTATTGCGACGGAATTTTCTGCACCCATTCCAGCCACCGTGCTGTTGCTTCTTCCATTTGTCGGTGCCATGAAATGCGCGAGAACGTGTGATCGGCGTCCGCAATTTCGACACGATGCACATCACCGCCTTGCCAGCGTTGTTGGTGCGCCGGTTGTGCGGCCAGGTAAGTTAGGAATTCCTGGCCCGTCAGATCCTGCGCGCCGAGCAGCAGCAGGGTGTGCCCGCGAAAGTTCTGCATGGACTGCAGCATCTGAATGCGGTAGTCGTTGCTCGAATTGCGGGTCGAAGAGCGCGTGGTGGCCTGGCTGATGTTGTTGCGTAGGTCTGCGCTGGCGCGGCGCGGATTGAAGCGGCCGCTCAAGACCTTGCGCCAGAAGTCGGCCGAAAGCAGTCGGCGCAGGTAGTAGTGCTTGAGTTGCGTGCGGGCATAGGTGTCTTCACCACGAGCCCAGGGATTGGCCAGCGCCAGCGCGCGGACACGGTGATCTGAGGGCGCGTAGAGCATGGCGGCGCTGGCCGCATCACACAGCCCCCACAGCGCCACTGAGCGAACCGCAGGGCACTGGGCGATGAGCGCATCAATGGCGGCGCAAATATCAGGGGCCACGTCTTCAAAGGTGCGTTGTTCACCCGTGCTGTCGCCCATGCCGCGATAGTCAAAGCGCAGCGTTGTAAACCCCTGACTCGCCAGGTGCCGCGCCAGCAGCGTGAACTGCCGATGGCTGCCCACCCGGTACTGGGGTCCGCCCACCACGATCACCACGCCCAATGACGCGGGCGCGGACGGCGCAGCGACGATGCCCACGAGTTGCTCGCCCTCGCAGTCAAAGACCAGCGCCGACTCCTGCCATGTTGGGTTCATGGCGCCTGCTCCAGAAATCGCAGCGAAGCTGCGGCCAGCTCTGCGCATACCTCAATTTCCTGCGACTGCCAGAACGCAGGGCCCTTCAGTGCAGCGGCATGAAGTCTGGTGCTCTGCTCGCGCCCGCGCTCGAGCAGGGGTGCCGAGGCCGGCAGCAGAGCAGGTGGATCGCTTTGTGAAATTTCAATCCATTCCACCGGCCCAGCAAAACCCGCGGGTAGCTCCAGCTTGGCCGCGGCCATGGGCCAGGCCAGGGCACTGGGCAGGGTGTAGCCCGCGACTTCAACGCTGTGGCCTTGTGCGAGCTGATCCATCCAGTGCTGTGTGTTCTGTTTTGCATTGCCGGTCAGGGCATCGGCTGCAACCTTGAGCCGCAAAAACTGAGTCAGATGGGTTTTGCCCGAGACCGCCGGCTGCCACAACAAGAGGTTTGCGGTCTGGCTGATCTGCGTGGCGGCCGTGGCGGCGAGTAGCGCCCCCAGACGCAAGCCCCAAAGCCCAACGGGCGCGTGGATGGTTTGGCTCAACCACGCATGTGCCTGACCGATGTCATCGAGCCATGTATCCCAACGCGCATCAACAAATTCTCCCGCGCTGTCACCCGTACCCGCGAGGTCAACGATCAGTACCGACACGCCGCGCCGTGCAAAGGCCCGCGCGGCCAGTGCCACCATGCGACGCGACTTGTTCATCTCCTCAGCCCATGGCGCCACAAACACCAGCCCGGCGCGCGGCGCGTGATCAGTGGGGTGGATGTGCAAATAAAAACGGCGAGCGTCACGCTCGCCGACAAACAAGGGCCGAACCGCTATCGACACATCAGGCGCCGATTTTGCTGCTCACAAACTCAACGAGTGTGCCCAGCGTGGCAAAGGTGGCGCCACTGATTTCGTCATCGTCGACTGACACGCCCAGGCGCTCTTCCAGGGCGGTAATCACGGCCACCACGGCCATGGAATCGAGTTCAGGCACGCTGCCCAGCAGTGGCGTGGCATCGGTAAACGACTGGGCGCGGCCTTTGAGGCTCAGCACTTCGTCAAGCAAGCGGATGACTTCAGCACGTGCGTCCAAGGCACGGTTCTCCTGTAGAGGGGTAGAAAAAATCGCCGCGACTAACTGTGGCGAGGTGTAAATGTTTTCGCCACAAAAAGCTGTGGCGAAGTGTGAAAATTTTCGCCACGAAAAACTGTGGCGAAGTGCAAAAAGTATACGCAGAGCCGTCATCGACCTGCGCTCAAGACTCAAGTCAACGATATTCCGACGATGAGATACTGCGCGCCCGAGCATTCATGGAGTGACGCGGTTGAAAAGCAACCCGAAGCGCGTGTTGATGGTGGGGTTTCAGTTTCCCCCGTTCGCCGGATCGAGCGCGATTCAGCGCATGCTGCGTTTTGTGCAGCAGCTGCCCGAATTTGGTTGGGAGCCGGTGGTGTTAAGCGCCCACCCCATGGCTTATGAAACCGTCTCCGATGATCTGCTGACACAGGTACCCCCCGAGGTGCCGGTGCATCGGGCCTTGGCGCTGGACGTCGCCCGTCACCTGTCTGTGTTGGGTCGTTACCCGGCTTTTATGGCGCGCCCGGATCGTTGGAGCACCTGGCGTTTTGACGCGGCACGTTTGGGCAGCTCGCTGATTCGCCGCTATCGGCCCGCGGCCATCTGGTCCACCTTTCCCATCCCCACCGCCCATGTCATAGGGCGCAAGCTGCGCGCCTCATCGGGTTTGCCGTGGATTGCTGATTTTCGTGATCCCATGGCCCAGGACGGTTATCCGGCGGATCCCAAGACCTGGGCCAGCTTCAAGGCCATTGAAGCGCGGACCGTGCGCGACGCGCGTTTCAGCGTATTCACCACGCCCAGCGCAGCGCGTATGTATCGAGCGCGTTACGTTGATGTCAGTCCGGCGCGCATCACGGTCATCGAGAACGGTTACGACGAAGAAAGTTTCGTAACGGCTGAGCGCGCCATCACACAACCTGAGCCTCTGGTGCCTGGCGTTCTGACCTTGCTGCACAGTGGCGTGGTCTACCCCTCAGAGCGCGATCCCACCCAGTTTCTCGACGCCTTGGCGGTGCTCAAGAGTGAGGCTGCGCTGCCCGCATTCCGTATCCGCTTTCGGGCCAGCGGATGCGACGCCATGATCCAAGCCATGGTGGCGCAGCGTGGCTTGGAGTCGCTGGTCGAATTGCCGCCCGCGTTGCCGTATGCCCAGGCGCTTGACGAAATGTTGCGTGCCGACGCCTTGCTGGTGCTGCAGGCGGCCAACTGCAACCAGCAGATTCCCGCCAAGCTCTACGAATGTTTACGTTCGCGGCGCCCCGTCCTGGGTTTGACGGACCCAGCAGGCGACACGGCCGGTGCACTGCGTGCAGCGGGCCTGCCGTGGATTGCGCCGCTCGACGATGCCCAGCAGATTGCGCAACTTCTGAGAACCGCGCTCACCGAAATTTCTGCCGGCCAGGCCCCCGTGGCCACGGATGCCGCGATACAGGCCGCCTCGCGCCAGTCCCGCGCCAAGCAGTTGGCCGGACTGCTCGACGCGGTGTGTGGCATTAAGAAAAGATAAAACGCGGCGTGTCAGTTTGCGTTCCGAGACGGGAAGGACGTACGTGCACTTCCGTCGTCGCCCCGGCGCAGGCCGGGGCCCAATTTGCGGCGCCTGGCCCAAGTGACAAACACCCCAAATTGGGCCCCGGCCTGCGCCGGGGTGACGAGTTTTCTTGCCGTCAACGTGACTGACACTTCCCACTTCCCCTGGCCGGATCAATAAGTCTTCTGAATTTCTCGCGCATCCGTGCCGCGTTGCGTAAGACGCCGATATGATCGCGGGCCTTTTCCCAGGGTCTTGCTGCCCCGGGCCATTCCTTTCCGGTGGTCTCCATCTTGCATAGTTACCTGCTTTCGCATTTGCCTGCGCGTGCGGCGCAAATCAATGCTGATGCCATTGCGCTCGTTAGTGGCACGTCCGCACTCTCCTATGGCGCGCTCATGCAGCAGATCGAACGCTGTGCCGCGGGGTTGTTGCATCTGGGGCTGGGTCGATCAGAGCGTGTGGCGGTATTTCTCGACAAGCGCAGCGAAATGGTGGTGGCCTGTTTTGGCGCGGCGCAGGCCGGCGCTGTCTTTGTGCCCGTCAACCCCATCCTGAAACCTGCCCAGGTGGCGTACATCCTGCGCGATTGCAATGTGCGCGTCCTGGTGACCTCCCAGAGTCGCTTTGAGTTGTTGAAAGAAGCGCTGGCGCAGTGTCACGACCTGCGGCATGTGGTGTTTATCGATGGCGAGGCAGACGCTGCGCCAGGCACCTTGAATGTGCACCGCTGGGCCGCGTTGCTCGAAGCCCCCAACGCCACGTCGCATCGCGCGGTCGATACCGACATGGTGTCCATCCTCTACACCTCGGGCAGCACCGGGCGCCCCAAGGGTGTGGTGCTGTCGCACCGGAACATGGTGGCGGGCGCCAAGAGCGTGGCCTCGTATCTGGGCAACACGCCCGACGATACGCTTATCGCTGCCTTGCCCTTGTCGTTTGACGCGGGCTTTAGCCAGCTCACCACCGCATTTCATGCCGGAGCGCGCGTGGTACTGCTCAACTACCTGATGCCGCGCGACGTGCTCGACACCCTCGTGCGCGAGCGGGTCACGGGCCTGACCGCCGTGCCGCCGCTCTATGTGCAGCTCTCGCAACTCACCTGGCCCGCTACGGTCACCGAACACCTGCGCTACTTCGCCAACGCCGGCGGGCGCATGCCGCTCGAGACGCTGACCCGCCTACGCGCGCAGTTGCCCAAGACCCAGCCCTTTTTGATGTACGGCCTGACCGAAGCCTTCCGTTCCACCTACCTGCCGCCCGAAGAAGTGGACCGCCGTCCCGACTCCATCGGCAAAGCCATCCCCAACGCCGAGATCCTCGTGCTGCGCGAAGACGGCACGCCGTGCGCACCCAATGAGCCGGGCGAGTTGGTGCACCGGGGCGCACTGGTGGGCATGGGCTACTGGAACGACCCCGAAAAAACCGCCGAGCGCTACAAACCCTTGCCGGGACGCGAGTCCGGTCTGGTGCTGCCTGAGCTGGCCGTGTTCTCCGGCGACACCGTGCGTCAGGACGAAGAAGGTTTCCTGTACTTCGTCGGGCGGCGTGACGAGATGATGAAGACCTCGGGCTATCGCGTCAGCCCCACCGAAATTGAAGAGGTGATCTACAGCACACAGCACGTGGGCGAGTGCGCCGCCTTTGGCGTGTCGCATCCCACGCTGGGTCAGGCCATTGTGGTGGTGGTCACGCCGCCCGAAGGCACCCAAATCAACCACGAACAACTGATGTCGGATTTGCGCGAACGCCTGCCCGTGTACATGGTGCCCACCAAGATTGAAGAGCGGCCCGGCCCGCTACCGCGCAACCCCAACGGCAAAATCGATCGCAAGCTGCTGGCGGGCGAGTTCGAGTCACTTTTTGATTCCTGAGATGCGCATTTTTTCAACAGTGGTCTGGCAATGCAGCGCTTTTCCCTCACCCCAACCCCTCTCCCGGAGGGAGAGGGGCTTTTAACTTCCCTCTCCCTCCGGGAGAGGGATTGAGGGTGAGGGAAAACGGTCTTGGCAACGCGGTAATTCCCAAAATAAATAGAGCCTGAAATGAACTCACTTCCTTCCCATCCCCCCATCCGCGGCTTTGCCGTGGTCAACGATGAACTGCAAGTGGGCGGGCTGCCGCTGACTGAACTGGCTGCCCGCGTCGGACGCACGCCGTTCTATGCCTACGACCGCGCGTTGCTGGCGCAGCGCGTGGACGAGCTGCGTGCGCAGTTGCCACGCGAGATCAAGCTGCACTACGCCATGCAGGCCAACCCCATGCCGGCGCTGGTGGCCTTCATGGCCGCACGGGTCGACGGCATTGATGTGGCCTCGGGCAATGAGCTGCGTGTGGCGCTTGATGCCGGCGCGCGCCCGCACGACATCAGCTTTGCCGGCCCCGGCAAGAGCGAGGGCGAGCTGGAGCAGGCCGTGGCTGCGGGCATCTTGCTCAACATCGAATCGATGCGCGAGATTCGTTTGCTCGAAGCCATCTCGCAACGCCTGGGCAAACCCGCTCGCGTGGCGGTGCGCGTGAACCCCGACTTTGAGCTCAAGTCCTCGGGCATGAAGATGGGCGGCGGCCCCAAGCCCTTTGGCATTGATGCCGAACAAGTTCCTGAGGCGCTGGCACAAATTGGCGCGCGCCGCCTGGCCTTTGAGGGATTTCACATTTTCAGCGGCTCGCAAAACCTCAAGCCCGAGGCCATTTGCGAGGCGCAGACCAAGGCGCTCGCATTGGCCCAGCGCTTGGCGCAAACCGCGCCGGGGCCGGTGCGCAGTCTCAATCTGGGTGGCGGATTTGGCATTCCCTATTTCCCGGGCGAACTCCCGCTCGCCGTTGCACCCATTGCCGAGCATCTGCAGGGCATCGTTGCCGAGGCGCGCGGCGCGCTGCCGCAGGCAGAACTGGTGATTGAATTGGGCCGCTACCTGGTGGGCGAGGCGGGTATTTACGTGTGCAAAGTGCTTGACCGCAAGGTGTCGCGTGGACAGGTGTTCCTGGTGACTGATGGCGGTTTGCATCACCACCTATCCGCATCGGGCAACTTTGGGCAAGTCATCCGCAAAAACTACCCTGTGGCGGTGGGGCATCGCATTCAGGGCGGGCCGCGCGAATCGGTATCGGTGGTGGGGCCGCTATGCACGCCCTTAGACCTTCTGGCTGAACGTATGGAACTGGCCCAGGCGCAGGAGGGCGATCTGGTGATCGTCTTCCAGTCGGGCGCCTACGGTCTGACCGCCAGTCCCATCCATTTTCTGAGCCATGCCGAGCCGGTTGAGGTGCTCGTTTAACCAAAAACCAACCAGCCGACGAGCGGCATGTTTTTTTGTTGGAAACGTCGCGCTTTGTGTGTAGCTTTCGCCGCTTGTTAAGCAGAGCACATGCCTGACTTTGCGGCCAAGCAAACGTATAGCGCGTGTGCGGGTTACTCCGTAACGGAAAAGTCGAATATTCGGCAGCTTTTTAAGGTTGCTGAGGACTACTTTCAGCACTTGCGTTTGGAACTGAATGCGGTTCAAGGGAGCGGTGATGATCAGGCTGTTTGGACACTACATATCAGGTTGGACACTGCTGCAGGTACTCACCGACAGCGTGCTGTTTTTCGGTGCGTTATTGCTGGCGGCGTTGATTCAGGTGGCGCCCTATGGTGTGGACCCGAGCGTATTGATCGTGCCGGCCGTGGCGTTTGCCGTACTCATGACCGTGACCAACGCGGCCTTTGGCCAGTATCGACACCATGTGGGCCAGAAGCTCAATGCTGCACTGGGGCGGGGCCTGCTGGTGGTGGCGCTATGTGTTCCTCTGGCGTTGCTGGTTTTTGCGTACTTGCCTTCGGGAAACGTGGCTCGTGAAGTGTTGCCTTATGCGGCGCTCTATTCCCTGTTTGGATTGATTGTCACGCGTCAGCTGGGGCGCCTGCTCAAGCGCACGCGCACCGCTGCGCGGCGTGTGCTCATCGTGGGTTGTGGCCCCGAAGCACGCGAAGTACAGACTGCTCTGGGTGGACTGGGTTATTCCAAAGACGCCATGGTGGGCTTTTATTGCGTGGACTCCGAGTCTTCAGTGTTGGGCCCCGAAGACAAACAGTTCGAGCGCACGCAATGTCTGCACGAGCTGGCGCAACGTCACAAGGTGCACGAAATCATCGTTGCGGTGCGCGAGCAGCGCGGCGGTGTGTTGCCCATACGCGAACTGCTCGATTGCCGTATCAAAGGCATGCGCGTGTATGACCTACCGGCGTTTTATGAGCGTTTGCGCGGTGAAGTGCCCATTGAATCGCTCAAGGCCAGCTGGCTCATCTACGGTCAGGGGTTCGCGCAGGACCGTATGCGTTCAGCCGTGAAGCGCTTGTTTGATGTGTTTGCATCGCTTTCCATGTTGTTGTTGACTGCGCCCATCATGTTGATCACGGTGGTGGCCATCGTGATGGAAAGTGGATTCCCGGTGATTTATCGCCAGTCGCGCGTGGGGCGGGGTGGTCGCACCTTTATGTGCCTGAAATTTCGCAGCATGGCTACCGATGCCGAACGCGATGGCGTCGCGCGCTGGGCCACCGCTGGTGATGCGCGCGTGACGCGGGTCGGGCGCTTTATCCGCCGCACCCGTATTGATGAACTGCCCCAGCTCATCAACGTGCTCAAGGGCGACATGAGCCTGGTGGGTCCGCGGCCCGCACGCCCCGGGTTTGTCGCTTCCCTCAAAGAACTAATCCGTTTTTACGACGTGCGCCACAGCGTCAAGCCCGGTGTCACCGGTTGGGCCCAGGTGCGTTACGCCTACGGCGCCTCGGTTGATGATGCGGTGCAGAAGCTGCAATATGCCCTGTATTACGTCAAGAACCACAATTTGATACTCGATTTTGTCGTT
>CAZZAD010000047.1:0-16321 GCA_964652055.1 uncultured Burkholderiaceae bacterium | reverse complement strand
CTCAACGCGCACCTGACTGAACTCAGCGATGCGCAGTGCAACTACATCGCCGTGCACAAGGAAGGCCCGTACAAGCCTGAGCAGTATCGGTATTGAGTCTGTTGAGATTTTTCTGGTCTGCGACACCGTTTTCCCTCACCCTCAATCCCTCTCCCGAGGGGAGAGGGAGGTTTTAAGCCCCTCTCCCCTCGGGAGAGGGGTTGGGGTGAGGGAGTAACGCCGCCACATTGGAGCGCTGCTATGAATTACGGAAGATCAATAAGTATTGAGTCCGCCCAAGGATTCCGACTGGGAAAGGCTGTCTGATGCGCCTCATCCTGGTTTGGCTGCTCAATGCCGCTGCCCTATGGCTGGTGACCCAGATCGTGCCTGGTGTCACCTTTGATGAACCCTCCCACTTATTGGTGGCTGCACTGGTGCTGGGGTTGACCAATGCCGTGGTTAAACCGGTGCTGGTGATCCTGACGCTACCCATCACGGTGGTGACGTTGGGCTTGTTTCTGCTGGTGCTCAATGCCCTGCTGTTCTGGGGCGTGAGCGCCGTGGTGCAGGGGTTTGCGGTGCAAGGTTTTTGGTGGGCCCTGCTGGGCGCGCTGGTCTACAGCGTGCTGACCGCCGCCTTGTCGCTACTGATACCCAGGCAGCGCGCATGACCTCATTGTTTAGCTTTGAATTTTTTCCGCCGCGCACCGACGAGGGTGCCGCCAAGCTGCGCGTCGTGCGTGAACGGCTTGGGGCGCTGAAGCCCGCATTCTTTTCAGTCACCTTTGGCGCGGGCGGCTCCACCAAAGAAGGCACGTGGAATACGGTGATGGACATCGCGCAAAGTGGCGCGCCGGTGGCGCCCCATATCTCGTGCATCGGCACCACGCGCGCTGCGGTGCTGGAATTGATCCATGGTTACAAAGCCCACGGCATTCGCCGCCTGGTGGCGCTGCGTGGTGATCTGCCGTCCGGCGCCGGTGGGGCGGGAGGCGACTTTGCTTACGCCAATGAACTGGTGCAGTTCATCCGCGAGCAAACCGGCGGCTGGTTTCATATTGAGGTCGCCGCCTACCCCGAGTTCCATCCGCAAGCCACATCGGCGCAGGACGACCTGCGCGCCTTTGCCCGCAAGGTGCAAGCCGGGGCCAACGCGGCCATCACCCAGTTCTTCTACAACGCCGATGCCTATTTCCGTTTTGTAGACGACGCGGCCAAACTGGGCATCACCGTGCCGGTGGTGCCCGGCGTCATGCCGCTCACGAACTACATGCAGATCAAACGTTTTTGCGAAAAATCAGCCATTGAATTGCCGCGCTGGATTGAAGAGCGCCTGCGGGGTTTTGGCGATGACTCCGCATCAATTCGTGCTTTTGGTTTGGATGTGGTCACCGCCCTGTGCGAGCGGCTGCTGGCCGCGGGCGTGCCCGGGCTGCACTTCTACACCATGAACCAAGCCGAACCCACGCTGGCGCTGTGGCAGCGCTTGGGGTTGTCACAGCATTGAGAACGAATCCATTGGTGACCCACGTGCTCGACCTCATGCGCCCGTGGGCGCCAGTCACTGCGCGCGCCATGTTTGGGGGTTATGGCCTGAAACGCGAAGGGACCAACTTCGCCATCGTGGCGGATGACACGCTGTATCTAAAAGTAGACGTGCAGACCCAAGCGCAATTCGTGGCCGCGGGTGCACAGCCGTTTACCTACGCATCCAAAGGCCGCCGCGTGACACTCAGCTATTGGAGTGCTCCACCAGAGTGTTTGGAGTCGCCTTTGGCCATGTCTCCATGGTGTGAGTTGGCCTGGTGCGCCGCACGGCGCGCTGCAGTGCACGAATAAAAAATCAAGCCCAATTGATATGGCCCCATACCCGCCACCGGCTATGGCACTTGACACACTCGCCGCCAAACACCATAGTGCAGCGCATTGGCCACGAGTGCCCTAATTGTTGGAGTTCAGTATGGGATCGAACACTGTTGGGATGAACGTTCATATTCGTCATGTCGATATTCCGAATACAACGCATTACCAGGCAAAGCCATCAACAACGGTTCCCTCATGGAACGGGCAGTGGACCAACGCCATCAACGCTGCCACAGAAACTCTGCCTGGGAGAGTTGTAACGACCCTTCTCGGCGCCCTCCCCCCAGTACGCGCAGCCAAACTCGCAGTCACCGGAGTCACTCTTGCGTTCAACGCTCTTCAAAACCGTCCTACAGCCCTTGGTGGAACCAACGGCAAACCGGCGGAACGAATTTTTATCGAAGCCACCCCTTCGCTTTATCCAAAGGGTTCCGTTCTACTTCCTGAGCGGCTTTTTACGCCCACCGTACCTCAGGCCGGTATCTTGGGCAGCAAACCCTTTGGGGTGAACTCTCCGACTCTGCCTGGTTATGGGGTTCTGGATGAATTCACTTCCCGTGATTTAGTTCTGCATTCCAATCAAGGACCAGATCCCACAGTTTTGGGTCAGAAAATTTCCGAGCGATATTCCAAGATTGAAAGGCTTAAAGATGGATCTAGGAATCAAGCTTCTGATCGCCTTAAAGAGGCTAAGCGCCTACACGAAGAGACGCTTAAAGACTGGGGAAGCATCCCTATTGAAATAGACAGAAAACTTAAAATCCCTTCCCAGTTGGGGCATATCAAGCATATAACCAAGCAATTGCATGCCCTTGACGATTTGATTTCTCACTTGGAACAACAAACCAGCCCAAACAAAAACAACTGACCAATACTCCGCAATACCTGTGAACTCACCGTAGAGGTTGCGGCGGCGTCTACTCACCGCCGCCGCAGCGCCCGGATGAAATCTTGCGCGGCCACTTCTTTGTAGAACACGGCAATCAAGCGTTCGGCCTCGCGCACCAATTCACGCAGCTCTTCGTTGGTACGGCAGCGTTCAATTTTTTGCACCAGGTGATCTCCATCTGGACCTAGGCGATCGCTGACTTCACGCAAAGCTCGGCGGCGGGTTTCTTCAAAGTTTTGTTGACCGCGGTCTTCCTGGGGCGCACTTGCCACAGCTGTGGCAGCAACCGGTGGGCTGGGCGGCAAGGTGCCCACTGCAGCACTGGGCGCAGGCGGTGGGCCACCCACGCGCTGCACGTAGCCTTGTGATTCAAGCAAATTCATCACATTTTCAATTTCTCCGGCACGCACCCAGCTGGCCAGGTCGCGTATCGGGCGTTGGCCGTCGGCCATGATGAGCACGCGTCGCACCATTAGCGACAAGGCGCCGCTGCGGTTGGCGATCTCCTCGACACCCTTGGCGGTTTTCATGAAAACAGTGAGTTCATCCATCAGCGTGAGTTCCTAAATGCTGTTTTGAGCCTGTGCTGCCTCTGCAGGCATTGTCAGCGCAAAGTTCTAAAGGGTTCAATGATGTGAGTCAATTGAGTTTGCGTGGGGGATCACGTGGTTTTCATTGGATTGGGGATGCGCTGCGATGTGTTGGGCCACGCAGTCACGCAAGCGCGTTAGGCGGCGATGAAAAAAATGATCGCCTCCAGGGAAAACCAGCACCGGCAGTTCCTGCGGCCGTGCCCAGTCAAATACATGGGCCAGTGCAATGGTGTCGTCATGTTCACCATGAACCAACAAGGTTCGGTTGCGTAGTGTTTCAGGCAATACGGGCATGTCCCACTTGCCCGCAGCGGTGCCTGCCAACACCAGTGATTGCACCGCCGAGCCCCGTTCGCACAGGGTGCACGCCACCTGTGCAACGACAAAACTACCGAACGAAAAGCCCGCTAGAGCCAGCGCGGTTTGATGGGACAGGGCATGGCCCGTCAATGGGCCCAGCCACTGCGCGCGGGTATCGATCAGATGCAATAGATCCTGGGCCTCGCCGCGCCCGTGATCATGCTGGCCTGCACTGCGCCCCACGCCCCGAAAGTTGGGCCGCACGGCCAGCCACCCCAGGCCCGCATAGGTGCGCGCCAGCGTGGCCGCCACCTTGTTGTCGAGCGTGCCGCCGTACAGGGGGTGGGGATGTCCGATAAAGACCACGCCTTGCACGGGCGCATTGTGGGCCGGAGTGTCCAGGGCGATTTCAATCGGGCCGACGGGGCCGGCAACCAGATGGTGTGGGGCGTTGCGCAGCATGGCGGGAAGTGACAGTTCAGATGCGCAGGCGTTCGACGGGAATGCCTTTGACCAGATGGGAGTCGATGATCTCGTCAATGTCTGATCGATCGACATACGTGTACCAAACGCCTTCGGGGTACACCACCAAAGTCGGACCCTGGTCGCAGCGATCCAGACAGCCGGCCTTGTTGATGCGGATATGCCCTGGGCCCGCAAGTTTGAGTTCCTGGATGCGCGCTTTGGCGTAGGCCTGCAACTCGGCCGCGCCGAGGTTGGCGCAACATGCCTCACCCGCCGCGCGCTGATTGAGGCAGAAAAAGACGTGATGGGTGAAATACGGCTCGGGTGCGGTCATGGCAACACACAGACAACAGGAAGCGGAGCAGTCTACCGATGCCGCATGCGCACCAGGTGTACGAGCAGCGCCGCAAACAACACGTAGGGCCAGGCGGTACTGACCCATTGAGTCAGTGCAGCCAGATGCCGTAACTGGCCGGGCCGCCAGGTGCCAATCCACTCGTTGAAAAAAGGGTTGGCGGGGACGGCATTGGTCGTAGCAACCAGTACCAACAATGACAGCAGGGCGACAGCCCCCAGAACGCGCGGTGGCCCCGCGGCAGCCACCGCCAGTGCCAGCGTGCCTAGAAGCAAACCGCCAATGGCGCCCGGTGTGAGCCACAGCGTGGCGTGCTCGGCCCCGAACTGCACGCCCCAGGCCACAGTGCGCAGGAGCAGAGCGCCGCTGATGAGCAGTCCCAGCAGGAGCCAGCGGGGTGCGGAATCATGCATGAGCGAGGTCGCTGCCAGGCCTGCGGAAAACAACCCTGCCGACACCACCACAGCCTCGGCCAGCACAAATTCAGCTGGGCCAAACGCTTCCTGCGGCACGGGGGGCCAGGGCAAGTCGAACAGGGCGGCCAGGCTGCCGAGCATTTCGCGCATCTCACCCTGCCCAAAGAGCATGGCGGTGGGCGCCATCTGTGCCAGGGGCCAGAGCGCCACGACCAGCAGCGGCACGGTGGCATTTACTGCAAACCATTGATGGCGCCAGCGCGCCAGGGGTCCGTGGAACACCCAGGCGGTGCTGTGTGGCGCCACTAACGCCGCACCTAGAAACGCACCCAGGCTGTTGGTCAACACATCGATGTTCGAAGAAATGCGACCGGGCAGGTAAGTCTGCAAGCCTTCAATCGTGGCCGACAGCAGCACCGCCACGCCGCCCGACCGAACCACCGCTTTGAACCCACGCATTTGCGGATGCAGCGCCAACACGCCCGCCGCGCCCAGCGGCATGAACGCCAACACGTTAATGGCCAGATCGAAATACGTCAGGTGCCGCGGTACCGGTGCGGTGAGGAACGCCAGGGGGCTGAGCCCCAGATCGCGCCATCCGCTCCAGGGTGCCAGGCCCGCACCCAGGATGAGCACGACCAGCACGCCCCACGTCACTCGGGCCAGAGGCGAGGCACGCAAAGGCGCAGCCGCAGGGTGCTCAGAGGGCGTGAAGGGGAGCTGATGAGACACAGGGACAGTCACCACAAACATTGCTGCGCGCAAAGAGGTCGCGGGTCCGCATTGTGCATAAGCGAATGTGTGGTCAGGTTACGAACACGTCAGAATCCGGTCGCGATGAAATCCAGTGCATCTCTTGTTGAGGCGCTTAACGCCACCTGGCGCGCCCTGTCGCCAGGTGACTTACCGGGCGGTGCGCCCGAGCGCATTGAAGTGGTGGAGTGCACAGGCTCCACCAACCAGGATCTGTTGCGGGATGCGCGCCGGTGTGCACCCTCACAGCCACGCATCCTTGTGGCGCTGGAACAAACCGCTGGACGTGGCCGTTGTGGCCGCCCCTGGCGCGCACCGCCGCGCACCGCCGTGCTCCTGTCGGTGGCCGTGCCGTGGCGCGGGCGTGAGGTCGATAGCGCCGTCACGCTGGCCTGCGGTATAGCGGTGGTTGAAACCCTGCGCGCGCACAACGTGGGCGCGACGTTGAAGTGGCCTAACGATGTGATGCTGGGCGAATGGCCGGGTGAACACAAGCTTGCCGGCCTGCTTGCCGAAATCGCGGTGGACGCCAGCCAGGCGCGCACGCTGATCGTGGGCCTGGGCCTGAATCTGGTGCAGCCTTCAGATCGACCCGCAGACATGCCCCCGGTGGCCGCACTCAGTGAGGCGCTGGGCCCTGATGAAGTATTGGATGCGTGGTGCGTGTGGAGCGCGCGCCTGGCTGCGGCGTTGCTGCACGCCATTGATGCGGTGGCACAGCAGGGCTTTGCGCCTTTTGCCCCGCGTTTTGATGCGCTGTTTGCATGGCGGGGGCGCGCCGTGGTTGCGCTTGACCCCTATCAGGGCAACACCCTGGCGCAGGGTATTGCGCGCGGGGTGGACGCTGCCGGGCGTTTGCTGCTCGATGTGGATGGCGCGCAGGTCACACTGAGCAGTGGTGAAATTGCGTTGCGTTGTGTGGCGCTGGAGGCTTGATGACCACGGTTCTATTGATTGATGCGGGCAACAGCGCAGTGAAGTGGGCCCTGGCCGATGAACAGGTGCTGAACAACGCGCATCGTTTGAGTTACGACCTTGCGGGCCTCAAACCGCTGGACCTGCAACCTTTACTGGAGTCGCAGCGCTGTGACTGCGTGGTGGGTTGTATCGTGGCCAGCGACGCCATCTATGCAGCCATTGAGCGGGAGGCCGCTCTTGCGGGCAAGCCTGTCACCTGGCTAGAGGCGCAACCCGCATTTGATGATGGGCGGGTACGCCTGACCAATGGCTACCGCAACCCTGAACAACTGGGCGCGGATCGTTGGCATGCCCTTTTAGGCGCCCGCACGCATCACCCTGAAACGGCTCTCGTCGTGGTGCAGATGGGCACGGCCACCACCATCGATGGCGTCACAACGCAGGGACATTTTGTGGGCGGTGAGATTCTTCCGGGCGTGGCGCTTATGCACGCAAGCCTGGCGCGTGGCACGGCGCGGTTGAATGTGGTGCAAGGCGAGCCCAACCCGTTTGCGGACAACACGGCTGACGCCATCGCCAGCGGTGTGCACGATGCCCAGTGGGGCGCGGTGCAGCGATACTGGCGCCGCTTTGTGGCGCGTTATGCGCCCGAGGGCGGCGCGCAACTGGTGCTGACGGGTGGCGGTGCGGCTCAACTGGCGGCGGTGATCACGGACCCGCAGACCGAACCGGGCTGGGCGTCCGAGGTTCAACATAATCTCGTGCCAGATTTGGTCTTGCGTGGTTTGTGGCTGCGCTGGAAACACTCTTTGGGAACCTGAAATGCGCTTGGCCTTCTTTGTGTTGCTGCTCATCAGCCTGCTGCTCTTTGCTTGGCAGCGCGGATTTTTGGGCGGGCTGCCCGAGGCGGGACGTGAGCCCGAGCGCAGCGCACGCCAGATTGCGCCTGAGCGCATTCGTGTGCTCACACATGAGGACGTCAAACGTCTGCGCGAGAAAGCACAAGACCTGCCCGCCACCGCTGCAGGTCAGGATGCGGGTGCGGCCGTGAGTTGCGCTGAGCTGGGCGATTTTTCACCCGACGTGGTGGGTCGCGTGGCCCCCATGCTCGGCGGGCTCAATCTGGGAGAGCGACTGCAGTCGCGTTCTGTGGAGATGCCGGGCTGGTTCATGGTGTACATCCCGCCCATGAAGTCACGCGCTGACGTGGATCAACGCGCTGAAGATCTGCGCAAACGGGGCGTCAAAGAAATGCTCGTGATTGCCGACAGCTCACCCATGCGCTTTGGCATATCGCTGGGCGCTTTTCGTGACCGTGATCTGGCGCAAAAACATCGCGCTGATTTGGACAAGCGTGGCATCAAAGATGCGCGCGTTGCCGACAACCCCTCGACCGTTACCGCTGTGCGGTTTCAGGTCCATGGCGTAGATGTGGCCCTGGCGCAGCGCTTGGCCGAGATCCAGAAAGAATTCCCGACCTCACAGGTCCGGCCTTGTGTGCCGGAGTAGCCGTGCCGGAGTAGTGCTGCGCGCGTGGCCTTGTCTTTGTTCCCTCCCCTTCAAGGGGAGGTTGATGTTGAGTTCCCTCCCCTTCAAGGGGAGGGTTAGGGTGGGGATGGGGTACGTTACGAAGTGAATGGCCCCGTACAGCCCCATCCCCACCCCCTCCCTCCCCTTGAAGGGGAGGGAGGAAACCGCGCATATCTCGACAGCCTGCCGCCCAATGAGCAACACCCGTCTTCTCCTCGGTTTCCACGCCGTCCAGGCGCGCCTGCGCCACGACGCATCCTCCATCGAAGCTATCTACGTCAATGCTCAGCGCAACGATCGGCGCATGGCCGAGCTCATTGAGCGCGCCCAAGCCGCCGGTGTGCGCGTGGTCGACGCTGACTTACAGCGCCTCGAACGCATGGCCGGGGGCGGTGCAAGCCATCAAGGCGTGATCGCAGTAGCGCAGATCCTTGCCGCCAAGGATCTGAACGATGTGCTGGACAACGTGCGCCCGGATACCTTGCTCTTGCTGCTCGATGGGGTAACTGACCCGCGCAACCTCGGCGCCTGCATGCGCGTGGCCGATGCGGCCGGCGTGGCCGCCGTGATCGTGCCGCGTGATCGTTCCGCCGCGCACTCAGCCGAGGCCGCCAAGGCCGCCGCGGGCGCCATGGAATCGGTGCCGCTCATTGCCGTCACCAACCTCGCGCGCACCATGGAAGAAATTCGTGATGCAAACGTATGGATCGTCGGCGCCGCGGGCGAGGCCGAATCCACCCTCTACGACATCGACCTCAAAGGCCCACGCGCCTGGGTGCTGGGCGCCGAAGGCGCCGGCCTGCGCCGCCTCACGCGTGAGAAATGCGATTGGCTGGCACGCATTCCTTTGACAGGCACGGTGGAGAGCTTGAACGTGTCTGTGGCGGCGGGGATTTGTTTATTTGAAACGGTGCGGCAACGGCGCGGGTGACTCTTCCAGTAGGTTGGTGGTGAGCGCAGCGAACCCCAACACGGTTGCCGCGCCTGAGGTTGGTGTTGGGGTTCGCCGCGTTCACCGCCAACCTACGAATACCACCAAGTTCGCGCTGCTCTTGCTCAGGCCTACACCGTCAGCCGAGCAGCAGACTCCCCAAACCCCAGCGCCTTTACGGCTAGCAGCAACGCCTCATCCAACGGCGTCACTGGCAGCGGCCCCAACGTGCGTCGCAACAGTGAACCATCCAGTGCGTGCGGCACGCGCCAGAGGTAAGCCATCTCGATCAGCTCGCGCCAAGTGGGCACCAAAAAGCTGCTGGCACGTATCAAGCCCGATGGAAATCCGCCCCGCTTGAGTGGGCGATGCGGGGCCACCCAACCCAGTGCACGCGCGCTGCGCTCAATGCCATCGAGTAGCGCTGCGCCCGTCAGCGCATGTCCTGCAAAGTGCAGCGTGGTGGCCACCGGCAAATCATCACGCCCCGCAGCGGCCACAAAGGCACGTGCCAGATCGGGCAGGTAGGCCCAGTCATGGGGTACATGCAGCGGGCCCGGATAGACCAGCCGACCCTTGGTCAAGGATTTGGCAATCACCAGGTCAAACCAATTGCCCGCGCCACTGCCAAAGAAATCGCCCGCACGTATCACTACGCTGCGCAGCCCAATGCTTTGCCGTTCGGTGATCTCCGCTTCCAAATCCACGCGCAGGCGACCTTTAACCGTGTCGGGGTGTTGCGGCGTGTCTTCCTTGAGCACGGCAGGCATGCCGCTTCCGTAGTTGTAGATATTGCCCGGCAACATGAAGGTCGCCTCCAGGCGTAGCGCTAGATCCATGCCCAGACGGGCCAGCGGCAGCATCTGGGTGCGCCAGGCGGTGAAGGGCGGATTCACGGCGTGCACTACCGCGCGTGCCTCCGTGGCGGCCTGGGCCAGCGCCTCGGTGTCGGCAAGATCCAGGGCCAGGTAGCGCACACCCTTGTGGGCAGTGGTGGGTGCACGGCGCACTTGCGCCAGCACATCCCAGCCGTCGGCTGCAAAAGCAGCCACTGCCGCTGCGCCCAGGCGCCCGTTGGCCCCCAGCACCAGCACGCGGCGTGGGTTCAATGTGTGGAGGCGCGATGTCGTCATGGTGGTTCTCCTTAGGGGTTTGACCGAAACAGTGTGGTGACGCAAAACCCATCCGACAATTGCCGAAGTCGGTAGACAAGCTATACATTTCCGTATGGCAAAAATTGACGTTTCTGACTTTGACTGGCGGCTGGTCCGCAGCTTTCTGGCGGTGCTCGATGCGGGCAGCCTGATGGGCGCAGCGCGGCGCGTGGGGGCGCAGCAGCCCACACTCTCGCGCCATGTGGCCGAACTGGAAGCGCAACTGGGGGTGCCTCTTTTTGAGCGCACGGGCCGTGGGGTGGTGCCCACCGTGGCGGCCTTGGCCATTGCTGATGCCGCACGCCAGATGCAGTCCGGCGCGCAACAGCTTGCGCAAGAACTGGTGCGCAGCCGCGATGAGCCCACCGGCACCGTGCGCATCACCGCGAGCGAGGTCGCAGCCTGTTACTTGCTGCCGCCCGTGCTGGCGGCGTTGCGTGAACAGGAGCCGGGCATACAGATCGAGCTCGTCGCCACCGATGAGGTTAAGAACCTGCTGCGTCGCGAAGCCGACATTGCGGTGCGCATGGTGCGCCCGGCGCAAGGGTCACTTATTGCCAAAAAAATTGCCGATATTCCGTTGTGTGCCTGCGCACACGCGAGCTACCTGCAGCGCGCCGGTACGCCCAGGCGCCCCGCGGATTTACTGGCGCACCAACTGATTGGTTTTGACCACGATGAAACCTTGGTCCGAGGTTTTGCCGCGCTGGGTGTGCCCATCACGCGTGAGCACTTTGCACTGCGCACCGATCACCATCTGGCCTACGGCCGCCTTGTGGCTGCGGGGGTCGGCATAGGCTTCGTGGCCAAGTACAACCTGCGCTACTGGCCCGGCGTTCAACCCCTCTTGCCCACGCTGAAAATTCCGCCGTTGCCGTGCTGGCTGGCGGTACATCGAGAGATTCGCGGCAGCCGCCTGGTGCGACGTGTCTATGACTTCCTCGCGCAGGCGCTGCCGCAGGAGTTGGCGCTGAGCAGTACAACGTAGGCATTGCTGGAGCTGGGGCAGAAGACCCAGCTATCGCATCCGACGCCTTGGCACCATAAAAAAACTTGCTGTGGCTCTTGATTACTGCAGTGCAGCGATGAGATAGTCGCCGGGGCTCCAGAGAAGAGGGAAATGTGCAGACGATGCACGCGCACAGCCGAAAGGCTGTGGGCCGCTGAGCATTGTTTGACCGGCATGTTATGGGTGGCATCAATCAACTGACTCGATTGGGTGGGACGGGCGCGCACATGACCAGCGCGGTTAATACCCCGTTGCCCAATTTTTCAATCAACCCTGCGCTCAAAGCCTTGCCCAGTCAGAGCATCGTTAAGGGCATCACGCTGCATTACCCGGCAGGGCAATTGCATGAAGGTTTTTTCTCCCACCCAAGCCGCATGTTCCACGCTGGGGGAGCGGGCCATTTCCCACTTTGATGGGCAAATCCTGGCAAAAGATTGGTGCCTTCCATCGTTTTTTTCTCGCAATCGGCTTCATGCAATTGCCCTGCATTACCCGGAGATGAGCCAGGCGCTGTCCAACGCATTGCCTACCAGGCATCCCGAATCCACAAATCCAGCGGGGTTGGAATTCAACCCCGTAGCTCCCACCCAACTATTTGGTCCACCCAGTGCTGGGGGGCTGCCTTATGCCGCCTTTGTCAAAGTCCGCCTCCAGCCTGGACAAAAAATTGGTGATATCGCTACAAATTTTGGCAGCACTGCTCACGATGTGGGCGCCGCCAGCGCGTTGCCGCATTACTTTATCGGTCCCGATCACGAGCTCATTGTGCCTGGGGTGGGGCTGCTTAAAGATCCAGATTTTCAGGCTGCAGCCAGCTACTACAAAGGCGAATACCAGAAATTTGAAGGTCGGATTGAGCGGGATGAGTCTTTTGATCCTGCGCACATACCCGATCTTCCGGGCGCCCGCCTCACGTCCAGCGCCAACTATCAGAACGTCATTGGCCCACACGGTGTTTCAGTCGAGACTACCCACATTGACTTGAAACCTTCCCTGGCGGAATTGCGCAGGCAGATAGCAGAAGCCTTTAATACTTATTGGCAGCGTGAAACCTCGCCACAGCAGAACATGATGGCCCATCTTCCAGGCCCTGCAGTGCGCGGTGGGGTTGCGCCAGGCGTACGGGAAATGGCCATGAAGGTTGGCCCCAAGGGCATGGAACTTATTCCTGCGCGCATTGAATTTGATCCCGACAAAGTGCTGCGTTTGAAAGAACTCGCGCAGCAGCAGACGTGGCAGATGCATCAGCCTGGTCAGCAAGACGACATGACCCTCACCCAGAACCGCTGGGGCTTGGCCTTTAGCAACAACGCGGTGGCACTCTATGGTGCGGTGTCGGTGGGAGCTCATGTGCTGGGTGATTGGAAGGCGCAACGCTGGGCCGAGGGCAAGCGGGTGCATAACAAACACCAGGCAGCAATGGCAGGCGATCGCGCACGGCAGCAAGGCGCCGTAGATCATTCATCGCAAATTGAACGCGCGGCTGATTTTTTTAACTGGCTCACAGGGCACTTGCAGCAATGGGCGCCCACACTGTTAACCATGGCCCCCGGGGCAGTGGCCGGTGGCGTTGCGTTAGGCAGTCGGGTAGGTGCCCGGTTGGGCGGCGTGTTTACCTCGTACCCCCTTGGTGTCGGAAGTATCTATCGCGCCCAGCACGATCAAAACGGCACCTTCGACGCGGCAACCGCCTTGAGTTTGGGCGCACTGCACGCTGGTGTGAACTACTTTGGATTAGAGGGTGCCCTCATGGGGGCGCAACCCTTCCGAAATGGGCTGCGGATGCTCGATGGGCTCAAGGGCATGGGTGGTGGCGTGGTTCGCGCAGGAACTACCGGAATGAAGGTGGCACCTAAAGAAGGTTTAACCGAGGGCGCACAAACCATCACGGAACAGCTGGGGCGCATCTCGGTAAATCCGTGGCAGACGCTGTTCAATCCACAATCCATAGATGATGTCAAAGAATCCTTGTACGCCGGGGGTGCAGTGGGTTTTGTGGGTGGCGCAGGTTTTGGTGGGTGGCGGCGCAGCGGGGAGTCCGCACCACAGAGGACGCAAGTTCAATCGGTGGTGAAGGTCGAGCAGCCGAGTGGATTTGCCGCGGCGTTGAGGAACCTATGGCCCGAAGGTGGGTTGAGTGCGTGGACGGGTGGTGCATTGCACCCAACCTCCTTGTTTGGAGATAGTCCAGCCTGGCGGCTGATAAATAACCATGGGGGATACAGTTTTGTAGTACCTCCTGGGAAAATCAGCGGGAACCTTCCGGGTGCTGATCTTCACTTAGTACCTGATGCGCAAACGCCACCGGACAGCAGAAAGGAGAAAGTGCTAAGCGCGCTGATGTTGTCCCGTTCCCCCACGTACCAGATTCTTTTGGATCGCCTTTATGGAATGAAATATGAGGAAATAGCCAAGCTCAGAAACCTAAGCAAAACTGCAGTACACAAGCATATGGTCAGGTTTGTTGGCAAATTGGGAGGAACGACGCCGAAGCAAATCCCGGCTTTGTTAACAGGTGTGTTTGGGTCAGAGCAAACGGCAATTGGATTGGCGTTTGCCTTAGCACATAAGTACGATGAATTTGTGGGGAAATATTTGGCGCACAGGCCAATTCCAGCATTAAAGAACGTGGCGCTGTTTGAAAACACTGAATACTTGGATGTGCTTGACAATGCGATAAATGGTTTTAATTATGAAACTCAAGTTATTGAGATGTCAAAAAGTCAGACTGAAAAAAAACGTAGGCAACAAATCTATGAGGCTGCAGGGGCTTATTCGCTTAAAGATTTCATGGTTCGTTATCCGGGTGGAATAAAAAAACTACAAGCTGATATCGTTGAACTCAGACATTATTTAAGCTCAAAAGCAGCGGGCGATCTGCGGATGGAGCGTGTGATTGATTTCATATTTCATTTGAAACCTGTTTCGCGAAATGTGATTGCCGATTATGTGGATGGAAAATATAAAAACGGAGACGGCAAGCGGTCTGAAGTTTCTCAAATTGCGAGCGCGCATGGATTAGAATACGGCGCGGCACACGCCATTATTACGCATGCATCTAACAAGCTTGATGTCTCACTAGATGATTTGCCCGAAGCGTTATCGGTGGCACTTCTGGGCGGCGAGGCGGGGATGGGGTTGCTGCGGCTCGCTGCAAACAACTTCAAGGAGTTTGCGAGAAAAATTCGAAACGGTGCACCTATTCGACAATTGGCGGATATTGAGGTTACGGCGTTTGAAATGGCTGTCTTGAATTTCTATTTAAATGGAAATAGCGGGCCACAGATTGCGCGCGAATTTGGTAAATCCAGAGATTATATTAATGACATCAAGCATTCTCTTTTGAGGAAGTTCAATGCATGGACCGTTGAGGAGTTGATGCATAGGTACGAGGGCGGGTTGTCTCAGTTAAAGAAAGATGTCGATGCTTGGGGCATTCGTGATGCCCGCCCAGCAAATCTATTGGTAGAAGCTCTTGATGATATGGTTTCTGAGGTGGGGCTGGACGAGGGGCCGAGGAGCGGTGAGTGGTTTCCACAGGGTCCCGAAGAACGTGTAGCTGCCGCGCTGATGTGGTCAAGAACCCGGGTGCTTGAAGACCTGCGAGATTTTGTCGGTGGAAAGTCGGTTGCCGACATTGCGCTTGCTAGAGGTGTCTATGGTAATTCTATATACAACTCATTTAGGTCAGTGGTTAAAATCATCTCTGGGGCGAGAGTGAGCGATACCGTCTCCGCTAATTTGGAATCCGTTCGCCAATTACTCTCTGGGGTGTACTACCCGGGTCAATCTGCATCAGAATTGATGGATGACGTTGTTGATAGATTTGATAATTTTGTTGATAAACATTTTAATGGCCGACCGATAACTTTACTTAAAGATGCAAATTTAAGTGATCGCCAACTACTGTTGTTACGCGATGCTTTGAATGACACAGTAACTGCATCCACAATGCTACGTGTTAGTGCGAGTGGCAAGTGGGTTACTTCTAGTGTTGAAACGTTAGCCGAAATTCTCAGGGCATTCAATGCATTGTCATTTAGTGATTTATCAAGAAGGTACCCAGGAAATTTGTCTAAATTGTCAGAAGAATTGGACTTGATGTTAGGTGCGGGGCGCATTTCGTCTGAGGATCTGGATTCAATATTGCATGCCTCTGCAGATCAAATTCACGATCTTTTGGTGAGGGACTTGGGTGTGTCGCCTTTTGCCCCCGTCGACTTGGATTTTGAAAAGTTCCCTATAAGGAAGCAAATTGTTGAAGTATTAATGGGTAAATCTTCTCGATTTTATGATGGATTGTTTGATCTGATAAATGAGGCGAGTCTTGCTGAAGTTGCAAGAAGAGAAGGGGTTTCTGCATCCGCGATGGCGAATGTCTACAACAGGCTTGCGCGTGATATGTTTGCTGAATCTGATAATCCTAAGTATCAAAACTTGAAGGCTGTAAACTTAAAAGACGCGCTCGCGGATGCCTTGGGATCGGAAGAGAATGCGCATAATTTTGTAGTTGGGTTGGTTCATCATTTTGATGAATTTGCAGAGCTGTATGTTAGTTACAGGCCGGTACGCGGAGTGGGTGATATCCAGCTAAGTGCGGATCAAATTGGGTGGTTGAAAGAGTCTCTACTTCAGCCAGAGCATTCGTGGACTTTTCAGATACGCCTGTTAGATGAGATTGTTGAGCGATTCAACGCTTTTTCTTATTACGATCTACTTAGGCGTTATCCGGGCGGGGAAAGCCAATTGCGCATTGACCTGGGGTTGCCCCCGTTGACTGAGACGCGGTCCTCGATTTAGGAGCCGGGTTTGGGTTCTGAGTGAAACCCGACTGCGTCCTACAGCACTTCCCCCGCATGATCCGCCAACCGCGAACGCTCGCCGCGTTGCAAGGTGACGTGCCCCGAATGCGGCCAACCTTTGAAGCGGTCCACCACGTAGGTCAGGCCGGAGCTGCCTTCGGTGAGGTAGGGCGTGTCGATCTGCGCGATATTGCCGAGGCAGACCACCTTGGTGCCGGGGCCGGCGCGGGTGATCAGCGTCTTCATCTGCTTCGGCGTCAGGTTCTGCGCCTCGTCGAGGATCAGCCAGCGGCTGAGGAAGGTGCGGCCGCGCATGAAGTTCAGCGAGCGGATCTTGATGCGCGATGCGAGCAGATCGTTG
>CAZZAD010000046.1:0-16513 GCA_964652055.1 uncultured Burkholderiaceae bacterium | reverse complement strand
TCGTCACTTGGGCGATGCGCTGCAAATTGGGCCCCGGCCTGCGCCGGGGTGACGAACTTTTTTGCCATCAACGTGCCCGTCAGCGAGTTCGTCGCAGGCTCCTGGGTAGGGAAAACACTGTCGCGTATCAGGAAAAGATCAACGATCAGAAATAACCTTTGAGCTTTTCCTCGCCCCAGGATGACCCAAGCTGCCCGGTGGCGCGTCCCACGCCCAGATAGAGCACCGAGTTCCAATCGATGGCGCTGCCCAATAAGGCGCTCACTGCCGACTGGCTGAGGTACGTGCCTGAGCGAATCAGGCTCTGACCCAAGGTGCTGGCCACAAACTCGCCGGGGGCACGAGCGGTCGGCGTCAGCACATAGCGCCCCAGGGCGTCTCGGTTCAGCACCTGCACACCCCGCGACACACCCACCGCCGCCAGGCGCCCGGCGTCAATGCGGTCAATCAATCCTGCGCCGCTGAGCACCGCATCAATCAGCACAGTCCCGGTGACACGTTTGCCTATGTCAACGGCCATATCGGCCAGGCTCATGGGGCGGTACAGCGTCGGGGCAAAGGGGCTGCCCGCCCACGACGACGACAAATGCGTGCGCAACACACCGCCCATGGCCTGACTCAGCGCGGCCAGTTCGACGCCTTTCCACTGAAACTTGGTGCTCTGACCGATAGCCACTTCAAAGACCTGCTGCGCCATACCTGCCGCTGTGGCGCCACTGCCCCAACCCAGGGCCGTGCCCACCCAACTGAGCGGCCCTGCCGCAATGGCCTCGACCGCCGGCTGTGTGGTGACCACCGCCATGGACACGGGTGCGACCAGCGGGTCGCTGGCCGACACCAGCGTGCGCACCGCCGCTGCGCCGGGCACCGCATTGCCCAACACCGTACCGCGCAACAGTCGGGCAACCGTATTGGTGACCGTGCCCATCACCGCACCGAACAAACCCACCGAGGCCATGGCGACCATGGACTTCGTATCCCACTGGCTCTGAAAACCTGCCGCAAGGTTCACGCCCTGGGCGGCCGCATTGACACCTACACCCACCGCTGTAGCAGCCAACAGGCTCTGGCCCAAAGTCAGCCCCAGGGGTGGCGCCACAAACGTGAGGGCCGCGGTGGCCAGCAGTGAACCCGCATGCACCAGAGTGGCAAAGAGGGATTTTTTCTTGCGAGATTTCTCTACGCGGTCCGAGCGCACGCGCTGTTCGTGCAGCTCTTTGGCAACCTCGGTGCGGGCAGCGATATCAGCCATGGCCCCCGATGTCAGTGCGCGGGTTTGTAGTGCCTGCGCCAGTGTTTCGGTATGCAACTGGACTGCTGCGTTCAACGCCTGCAGCCCTTGCCCCACGTCGTCTTGGGCCTGTTGCGCACGCGCCTGCGCTGCACGCGCATCCGCCTGCAGGGCCTGCACACTTTGCTGCCGCTGCTGCGCATTGCCTGTGATCCATGCCGCACGCCGGGTGAGCGCCACGGCGCTGATCTGGGCACTGTCCATGAGTTGGGCATCGCCGCCCTCGGGACCGGTGCCTGATCTGCCCGTGAGAGTTTTTTGCGTGGCCAGCAGCTCTGCCTGGACGGCGCGGCCCAGTGCATCGGTCTGCGCGGCCACCTGCGCGCCCAGGTCGGCCACCTGTTGAGCGGCTTGAGCATGCTGATCAAAGCTGTGAAGCAACTGACGGGCACGCAACGCCGTGGCCACGGTGTGGGCCTGCACGATCTCGCCCGCGTCCACCGCAGCCTGACTCGATTGCCGCACGGCCTGTAGGGCCACGGTGGCCTGCTCGCGCGCGGCCTGCACTTTCGAGTTGCGGGCGATGAACTGCGCCGTGTCGTCCAACCAGTGCAGTTGTTTGTTTTCGGTCTTGCGCGCGCTCAGCGCTTGGGTGTCCCAGTGCTTGATGAACGCATCCGGATCCGCGCTGGCCTGGCCCGTGGTCACTGCCTTGTAACGCGACGCGATGAATTCGATCTGCGCATTCTTTTCGCTGGACACCATGTGCCCGTAGGCGAGTTCTGCCGCGCCACGATCCGTCTGGGCCAGTGCGCTGGCGCTTTGAAACTGCTGCTCCAGCACGGGCAACTGCGCCTGCGCCTGGTCATGGCGCTGGCCCACGCGTTGCGCTTTGCCGTCGAGAAAATTGCGCAGGGTGTGCATCCCTGCGGCCTGAATGTGCAATGCGTCCAAGTCGGCCTGTTGGGCTTCGGTATTTCTGCGCGCCTGCCGCAGGTCTGCGGCGCCCGTGGCGTATTGCTGAGCCCAGGTTTGGTGCGTCTGGCTTTGGTCAGACCAACGCTGCGCGGCATGTGCATCGACCATGTTCTTGGCCAACAAGTCTTGAATCTGCGCAAGCACGCCGGCCTGCTCCACCAGCGCGTTCTGCACCGTGACCAACGCGGCATCCGAGGCTTGATCCCGCGTGCGCGACACCTGTGCCCATGCGCCCTGGGTGTGGGCCTGCTGCGCGCTCACCGTGGCGCTTTGCAGGGCACTCAACGCGGCATAACCGCTTTCATGCATCAGCGCGCCTAGCGGTGCGGACAGATGCTGCGCGCTGCTCAGACGCGCCTGTGCCAGCGCGTCGTCCTGTTGGGCCTGACTCAACTGCGCCTTGGCGGCATCCAATGCGGGCTGCGCCTGACCCAACGCCTTGCGTTGCTTCTTGGGATCGACCTTGCTCTGGGCCCAGTCCAGGTGCATGTCAGCGGCTTTCACCGCCAACTGGGCATCGACGAGCCCCTGGTGGGCCGCGGCGAGGTGCGCTTGTGCGCCGGCCACATCCACGTCCTGATAAACCTGCTGAAACTGCGCCGCATCCGCAGCCAGATTTTGCGCGATCAGCTGCCGACCATAAGCCTGGCCTTGCAACGCGGTGGTGTGCTCCTGCTCCTGGCCTGCAACTTCCCGATCGTTGACGGCGCTGCGTTCGGCACGATGCAGCGTTTGCAGGCCGTGGCGCAGATCCACCTGAGCGTCTTTTTCCAGCGCGTCCAGTGCCGCAACGTCCAAGGCGCCCCGAGCCAGCAGCGTGCGCGCAGCGCCGACCTTGATCTGGCCGATGTCGGCGACATGCGCGGCACTGTGGGCCAGCGCCATTTGTGTGGCCTGCTCCACTTCAAGCAACTGGCCACCGATCCGCGTTTGCATCAGTGCCTGCTGACGAGCCTCGTCCGCCACCACCGCAACACGTTGCCACGGCCCTTGTGACTGCAGGGCTGCCAGGCGCGCGGGCTCACCCTGCGCCAGGGCCTGACTGAGCGCCGCCTCGGTTTCTTTGCGGCTTTGTGTGGCCTGTGCGAGCTGTTGCGTGCGGAATTCAATCAGGCGGTTGGCCTCGTCACGGGCCCGATTGCGCGCGCCTTTGCCGCTCTGATAATCCGCGTCGGTTCGGCGCTGATAGGCCGCATCCAGATCAGCCTGGGCCTGGTGCTCGGCGCCCTGAGCCGCGTCGTAGTCAATCTGGCGGGACTGAATCAGCGCCTCGGCGTCCAGTCGTGCCGGTTGCAGGGGATCGAGTTGCGATTTGAGCGCTGTGGCTTGGGTCTCAAGCGCCACGGCCTGTTCGTCCAGCACTGCGCCTTGTTCACGCGCTGCATCGCTCCACTGGCGCTGCGCGTGCAGGTTGCGATCCAGCGCGTTCATGCTTGCGTCGATCGACCGCTGCAACTGTTGTGCATTTTTCAAGTCGAGGTGGGCTTGCAGATACGCCACCAGTCGGCCGTGATCGGCGGCCAACCCCGTCACCGCAGCGCGGTACGCATCGGCCGCTTCCAGCGCCAGGGCGTCTTGGGCCTGCGCAATCTCGCTTTTCTGTGCGGCCACGGCAGCGGCCTGTTCCCACTGCGCTTGGGCCGCCCGGGTCTGATCCGTGAGCGGCCGACCCCAAACCTCGAGCGCACTCATGCGCGCATGAATCTGTTCAATGCGCAACTGCGCGCCGGCCATACCTTGGGTGGCGTTGGCAATCTGGTACTGCGCCTCTTTGCCGGCGGTGTTGCGGCGCATGCGCCGCTCTTGAACGGCGTACAGATGCGCGAGCCGATCCTGTCCCTGTGCGAGTTGACCCTGCTCGGTGCGCACGTACGCCTCCAGCGCGGTCCGCTGCTGCGCCAGAGCGTTGTACTCGGCAAAGGCCGGTTCAAACACGGCGTTCAGGGCCTCGTATTCGCCCTGCAGTTGCGCGGCCTGTTCCTGCGCACGGCGCGCGTCCTGCCTCAGCGGCGCCATGCGCCCGACCTGCACCGCCAGTTGATCTTGGTGATCGGCCAGGCCCCGTTCCTTCTCGGGCAAGGAGGACAAGATGTGATCGACATCCTGTGCGCTCCAGCCTTGCACTTCTTTCTGAACCAGCGTCTGCGCATCCAGGCCGTATTCAACGAGCACCTCCTGCACGCGTTGCGCGCTCAAGCCCAGCGCGCGCCCCACCTGCACCGCGCTGACTTGGTGCTCCACCATGGCCGCGAGCATCTCCTGTGCAGTGCGTGGCCGCGCGAGCCAGGCTTGAATATCCACGTCCAACACCTGCGGGTTGCCTGCGCCGTGCACGGCCTGAAACACCACCGCCGCCTGTGAGGGCGTCAGCGCGATGGCAGGATCAGCCAGGTTGCTTGTCTGCGCCTGATCGGCTGCGGGCAGCGATGCGTTTGAGGACTGAGGCGCATGCGCTTGCATATACCGGCCCACGGTGACCACGTCGGTACCGAATACCTCGGCCAGAAACGTCTTGCCCTCCTCGTTATTGAGCCCCAGCTCGATGGCCTTATTGGCCACCTTGTCATAGTCGTTACCCACCCCAGCGGCAAACTGGAGCACCTGTGGTGCGGTGGTCAGTACACCCCCGGGCGTTGCAATGCTCAGCATCTCTCCATCCCATTTGCATTCTCTGTATGGGACAGGACACTAAAAAGGCAGTGTTTCCACGGTTTGACGAGTTGATGTCAAAACTGTGAATCGCCCGTCCCGCAAATGTGCAGCCATGGTCTTGGGAAGCGAAATTTTCGCGATGGGCGCTTTACCCCTGCCCCACATTGGGCTCCAATAGCGCCCCCGCACTGCGGCACACACGCATTACTGGCAAGCACCCCATGACCAAAGTCATTGCTGACACCGCTCACTTTCTGTTTGGCCAGACGGAACCGTCCCGTCACGACATCGTCGTGAAGCGGCAAACGCCCACACGCTCTGGCGCCGAATTGCCCGCAGGGGCGCCGCTGAACCTGGCCAGCACGGGCGGCGGCACCGCGGTAGCGAATAACCCCTTCAATTTCGGTGAAGTCTTTACGGGGTGGAAACAAACCCAAACTATGCAGGCCGCATGGTCCGCCATGACTTTGCTCAAGCCGCAACTGCACACGGTGGTGGGTCTGATGCTGATGGCCTTTCCCACAAGCGCCGGCAAAGGCAGCGATCGGATACACGCCCCCCATGCTTCGATGGCGCATGCCTGCCCGCGTGGCCCGGTGATTGAAGAGGTGTTGCCCCATCAGGACAACCCGCGCCTGACGCAATTTCCCAATGAATTGCCCGGTGTACTGGCCGCTCTGCGAAAGCCCGCCGGGTTTCAGCAACACGAAATGCTGCGAAAAGACTTTTTACTGCCCGGCCAGAGGCCATGGCAGGGTGCCCACACCACCCCCGAAGGTCGGCCCGCGCATCGGCTCACACCGGAGGATGTTTTCCACTTTACCCGCAGCGGGCGCGTTGATGCGGATGCGCGTCAGATGGTGCGCCGGGTCAACGAACTGCTGACCCCCGAAGGCCGAGCCAAAAAAACCACTGAGTCGCTATCGCCCGTGGCGTTGTTTGAAATGACCCGCGTCATTCAAACCGGAGACGATCAGGGCCTGATTGTTTACCCCAGCGGCGTGGACCAGAACGTAGTCGACACCCATACGGGCACCAAAAACTATGGTTTTCTGGCTGAGGTCAACCGCACGACAAACTCCATGACACTGAAAATCAACACGCAAAGCGCGGCAACAAATCACGCCCTCGGGGCGCTCCCACCGGTTGACGCCGACATGGTGGTCAACTTCGCCTTCACCAAAGTTCCAGAAAAACCGGCCTACGTAAACCTGCACCCCTGCGAGCTGCGCGTGCGGCACGTTACTGAACTCGCCAACATCGTCAACGACGCCATTTACCTCGATCAGCAACATCACACCCAGGTCTCAGCACCGGTGATTGATGCCCTCAGCAAACAAACCCCGGCCCTCAAAGCAGTCCTGGACCAGGGCTATCAGCTGGCGGGCCTTTTTGATGAGTCGGACGATGGGCCGGGGCTGCTTCTTGTCAGAAAGTGACCGAGGGTGATCGCGCCCCAAAAGTCTCCAGGTCATTGAGTGGGCAATCCAGCGCATCACTGCGCAACAAGGGCGTGAGCCAGCGGTTGACGCCCATCGGGTCACGCGTAACCAGCGTGTTGTGCGGACTGACCGCCAACTTCTCATACAAAGCACGCAGATTGGTGTGCGCCGGGTCGCATGTCATGCGCCATTGCCCCACATGTTCGCCGCCCAGCAGCCTCACGTAACCCAGTGCAGACAAGGTGCGCAACAGCCGCTCCGTGTCTTGCAGTGATGTGCGGGTAAAGCGCGACAGGGCTTGAGCGGAACGCTCACCACTGCCCTCATGGCTGCGTGCCGCACTGAACAACGCGCGCAGCAGCGCGGTGGCAGTCACAAAATCATTGCCGGGGCGCGCCGCATCCGCAAAGCGCGTGGTGCGCAGCATGGGAATCGTTGACGCAATCGCCGCACCCAGCAGCACCGCCAGCCACGACAGATAGACCCAGATCAAAAAGAGCGGCACCACCGCAAAAGCACCATAGATATTGGCCACGCCACCGCCACGGATGTACCAGGCAAAGCCCGACTTGATGACCTCCCCCGCCAGTGCGGCCACGCCACCGCCGATGAGTGCGTCGCTCCAGGCCACCTTGCGGTTGGGCACAAAGACGTACAGCGCGGCGTAAGCCAAACCACTCAATAGCAGCGGCAGGTAATCCAGCGCAGTGCGCATGCCGCGCGGCAGTTGGCGCAACACCTCGGTCGATTGCGATAACAGGTACGACGTGGCCGCCAGGCTCGCGCCAATGAGCACGGGCGCCAGCGTGATCAGCGCCCAATACACCAACACGCGTTGCACCAACGGGCGCTTGTCACGCACGTGCCACAGCTCATTGAGTGTGCGGTCCACGGTGGCAATCATCATCATGGCCGTCACCACCAGAAAACCCAGCCCCAACGCCGTGAGCCGCGCCGCCTTGCTGGCAAAGTCATTGAGGTAACGCAGCAGCAACCCGGCGTATTGATCGGGCAGCAGCTCGCGCAGAAAGTCTTTCTGCAACGCCGCGCGAAATTCGCTGAACATCGGGAACGTGGCAAAGATCGACAAGGCCACCGCCAGCAGCGGCACCAAGGCCAGCACGGTGGTAAACGTCAAGCTGCCCGCCACCTGCGGCAGCTTCAACTCACGCGCGCGCTGTGCCGCGAACTCCAGCACCTCGCGCACACGCAACAGGCGCGGCCGCAGCTTGGTGGGATCAAACCCATCGGCCACGCGCCGTGCATAGCGAATCGTGTTCGTGCGCAATGCACGCCAACGATGGATGAGGGACACCCTCACGTGATACTCATGTGACATAAACCATCCGGAAAGAAGCCGCCGATAGACTGCGGGCCGCTACTTTAGACGTCACGTCACTATTGAAACCACACCGCCACCTGATGGACATCCTCGTTCTCTACTACTCGCGCCACGGCGCCACCAAACGCTTGGCCGAGCACATTGCACTGGGTGTGGAAAGCGTGCCCGGTGCGCAGGCGCGGTTACGCACGGTGCCTCCGGTATCGCCCGTCACACAAACCGCCGAGCCCCCCGTACCGGCCACCGGCAGCCCCTACGTGGAATTGGCCGATCTGGAGCAATGCGGCGCATTGGCCTTGGGCTCGCCCACGCGCTTTGGCAACATGGCCGCGCCCCTGAAGCACTTTCTCGATGGCACCAGTGGCCAGTGGATGTCGGGTGCACTGGCGGGCAAACCCGCCGCCGTATTTACCTCGACCAGCACGCTGCATGGCGGGCAGGAATCCACACTGCTCACCATGATGTTGCCCCTGCTCCACCACGGCATGCTCATCGTGGGTCTGCCCTATACCGAACCGGATCTTTCACACACGCAAAGCGGCGGCACGCCCTACGGCGCCAGCCACCCCGCCCGGCCCGATGGCTCGCAGGCCATCACCGACGAAGAAAAACGCCTGGCCGTGGCCTTGGGTAAACGGCTGGCCGCAGCGGCACTGAAGTTGGCGGCGTGACCATGCAAAAAGTTGCCTTGCGCATGGCGTGGATGACTTGGGCCGCGCTGCTGTTGCTGTGTGTGGCGTGGGAGTTGTGGCTGGCGCCGTTGCGGCCGGGTGGCTCGTGGCTCTGGCTCAAGGCCCTGCCCATTGCGCTGACGCTGCCGGGACTGATCCGGCACCGGCTGCGCACCTTGCAGACGGCGTTGTTGATTTCGACGCTGTACCTTGTGGAGGCGTGTCTGCGCGTGTTCGATCCCTATCCCCTACGTACGCTGGCGCTGCTGGAATTGACGCT
The DNA here is from genome assembly GCA_964652055.1 of uncultured Burkholderiaceae bacterium. GTDB lineage: Bacteria > Pseudomonadota > Gammaproteobacteria > Burkholderiales > Burkholderiaceae_F > CAZZAD01. Next base: position 7,917 of record CAZZAD010000046.1, on the reverse strand, counting down.
GGTGCTCGTATTCTTCGCATCTGCGGTGGCTGTGTTGCGGCCCCTCAAGTCCCCACGCCCTAAATCCAGAACCGAGGAAATCTGACGTGAAACGGTTTGCCCTCCTGACCCTCTTGCTTCCACTCTTCGTCGCCCACCCTGCATTTGCAGAAATTCAACGCTGCGAAGGGGCCGACGGCAAGATCACTTACTCCAACGAAAGCTGCCCGCAAAACACCAAGGCCGTGCGCAAGGTGGACACCCGCCCGCCCGTCGTGGAAGCCGACGTGAAGGCCGCCAAGACCCGGGCGCAGCGCGAGGCTGAAGAAGCCAAGGCACTGGATAAACAGCGCGAAGCCGAAGAAAAATCTCAGGCCCGCGCGCACGAGGCCAACCGCAAGAAAGAAGAAAAGCAGGAGCAGGAATGCAACAAGCTGCGCACCGCGGTCAACAAAGCCAAAGACGCCGTTGAAAATTCTGTCCTGAACAAACGCCCCGAGCTGGAAAAAAAATTGGAACGGGCGCAGGCGGCGTTGGATAAGGAATGTGCGGGGCGGTGATATGAGCAACGACAACCCGCTGCAGGTTGAGTTCACCTGGGATCCCACTAAAGCAACCTCAAATGCCACCAAACATGGGGTGACCTTTAATCAGGCCGCCACGGTATTGCTTGATCAGCTGGCGTTAACGGTGTTTGATTCTGAGCACAGCGAGTATGAGGAACGTTGGTTCACACTTGGCGTGTCCAGTGATGGCAAGTTGCTGGCTGTATGAGAGCACTTCGCGCTGACCACACGGTTGGCGGCAACAAACCAGGACGACACCATGAGTGCTGAAGAAAACCAAAGCGGCGATGAGCTGCCCGAAGAGATCGATTTCTCAAAAGGCACGCGCGGTCGCTTTTTTCACTCGGGCACGCAAATGCACTTGCCGGTGTATCTGGATGCCGAAGTGCAGGCTTATCTATGCGCACGCGCCCAAGCTCGCGGTATTGATATGGGCCAGTTGGTTAACGACCTTCTAAAGAAAGATATCGAGCTGATTGAGACGGGACGTTAGTCCCTGGATTGGCTATTGCTTCTATTCCCACACCGCCTGTGCCACATCCAACGCCTGAGCGCCGTGCATTTCCAGAAATTTCGGATCGCTTAACCACTGACGCCAACGACGGGCACCGGGCACGCCGTGATAGAGGCCCAACATGTGGCGGATGACGCCGCGCGGGTTGGCGTGCAGTGTGGGGTCGGCAGCGAGCACGCGTTGCAGATACGCGGTCATGGCGGTGGTGATGTCGGTACGGGTGCGCGGTTCGGACGCATCGCCAAAAAAGCGCGCATCGACTTGTGCCAGTTGCCAGGGCTCGTGATACGCGAGGCGGCCCAGCATCACGCCGTCCAGGTCCGTGAGCTGTTCCAGCGCGGCCTCCATCGAAGTGAGTCCCCCGTTGAGCACGATGGTGGCCGCAGGGAAATCGCGTTTGAGTTGCCGCACTTCGGCGTAGCGCAGCGGCGGCACTTCGCGGTTGTCTTTGGGGCTTAGGCCTTTGAGTACGGCGTTGCGTGCGTGCACGATGAACACGCGGCAGCCCGCATCGAAGAGCGCCCCCACAAAGTCACGCACAAAGCCGTAGTCCTGCCTGCGATCAATACCCAGGCGGTGCTTGACCGTAACGGGAATGGACACGGCATCGCGCATGGCCTTGATGCCGTCGGCCACCAGTTGCGGTTCGGCCATGAGGCAGGCGCCAAACGCGCCGCGCTGTACTCGTTCAGAAGGACAGCCGCAGTTGAGGTTGATTTCGTCATAGCCCCAACGCTCACCCAGGCGTGCGTAAGCGGCCAGGGCATCGGGTTCGGAGCCGCCCAGCTGCAAGGCCACGGGGTGCTCTGAAGCGTCGAAGTCCAAGTGCCGCGCCACATCACCATGCAATAGCGCACCGGTGGTGAGCATCTCGGTATAGAGCCGCGCATGGCGCGAGAGCTGCCGATGAAAGACACGGCAGTGGCGGTCGGTCCAGTCGAGCATGGGCGCAACGCAGAAGCGCCAGGGGTTCATCGGGACATCCTCTTGGGTGCCCATGCATTGAACACCAGGGCCGTGAGCACCAGCAGGCCGCCCAAGATTGTGGTGCTTGAGGGCACCTCGCCTGCGCCCCACCACACCCACACGGGTCCGGCCAGCACTTCGATCAAAGCCAGCAATGAAATCTCGGTGGCGCTCAGGTACCGCGCTGCGGTCACCAACAACATGCAGGGCACGCCTAACTGAAAGATGCCCAATGCGGCTAACCACGCCACGTCCGCGGGCTGCGCTTGGAATGGCAGCGCGAACGGCAGCATCAATGCGGCGGAGAACATCGCGCCCAACATCACGGCAGGGATCAGATCCACATGCGCGCTGCGCTTTTCCAGCGTGATGAAGTTGATGGCAGCGGCTAGCGGCACCGCAAAGGCGATGAGCATGCCTACTGCGTGCGTGGCACCGGCGGCGTTGAAGCTCTGGGCAAACATCCAGGCGATGCCGCTCAAGGCCACCGCAATGGCAATCCAGGTGCGCGCGGGCACCACGCGGCGCAGGACGGCCCAGGCCAGGAAGGCCGTGAGTAACGGTTGCAGGCTCGAGACCACCAGCACGTTGGCCACGGTGGTTTGCGTGAGCGCCAGCATGAAGGCGCAGTACATCGTTGCCCACATCAAGCCGGAGAACACCACGGTGTGATCTGCACGCCGCAGGCTGGCGCGTACGCCGCCACGCGCAATTGTCAGAAACACGGCCACGGTCAGCGCCGCAAACAGGCTGCGCCAGAAGGTCATTTCAAAGCGGCCGTGTGTCTGCAACTGCGGCGACACCCAACGCGTGACCACGCCGGCGGTGCTCCACAGGAGCGGTGCGGCAACCATCAGCGCGACGGCGCGATGGTGCGCAGGTGCTGTCGAGGGGCGCGCGGTCTGGGTCAAGATGGTTCTGTTCGAAGTGCGTCGCCCCGGCGTAGGCCCTGTCTCTTGATCACATCTTGGCCTTGCCTTTGTTCCCTCCCCTTCAAGGGGAGGGAGTAAACATCCGCTCCTATCGCAATCGGAGATGTGATCAAGAGACAGGGCCTACGCCGGGGCGACGACATTCTGTTCAGATGTGATCAAGAGTCAAGCGCGGCGCCGGCGCGACTGCCTTATTAAGCCGCATCCCGATCCGCACGCTTGCGTTCATGCTCTTTCAGATAACGCTTGCGCAGACGAATGCTCTGCGGGGTGATCTCCACCAGTTCATCGTCGGCAATGAATTCCACGGCGTATTCGAGCGTGAGGCGGATGGGGGTGACCAGATCAATGGCTTCGTCTTTGCCGCTGGCGCGCACGTTGGTGAGTTTCTTTTCGCGAATGGGGTTGACCACCAGATCGCTGTCACGTGAGTGGATGCCGATGATCATGCCTTCGTACAACTTGTCGCCGGGGCTCACAAACATGCGGCCGCGCTCTTGCAGCTTCCATAGAGCGTAGGCGACGGCTCCGCCTTCGTCCTGGCTGATGAGCACGCCGTTGCGGCGCTCGCCCACGCCGCCGGGGCGCTCGGGGGCGTATTCGTCGAACACGTGGCTCATAAGGCCCGTGCCGCGGGTGAGGGTCATGAACTCGCCCTGAAAGCCGATGAGGCCACGGGCCGGGATGCGGTATTCGAGCCGCACACGGCCTTTGCCGTCGGGCTGCATGTCTTGCAGATCACCTTTGCGGCGACCCAGCTCTTCCATGACGGCGCCCTGGTTCTGGTCTTCGACGTCGACGGTGAGCATCTCGAAGGGTTCATGGCGCTCGCCATTCACTTCTTTGAACAGCACGCGTGGGCGCGAGACGGCCAGTTCATAGCCTTCGCGGCGCATGTTCTCGATGAGCACGGTCAGGTGCAGTTCACCACGGCCGGCCACTTCAAAGGTGGTTTCATCGCCCGTCTCGCGCATGCGCATGGCGACGTTGGCTTTGAGCTCGCGCTCCAGGCGTTCACGCAGTTGACGGCTGGTGACGAACTTGCCTTCGCGTCCGGCCAATGGGCTGGAGTTGACGCAGAAGTTCATGACCAGGGTGGGTTCGTCTACTTTGAGCAGGGGCAGTGGATCGGGCGCGTCCACCGGGCACAGGGTGACGCCGATGCCGACCTCTTCAATGCCGTTGATGAGCACGATGTCGCCGGCTTGCGCTTCGTCGACCAATTGCCGCTCCAGTCCCTTGAACTTGAGGACCTGGTTGATGCGGCCCTTCACGGGCTTGAGATCATCGGGGCCGTTGATGACGAGCACGTCTTGCCCCGTTTTGATGCGGCCACGTGAGATGCGGCCGATGCCGATCTTGCCCACGTAGCTGTTGTAGTCGAGCGAACAAATCTGCAATTGCAGCGTGCCGTCGGGGTCGTCATTACGCACGGGCACGTGTTTGAGCACGGCATCAAAAAGTGGGCGCATGGTGCCGCTGCGTACATCGGGCGTATCGCCCGCATAGCCATTGAGCGCCGAGGCGTACACCACGGGGAAATCCAGCTGTGCTTCGGTGGCGCCCAGTTTGTCGAAGAGCTCAAACGTCTGGTTCACCACCCAATCAGCGCGCGCGCCGGGGCGGTCAATCTTGTTGACCACCACGATGGGCTTTAAGCCCAGGGCCAAGGCTTTGCGGGTGACAAAGCGGGTCTGCGGCATGGGGCCTTCGACGGCATCGACCAGCAGCAACACGCTGTCGACCATGGAGAGCACGCGCTCGACTTCGCCACCAAAATCAGCGTGGCCAGGGGTATCAACGATGTTGATGTGCGTGCCTTCGTATTCGACCGCGCAGTTTTTGGCCAGGATGGTGATGCCGCGTTCTTTTTCCAAGTCGTTGGAATCCATCACGCGTTCGGCCACGTGTTGGTTGTCGCGGAAGGTGCCTGACTGCTGCAGCAGCTTGTCCACGAGCGTGGTTTTGCCATGGTCCACGTGGGCAATGATGGCGATGTTGCGGAGTGCGCGGGTCATAAGTGTCTTTCTTCAGTGGTGAATGCTTCCCTCACCCTCGGTCCCTCTCCCGGCGGGAGAGGGAGGAAAACAAGCCCCTCTCCCACTGGGAGAGGGGTTGGGGTGAGGGAAATCGGTCTGCCGAGTTACGTACTTTCCTGTAATGCAATCAGTCGGCGCGGGTTGAGCATGCCGCGCGTATCCAGTTCTGCGGTGCCCAGCAACTGGTCGCTGGGGCCATACACGCGTTTCAAACCGGGCGTGCCACCGAGATCTATTTGTCCGCCATGCGCAAAGAGGCGCGCCCGGCTTTCATCCAGCGCCACGCGCGGCAGCCCTTGCAGCAAGGTGTCGGCCGGTTGCAAGGCGTCGCGGCGCTCTTGCGGGCTCAGGGCTTCGAGCGCGGGCAGTGTGATGGCTTGCGCCAGCGTTAAAACACCCACCCGTGTGCGCGTCAGACCGCACAGATGGGCACCGCAACCGAGCACCCCGCCAATGTCTTCGGCCAACGTGCGTATGTAGGTGCCTTTGCTGCAATCCACGTCCATGCAAAAGCGCGCGCGCTCCTCCTCAACTTGCAGCACTTCAATACGCGCGATGTGCACATGGCGTGCCTGACGCTCAATTTCAATGCCCTGGCGCGCATACACATACAGCGGCTGGCCCTCGCGCTTGAGGGCGCTGACCATGGGCGGAATCTGTTCGATGTCGCCCACAAAGCGCGCCACCGCACCCTCAATGTCTGCACCCGTGACCGACACCGGCCGCGTTTCAATCACTTCGCCATCGGCGTCGGCCGTGGTGGTGCGCACACCCAACTGCACCCAGGCGCGATAACTTTTATCGGCTTCGAGCAGGTCCGATGAAAATTTGGTGGCCTCGCCCAGCAACAAGGGCAACAGGCCCGTGGCCATGGGGTCGAGCGTGCCACCGTGCCCGGCCTTGGCCGCATGCAGCAACCACTTGGCTTTCTGTAATGCGTTATTGCTGCTCAGACCGGCTGGCTTGTCGAGTAGCAATACGCCGGAGACTGCGTCCCCCTTGCGTTTGCGTACCACGACTTACTCCTTGGGTTTGAGCGCGCCCGACTCGTCTGAAGATGAAAATTCGCTGGTGGCCCGTGTGATGAGCTGGTCCAGCGCAAAACCTCTTTCCACCGAGGTGTCGTGCACAAACTTGAGCGTGGGCACGGTGTGGGTGGTCATGCGTTTGTAGAGCAGCGAGTGGAAATAACCCGCCTTCTCGTTGAGCACATGCAGCGCTGCTTCGGGTTCGCCCCCCAGCACCGTGAAGTACACCTTGGCGTGCGCGTAATCGGGCGTGAGCTCGACCCCTGCGATGGTGATCAGGCCCGCGCGCGAGCTGGGAATCTCGCGTTGTACGAGTTCGGCCAGATCGCGCTGGATCTGCTCGGCCACGCGCGTGGCGCGCTGTGGCTTGGGCGAAGTTTTCCCAGCACGCATGTCATCACCGCAACACACTTACAGCGTGCGTGCGACCTCCGTGACCTCAAAAATTTCCAGCTGGACGCCCTTTTTGATGTCGTCGTAACCCTTCAGGCTCAGCCCACCCTCACAGCCGGCTTTGACTTCGCGTACGTCGTCCTTGACGCGCTTGCGCGTGGACACCTCGCCTGTCCAGACGACCACGTTGTCACGCAGCAGCCGCGCCTGCGCGGTGCGCTTGACGGTGCCATCGACGACCATACAACCAGCCACCGAGCCCACCTTGGGCACGCGGAAGATCTGGCGAATCTGCACCAGGCCCAGCACCTGCTCGCGCTGCTCAGGCGCCAACATGCCGGAGAGCGCCGCTTTCACATCGTCGACCGCGTCGTAAATGATGTTGTAGTAGCGGATCTGGATGCCATTACCTTCAGCCAGCTTGCGGGCCGAGACGTCGGCGCGCACGTTAAAGCCAATGATGACGGCCTTGGAGGCGAGCGCCAGGTTGATGTCGCTCTCGGTAATGCCACCGACCTGGGCGTGCACGACCTGCACCTTGACTTCATCGGTGGACAGCTTGGTCAGGGCATGCACCAGAGCCTCTTGCGAGCCTTGCACGTCAGTCTTGATGATGAGCGGCAGCACTTTGGCGGCACCCTCACCCACGTTTTCAAACATGCTCTCGAGCTTGGCCGCCTGTTGTTTGGCCAGCTTGGTGTCGCGGAACTTGCCCTGACGGTAGAGCGCAATTTCACGCGCCTTGCGTTCGTCACCCAGCACAATGAGCTCGGCACCGGCGCCAGGCACATCCGAAAGGCCCTGAATTTCAACCGGAATAGAGGGCCCGGCTTCCGTGATGGGGCGGGCGTTCTCGTCAAGCATGGCGCGCACACGGCCAAAAGCGCTACCGGCCAGCACCACATCACCGCGCTTGAGCATGCCCGATTGCACCAAGACAGTGGCCACCGGACCGCGGCCTTTGTCGAGCTGCGATTCAATGATGAGCCCTTTGGCCGGACCATCTTTCACTGCTTTGAGCTCAAGCACCTCAGCCTGCAGCAAGATCTGTTCGAGCAGCTCGTCGACGCCCTGCCCTGTCCTGGCCGACACCGGGACAAACGGCGATTCACCACCGTATTCCTCGGGTACGACTTCGTTGGCCACCAGCTCCTGCTTGACCCGATCGGGGTTAGCTTCGGGCTTGTCAATTTTGTTCAATGCCACCACGAGTGGTACACCGGCAGCCTTGGCGTGCGCAATGGCTTCCTTGGTCTGAGGCATCACACCGTCATCAGCGGCCACCACCAGCACCACGATGTCAGTGGCCTTGGCGCCGCGCGCACGCATGGCGGTAAACGCTTCATGGCCCGGCGTATCGAGGAAGGTGATGATCCCGCGCGGCGTTTCCACGTGGTACGCGCCAATGTGCTGCGTAATACCCCCGGCTTCGCCCGCCGCCACTTTGGCGCGGCGGATGTAGTCGAGAAGCGAGGCTTTGCCGTGATCGACGTGACCCAT
>CAZZAD010000045.1:0-16715 GCA_964652055.1 uncultured Burkholderiaceae bacterium | reverse complement strand
CCACGCGCACCCGACGCAGGGCCTGCTCGACATGTACACCATCCGTCACTACAAGCGCGATTTCTCGCAGCTCTCGGTGGCGGTGGTGGGCGACATTCTTCATTCGCGCGTGGCGCGTTCAGACATACATGCGCTGACCACGCTGGGCGTGCCCGATGTGCGCGCGGTGGGGCCCCTCACGCTGCTGCCCTCGGGGCTGGAACAGATGGGCGTGCGCGTGTGCACGCGGCTTGAAGATGGCATCCGCGATGCCGACGTCATCATCATGTTGCGGCTGCAGAACGAGCGCATGAAAGGCAAGTTGCTGCCCAGCGCGCAGGAATACTTTGCGCACTACGGATTGACTCAAGAGCGGCTGGCCCTGGCCAAACCTGATGCCATCGTCATGCACCCGGGCCCCATGAACCGCGGTGTGGAAATTGACTCGCACGTGGCCGACGGCAAAGCCAGCGTGATCCTGCCGCAAGTGACCTTCGGCATCGCGGTGCGCATGGCGGTGCTGTCGATTGCTGCTTCGTCGAAGGCCATGCAATGAAAACCGCCATCCTCAACGGCCGCGTAATCGACCCGGCTTCGGGTCTGGATGCGGTCACGCCGCTCTACATCGATGGCACGCGCATCGCAGCCATAGGCAGTGCGCCTGCAGGCTTTACCGCGGATCAAACCCTTGATGCGCGCGGCTTGATCGTCACGCCCGGTCTGGTGGACCTGTGCGCGCGCATGCGCGAGCCGGGTACCGAGGGTGCGCTCAAAGGCGAAATGCGTGCCGCGCTCGCCGGTGGCGTTACCGGCGTGGTGTGCCCGCCCGATACGGACCCGCCGCTGGACGAACCGGGGCTGGTGCGCATGCTGCGGCAGAGCTCGCGCGAGTCACAGGGTGCGCGGCTCTATCCGCTGGGTGCACTCACTCTGGGGTTGCGTGGCGAAGCGTTGGCCGAGATCAAAACCTTGCATGACACCGGCTGCGTGGCCTTCATGCAGACGCGCGCGCTGCCGCATGACAACGGCGTGCTGCTGCAAGCCATGCGTTATGCCAAGACGTTTGATCTGCCCCTGTGGTTGCGGCCTGTGGAAGACACGTTGGCCGGTGCCGGCGTAGCGGCATCGGGCGCCGTGGCGGCGCGCCTGGGGCTGCCCTCAGTGCCCGTAGTGGCCGAGACCGTGGCGCTGCACACCATCTTTGAGTTGCAGCGCGCCACTGGGGTGCGCGTGCATCTGTGTCGTCTGTCATCGGCCGCGGGCTTGGAACTGGTGCGACAGGCCAAGCGTGACGGGTTGGCGGTGACGGCGGACGTGGGCATCCACCACGTGCATCTGACCGATGTGGACATTGGTTACTTCGATGCGCACTTCCGGCTCGATCCGCCCCTGCGTTCGCAGCGTGACCGCGATGCCATCCGCGCTGCGCTCATCGATGGCACGCTCGATGCCATTTGTTCCGACCACACGCCCGTAGACGAAGACGACAAGCTGCTGCCCTTCGATGAAGCCACGCCGGGCGCCACCGCGTTGGAGACCTTGTTGCCGCTCACGCTCAAGTGGGCACGCGAAGCGCAGGTGCCTCTGCTGCGTGCGTTGGCGCTCATCACGCATAACCCGGCCCGCGTTCTGGATGAAGACACGGGGCGCCTGGCCGTGGGTGCCAAGGCCGACATCACCGTCTTTAACGCCGACACGCCCTGGCGTGTGAGCGAAGACAGCCTGGCCAGCCACGGCAAGGGCACGCCCTACATGGGTCTGGAACTTGAAGGCCGCGCGGTCTACACCCTGGTGGGTGGTGATCTGCGCTACGGCGACGTTCAGTCGCGCACGTAACGATGTGGCACCGCTCGGCGCTCTACCTGCTGGCGCCGTTGGCCATGGCGCGGCTGCTGCTCACCATTGCCTGGGGTTTAGTGGCGGTGGTACTGGTGTTTCGCTTTTTGCCCATGGCGGTGCGTAACCGCGTGATCCGCTTCTGGTCGCGCACCTTGTTGCGCGTGTTGGGCGTGCGCTTGATCGTCCATGGCGAAGGGCCCGACTTGCAGCGGGCACGCACCGGCCTGTCTGCTGACGGCCATGGTCTGATGCTGCTGGCCAACCATGTGTCGTGGCTCGATGTTCATGCGCTGAACTCCGTCGTGCCTGCGCGCCTGGTGGCCAAGGCCGAGATCGCGCGCTGGCCGCTGTTGGGCTTACTTGCCCGTTCAAGTGGCACTTTGTTTGTGGAGCGTGGCCGCCGCCATGCGGTGCACGCGGTCAACCAGAAAATTGCCGAACACCTGCAACAGGGTGAAACCATCGGCGTGTACCCCGAAGGCACCACCACCGATGGCCACACGCTGCTGCCGTTTCACGCCAACCTGATGCAGCCTGCCCTGGACGTACACGCACAACTTCGTCCCATCGCCCTGCGCTACACGCAGGATGGCAAGGTCTGCCGCGCCGCGGCCTATACGGGTGGCGACCATCTGTTGGCCTCGCTGTGGCGCATTCTCACGACGCCGCGGGTGGTGCTCGATGTGCATTGGCTGCCGCCGCTGCCTACCGATATTGAAAGACGCCACGACGCCGCGCGCCTGGCGCGAGAGGCTATTGCGGCGGCGTTGGGAATCAACTTGCCACAGACGGATCGCAATCGACCTGAATCGTCTGACGCTGCGGCCAACTCAGCGCCGTGAGCGTGCGGCCCCACACGCAGCCGGTATCCAGGCACACCGCATCGGGCCGATTCATCAGCCCCACCGCGGACCAGTGTCCAAACACCACCGGGGTGTCGCGCGTGGCGCGGTAGGGGTGGTCGAACCAAGGCATGAGTCCAAGCGGCGCGCCCGCTGGGGCGCCTTTGACACGAAAATTCATCGTGCCTTGCGCATCCACAAAGCGCAGGCGCGTCAGGGCATTGATGACGCAGCGATGGCGGTCGGCGCCGGTCAGAGTGTCCGCCCAGCGCGCCGGCTCGTTGCCATACATCGTGGACAGAAAGTTTCTGTAGTCCGGTGCACGCAATCCGGCCGCCACATCCTGAGCCAGGCTCAGGGTTTGCGCCCGCGTCCATTGCGGCAACACCCCCGCATGCACGAACAGCGCCCCCGCCTCGTCGTGCGCCAGCGGGCAGGTGCGCAGCCAGTCGATGAGCACCTGGCGGTCGGGTGCGCTCAGGATGTCGCCAAAGGTGTCGTCGTCGTGATACGGACGGATGCCCGCCGCCACGGCGAGCAGGTGCAGATCGTGATTGCCCAATAGCGCCACCGCACGGCCCGCCAGACACAGCGAACGCACTTGCCGCAGACAGTGCAGCGATTGCGGTCCGCGATTGATGAGGTCGCCCACGAAGATGAATTGGGCATCGGCGGGCAGCTTCATCAGCAGCCGGTCGAGCGCATCGCCGCAGCCTTGTAGATCACCAATGGCCCAAAGTGTGTTCATGGGCGTGTTCATGCCGCCAGTGGTTCAAACAACGCTTGAAAGTCCTGCGCGGTGAGGGCCTTGGTGAGCGCGGCGTCTTCGTCCAGGATGCCGCGCGCCAGATCGGCCTTGCGCGCCTGCATGGCACGGATGCGCTCTTCCACGCTGCCACTGGCAATGAGTCTGTGCACGAATACGGGCTTGTTTTGCCCAATGCGGTGCGCACGGTCGGTGGCTTGGTTTTCGGCGGCGGGGTGCCACCGAGGGGCGTAGTGAATCACCGTGTCGGCGGCGGTCAGGTTCAGGCCCGTGCCCCCGGCCTTGAGGCTGATGAGAAACAGGGGCACTTCGCCTTTTTGAAAACATGCCACTGGCGTTTTACGGTCTTTGGTGTCACCGGTCAGGCGCACGAAATCAATGCCCGCTTCTTTGAGGCGCGGCTCAATGAGGTCGAGCATGGAGGTGAATTGCGAAAAGAGCAGGATGCGCCGCCCTTCGGCAATGAGTTCGGGCAGCAGTTCCATCAGGCGCTCGAGCTTGGCCGAGGCTTTCACTTTTTTGGCCGTGGCCGATTTGACCAAGCGCGGATCGCAACACACCTGCCGCAGCTTGAGCAGTGCATCGAGAACCACGATGTGACTTTGCGCCAGGCCCTTGGCGGCCAGCGCATCGCGCACGCGTTTTTCCATGGTGGCGCGCACGGTCTCGTACAAATCGCGTTGCGCGCCTTGCATATCCACGCTGTGTTCAATCTCGGTCTTGGGTGGCAAGTCCTGCGCCACCATGTCTTTGGTTCGCCGCAAAACAAAGGGCTTGATGCGGCGTGTGAGGTTGCTTTGCCGTTGCAGGTTGCCTTGTTTTTCAATGGGCGTGCGATACAGCTGCGTAAAGCGGCGGCTGTCGCCCAAGAAGCCAGGCAGCAATACGTGAAAGAGCGACCACAGCTCGCCCAGGTTGTTTTCCACCGGCGTGCCTGAAAGTGCCAAACGGTGGTTCACGCGCAGGCGCGCCGCGGCCTCTGAAGCGCGTGTGCGGGCATTCTTGAGGTACTGCGCTTCATCAAACACGGCCAGATGGAAGGTGTGTTTTTCCAGCACCTCAATGTCACGCGGCAACAAGGGGTAGCTGCTGAGCACGACGTCGTGCTGACCCACATCGTCAAACTGCGCAGCGCGTTGCGCACCATGCAGCGCCAGTACTTTGAGTTGCGGTGCAAAGCGCGCCAGTTCGTGCTGCCAGTTGTGCACTACCGAGGTGGGCGCCACCACCAGCGCGGGGGCGGTCAGGCGACCGGCGTTTTTTTCGGTGAGGATGTGTGCAATGGTTTGTACGGTCTTGCCCAGGCCCATGTCGTCGGCCAGGATGCCGGCCAATTCGTGCTCGCGCAGAAATTGCATCCAAGACAGGCCCGCTTGTTGGTAGGGGCGCAGCTCCGCGTTCAATCCCTTGGGGGTGGCTACGGGGGCCACCTGCGTGAAGTTCTTCAGGCGTTGCGCCAGTTGCAGCAGAGGTTCGGGGCCATTCCACTTCAGGCCCTGATCGGCCAAATCTTGCAGGCGCAACGCATCGGTGCGGGCCAGACGCAGGGGTTTGTTCGGATCGGTCTGATGCAGCTCAACGAGCGTGCGCAGGATGGTGCGCAGGCGTTCAAAAGGCATGCCCAAGAAGCGATGGTCATCAATGCGCACGTTGAACGTGCCGCGGGTTTCATCGGCGTCTTTGCTGTGGATGAAATCAACAAAATGACGATCGCTAAGTAGGCCCGTGAGAATGGGTAACAACGAGATCCGCTGCCCATCCACGTCAACACCCAGATCCACGCTGAACCAGTCATTGCCTGCTTCAAACTCGGTGTCCATCGACATGTGGTCCATGCTCACCACATGCCAGCGGAATGAGGGGTCCAGCGTCACCACCCAACCGTCTTTTTCCCAGCGTGGAATGTGTTCGTGCACCAGGGACAAAGGTACCTCGTCCTCGTAGCCCACGAACCGCGACACGTCGCCGCGATGGCCTCCGTTGAGTAGCCCTGTTTTGAGCAGCTGCTTGACCACCTGCTTATGCAGGGATTCCTTGAGCTTGGGTTGCACCAACTCGCCGTTCAGTGGCCGCGCGGCACCGCTGTCATTGAGCGCCACACCCAGCTCGCCGTAACGCACCTGGGCACTGACGACACACTTCTCACCCTCGGCGCTCAGGCGCAGATGCACCACGGGTTTTTCTTTCAGCGTGCGCACTGTCATTGCTTTGGGCAGTGGTGGGCGAGGCTGGTCCGCAGGCAAAGACTCCAGCAGGGCTTGCAATTTCTGCACCACCTGCGGCACATCGTTCATGGCAATTGCAGGCGCACGCAGCAACACCTGAGCCAAGGCGGGCGAGATGTCGGCCTCCAGCGGCCCCATGGTTGCCTGAGCAATGTCCAGGTAATAGAGCCCGTCCACGGCAAAAAAATCTGTTGCCGGTTCAATGGCAAAGGAAAAACGTTGGCGCCCCGCGTCGTCCAGTACCCACTGGCTTTGGGCGCGTCGGGCCGGCCCCCAGGTCAGTGCAACATAATGCCCCCGGGGATGCTGCACTACCGCTTGACCCGCTTGCACCCACTCGTGCAGACAATCGACGTCACGCTGCAACTGACGTCCCATGGCCTGGCGTTCTGTTGCGCGCTCCAGGCGCAGCACGCGTGGCAGGTCGCTGGACGCAACGTAGCGTGGGGGCGAGCGCACCAAAGTCAGCCAATCACTGTTGGCCTCTGTCAGTCCCACGAGCTGGACATCCTTATTCAGCCGACCGTAGAGCAAGCGCACGACGGGGCGGCGCCACTGATCGAAATAAACGTGTACCACCAGCCTGTGGGTGCGCACCTCTGGAGGAGGCGGTTGCACCAACGTGTTGAGCTGACCGAGCCAGCCCTGATGCGCAAGCGGCACCTCGGGCAACTGAGGTTGGGTTGAGCTGTTTGTGTTGAGAGTTGGTGGTGGTGTTTGCTTGCTAGGAGGGGCGAGTTGGTAATGCGCAATGAGCGCCGCCGCTGCGTGTTTGCAGTTGTAGTTGACGGAGCAGGCGCAGCTGGCATCGATGGAAATTTCCGTGCCATCCGTGGGGGTCAATTCGACCTGCACTTCATATTGGGGTGATGACGTGCCCATGACGTGGGCTTCGAGCAAAGCAACGCCCTTGCCCGGGTTGAACCCCACACGTTTGTGGAGCACCCGTTGATTGCGTGCATATTGGTAACCGCGATCCAAGGTGGAGTCGTGGAAAGCGTCAGTCAAATCGTCCCAGGTGGGCGTGAGGTGGATTAGATCGATCATGGTGTGGAGCGAATGAGTTGGAGCAAGCGCGTAGTTGAGCGTTCATGCTCAAAGGCAATAGCCACCGTTTGTGCGCCCCAGCTGCGCGCGCGCTGCGCTTCTGGAATTTGCGCCATGTCGTAGTCGCCGCCTTTGACGTAGACCTCAGGGCGCACCGCCTCCAGCGTGGGTAGCGGTACTGATTCATCAAAGATCGCCACCAGCGACACAGATTCGAGCGCGGCCAACACCGCGGCGCGGTCGTCCTGCGTGTTGATGGGGCGGTCATCGCCTTTGCCCAGGCGGCGCACCGAGGCATCGGAATTGAGCGCCACCACGAGGCTTGCGCCCAGGGCTCGAGCACGCGCCAGGTACGTCACATGGCCGCGATGCAGGATGTCGAACACCCCGTTGGTGAACACGATGGGGCGGGGCAGGGTGCTGATGCGCGCAGGCAAATCGGCGTGCGCCACGATCTTGCATTCAAAGGGGGGAGCAGGCAGGGTCATGAGTACAGGGCTGTGACGGCATGTTGCAACGATGAAAAGCGCGCAGTGGCCAGGGTGGGGTCAGAAAGATCAGCCGGAGGTTTTACGCCATCCGTGCCCAGCAGGATGCGTTGCGGCACCCCCGCGGCGCGCGCCGCCTGCAGATCACTGGCGCGATCGCCAAACAAGATCGAGCGCGACAAATCCAGACTCAGTTCGTGTGCGGCATCAAGCAACATGCCCGGCGCGGGCTTGCGGCAGTTGCATTCACGTCGGTATGGCCCCTGCGCTTCAAGAGGATGATGCGGACAGAAGTACACGCCCGCCAGTGGCGCACCGGCTTTAATAAAACGCGCGCGCATCCAGTCGGTGAGGGTGCGAAAGTCTTGTTCGGTGTAGAGCCCCCGTCCGATGCCGGACTGATTCGTGACCACCACCAAGGCATAGCCTGCTTCGGCAAGTGCGCGACAGGCTTGCAACGTGCCTGGCACAAAGTCGAAATCTTCAACGCGCACGGTGTAGCCGTGATCGATATTGATCACCCCATCGCGGTCCAGAAATGCCGCGGCCTGCGGCGACCCTACCCGTTGTGCTTGATCAACCATTGCATGTAGGCCGCTGTGCCTTGCTGCACCGTGTGCATGTCCGCCTTGAAACCCGAGGCGCGCAAGGCGGTGGTGTTGGCTTGGGTGAAGGCCTGGTATTTGCCGACCAATGCCGTTGGGAAGGGGATGTATTCGATGAGTCCTTGCTGTACGGCAGCCTCGAGTGACTGGGCGGGTTGCTGGGCGTGGGCACGTAACGTGTTGACCACGGTGAGCGCCACGTCATTGAAACTTTGTGCTCGGCCCGTGCCCAGGTTGTAAATGCCCGAGACGGGCTTGTCCCAGAAATGCAGATTGGCGGCTGCCACATCGTCCACATAAATGAAGTCACGCTGCTGCTCGCCGTGCGCGTAGCCGTGGCTGCCTTCAAACAGCTTGACTTTGCCCTCGGCACGGAACTGGTTGAAGTGATGAAACGCCACCGAGGCCATGCGGCCTTTGTGTGACTCGCGTGGGCCGTACACGTTGAAGTAACGCAGCCCAATGACGGGCGCGGTCAGTGTGGCCAGGCGCCTGCGCACCATCTGGTCAAACAAGAATTTCGAGTAGCCGTAGACGTTGAGCGGATTTTCAAACTCGCGTGCTTCTACAAAGTTGGGTCCCAGGCCATAGACCGCTGCACTTGAGGCGTAGATGAACGGCACCTTCAGCGCCTGGCACCAGTCGAGCAGGGTCAGCGTATAGCGGTAGTTGTTCTCCATCATGTAGCGGCCGTTGGCTTCCATGGTGTCGGAGCACGCGCCTTGATGGAACACCACGTCGGGCTTGGGCAGCGCGCGTCGCTGCACGAGGTCAAGAAACTCGCGTTTGTCGAGGTAGTCGGCGATTTCGCAATCGGTCAGATTGCGAAATTTGTCGGCGCGCTCCAGATTGTCCACGGCCAACACGTCGGTGTGCCCGCGCGTATTGAGCGCATGCACGTTGTTGGCACCAATAAATCCGGCCGCGCCGGTGACGATGATTTTCATGTTTGAGCACGTCAAGTTGCGGTAGGCCGCAAGGGGGGGATTGTAGGTTGGTGGTGAGCGCAGCGAACCCCAACACGGGTGCCACAACAGCGGTTGGCGTTGGGGTTCGCTGCGCTCACCGCCATACATGGACGCCCCCGTTTGCCAAGCTTTCAATTGATGGTGGCCAAAAAGGAAGAGATTGCTGCCATACATTCGGACTTTGGTTCGTGCTTAACGCCCGTGTCCCTGATGGAATTCGCTGACCGGCTCCTCTATCAACCTATCGCGCTTGCAACGAATTGCTGACGCCTGGCGGTAAGCGGGTTGTGCCGGCCACGGTCTGACCTGTTTTGCCATCAACTCTTGATTGCCTGTGCAATCGGTGGAAGCCTTTCTAAAAAACGGTGTTGGAATCTTTAACCCGGGAACCTGCCCAGCAACCGCTATCGCGCCATCACTGCATCGGTGGCTTAGCCGCACCACGCGGCTGGTAAGCCCGGCCATGGGCCAACATCGCCCACATCGTGCGGGCATTCTTGTTGGCCAGCGCCACCGCCGCCACGTTCTTGTTGCGCCGGTCCACCAGCGCCGAGAGCCACACATCTTCCTGGTCCGTGCCGCGCCGTCGCTCGTTGGCCCGAACCACCGAACGCGCCCCATGGATCAACAAGGTCCTCAGGTACGTGTCGCCCCGCTTGCTGATGCCCAGCAGCTTTTCTCTGCCCCCACTGGAGTGCTGCCGCGGCACGATGCCCAGCCACGCCGAAACCTGTCGGCCATTTTTGAACAACTTCGCATCGCCCACACTGGCCACAAACGCGCTGGCGCTGATGGGACCCACACCGGGCACCGCATCGAGCGACTCACTGCTCTGAGTGTCGCGGTGCCAGGCATTGATCTGCGCCTCGAGCTCATCGAGGTGCTGGCCCAGTGCCTTGAGGTTGCCCATCAACTGGTCGATCAACAGGCATAAGGGGCCGGGCAACTCCCGACTGGCCTCTTCAATGAGTTCGGGCACACGCCCGAGCACATTGGCCACGCCCTTGGGAATCACGAGGCCAAACTCACCGAGCAAACCGCGGATCTGATTGGCTTGGGCCGTGCGCATCTTGACCAGCCCTTGCCGTGCCCGATGCAGTGCCAACACGGATTGCTGCTCCACCGTCTTGATGGGCACAAAGCGCATGTTGGGTCGGGCCACGGCCTCGCAGATGGCCTCGGCATCGGCCACGTCGTTCTTGTTGGTCTTGACGTAGGGCTTGACGAACTGCGGGGCCATCAGCCGCACTGTGTGGCCCTGCCCCTGCAACTTGCGCGCCCAGTAATGCGCGCTGCCGCACGCTTCCATGCCAATCAGACAGGGTTGCAACTTGATGAAAAACTCCAGCATCTGGGCGCGCCGCAATTGCTTTCTCAAAACCACCTTGCCGCTGCCATCGACCCCATGAATCTGGAATACGTTCTTCGCTAAATCAATACCGATTGTCGTAACCTTCATCTCGGACGCCCCTTCCTGTTCAGTGGTTGAAGTAACGCTTCCACTCTGGCACATCGATGCCGTTTAGGGTGGGGGCGTCCATCCCATTAACCTACACGCGGGCTCGCGCCTTCCACTGCGCAAATTCCGAAGGACGCAACCCGTAGCGCGCCAACACGCCCTCGTGCAGGCGCCGCAATTCGTCAATGACCAGGGCTTCGAGGTTGGTGCGCTCTGCATCCTTGGCCACGCCCGTGAGACTGCGGCGGATCAGGGTGAGCGGATTTTGGCGCGGGTGGGTCACCACCTGATGCACCACCTTGCGCAGGGTGTCGCGGTGGGCCAGGCGCAATGGGTCGGGTTCGGTGAGGCCTTGCTTGACCGCGAGGTATTCCTGGGTGGAGCGCTCGTAGGCCCACACGTACAGATCACGCAGCAGGTCAACGCGCGTGAGTTCATACACGCCCAGTACGGCGCGGCTATAGGCGCGTTCGGGCACATCGAGAAAGGTAAGCGGGCACAGGTTCTCGCGCAACAGCGGCAGATTGGCGGCCAGTCGTGAAGTGCGTTTGTTGATGTCGGCAAAGGGCTGCAGGTAAGGCAAGTGCACCATCACAAAGAACGACTGCTCAAACGCGTCGTTGATCTGGCTGGCCTTGGTCAGCAGAGAATCAAAGTGCTCGCTGATTTGCGTGGGCACGGCCAGGGGGCGGTACGCGCTCTTGCTGATGTCGACGCCGTGCAGACGCAGCCGGCCTTCATCCGCAGGGTTGGGCAGCAGGTTCTCAGATAGGGCGCTGTGCAAATTGAGCAGGGTGAAGCGATCAAAGCCGGCGGTGTCGATGTTGTCCAGCAGCAGCTCGATGGCGGTTTTGTGGTTGAGAATCATCTGGGTCTCAAGCGCGTCTTTGCCAGGCGCGGCGCGGCCATGCTCGATCAGTTCACGCGTATCGAGCCGCGTATAGACGTTGCCTTCCAGGTGACTCGAGGCCCAGGACAGGTCGATCAGCAGCCGCGCCAGTACGCCGCGGCCGTACGTGCCGGCAGGCAGCCGGGCAGGTCCGGTTTGACCCATTTGGCGTAACTGGCGTCGCAAGGCCGCGGGCAGGTACCAGGTCTTATTGGGGCGGTAGGCATCCAGGAACTCGCGCTGATAGCCCACGGGCTTGCGCGCTTGCAGCGCGCCGGTGGGGTGTCCGGTGCTCCCCCTTCAGGCGCTGTGGCCCATTTTGCGGCCAGGTAGCGCCGCGCTCGCGCCTGCCCCTGCGCCACAACCTGCCCTTGCGTCAACCACTGATTGAGCCACCGCTGCGCGGTGCGGCGCGCTGTGTCCGGGTGGCGCAAGAGCAAATCCGTGAGCGTGAGGCCGCGGCGGTGGCGCTTGAGCGTGCTCAGTAGACCGATAGGGTCGGGAGTTGTCATGAGAACCGGCTAGGGCGAATCAGTGGCGCGATTGTGGCGCGATATTGCGCCGCTTTTCATAGGTAGAAGTGATCCCTACAGGGCGCCGAAAAGTTCCTCGCGCGTGACGGTGGCGGTGCCTAGTTTGCCCACCACGATGCCGCCCGCGCGGTTGGCGGCGGTGACGGCCTCGCGTAATGAGGCGCCTGAGGCCAGCATCGTGCCCAACACGGCAATCACGGTGTCGCCTGCACCACTCACGTCGAACACTTCACGCGCTTGTGCGGGCACCGACCAGGCGCCTTCATCGGTGAACAGTGTCATGCCTTCTTCACTGCGGGTGAGCAGCAGGGCTTGCACATTGAGATCGCGCCGCAGTTTTTGGGCGCGCGCTTCAAGATCGGCCTCTGAGCTCCAGCGGCCCACCACTTCACGCAGCTCGGCGCGGTTGGGGGTGAGCACGGTGGCGCCGGCGTAGCGGGCGTAGTCGTCTCCTTTGGGGTCCACCAGCACGGGTTTGCCGGCGGTGCGTGCGGTTTCAATCATGCGCACGATGTGGGTCAGGCCCCCTTTGCCGTAGTCGGAAAGAATCACGGCGTTGGCATCTGCGAGCAGCTTTTCAAACTGGTCGAGCTTGGCCAGCAGCACTTCGCTCTCCGGTTGGCTTTCAAAGTCCACCCGCACCATTTGCTGGTGGCGCGCAATGACGCGCAGCTTGACCGTGGTGGCGAGCTGGGCATCGGTATGCAGGTGCGGGGTGATGCCCGCATCGGCCAACAGGGCGTGCAGGGTGCGGCCGGCTTCGTCTTCACCCACCACCGAGAGCAGATCGGCGCGTGCGGTCAACGCAGTGACGTTGCGCGCCACGTTGGCTGCACCGCCGAGACGTTCCTCAGATTGGTTGACGCGCACCACGGGCACCGGGGCTTCGGGCGAGATGCGATCGACATCGCCAAACCAGTAGCGGTCCAGCATCACGTCGCCCACCACCAGCAGGCGGGCTTGGGACAACTTCGAGGGGTTCATCGGTCCCAGCCGCCGATGCCCAGCGAGCGTTCCAGCGAGCCGCAGATCACGTGCCCCAGAAAGATGTGCGCCTCCTGTATGCGCGCTGTGTCGTCGGACGGCACCACCAATGCCAGATCCACCAGGGGTGCGAGTTTTCCGCCGTTATGGCCCAGCAACCCGATGGTGAGAATGCCGCGCGCTTTGGCCACTTCCACCGCGCGCACCACGTTGCCTGAATTGCCCGACGTGGAAATGGCAAACAGCACATCGCCCGGCCGCCCCAGCCCGTTGATCTGCCGCGCAAATATTTCTTCAAAACCGAAGTCATTGCCGATGCAGGTCAGCGCCGACGAATCCGTGCTCAACGCCATGCCTGGCAGCGCGCGTCGATCACGCACCAGCCGGCCCACCAACTCCGCAGCCAGGTGCTGCGCATCACCCGCCGAGCCGCCGTTGCCGCAGAACATCAACTTGTTGCCCGCGGCCACGGCGGCGGCACACCGTTCAACCGCCGCCTGAACCTGGGGTTCGAGTTGCGCCAGATGGTGAAAAAGCGTCAGGTGGGCGGTGAGGGAGGTGGAGAAGTTCATGGGGTTCACGCTTTCGTAAACTGCCGTAATACGAGCGTCTTGAAGCAGCGCTCGTGCCTGGGTGCCCGAATGATATGGCGACCGACGCCAGGTCAGCGCCAAGTTGCAGCGGAGCGTATCGCAATGAGTGAAATGGAGAGAGCCGTGAGTCGACGCAAGGGAATTGTTCTGGCTGGCGGCCTGGGTACTCGGCTTTATCCGCTCACGCGAGTGGTGTCCAAGCAACTGCTCCCGGTCTATGACAAGCCAATGATTTACTACCCGCTCAGCACCCTGATGCTGGCGGGTGTGCGCGACATCCTGATCATTTCGACGCCCCAGGACACGCCCCGATTTGAAGAGCTACTAGGCGATGGTTCGCAGTGGGGAATTGATCTTCGTTATGCCGTCCAGCCCAGCCCGGGAGGCCTGGCGCAGGCGTTTCTCATAGGGGAGCGGTTTCTCAACCACGGGCCCAGTGTGTTGACGTTGGGAGACAACATCTTTTACGGGCACAACTTCAGTCGGCTATTGGCGGATGCGGCTGAGCGGACCTCGGGGGCCAACGTATTTGCCTACCACGTCAAAGATCCCGAGCGCTACGGGGTGGTGTCGTTCGATGCCACGGGGCGGGTGATCGATATCGTCGAAAAGCCCACGCAACCCAAATCCAACTATGCGGTAACGGGACTTTATTTTTACGATGCCCAGGTGGTCGAGTTTGCCAAACAGCTCAAACCGTCCAGACGAAACGAACTGGAAATCACTGACCTCAACAATCTTTATCTATCTCAAGGGGCGCTGCACGTCACCATGATGGGGCGGGGATATGCGTGGTTGGACACGGGGTCGTGTGATTCGTTATTGGCGGCAAGCAGCTTTGTCTCCACTTTGGAAGCGCGTCAGGGTTACAAGGTGGCCTGCCTCGAAGAAATTGCCTATCGCAACCGCTGGATTGACGCCGCACAGGTGGAACGGCTTGCCCAGCAATACGGCGCGAATGAATACAGCCGATATCTGATGGAACTGTTGGTGCAGTCCTATTGAGTTGAGTTCCATGCGCGTTCAAGAAATTGGCACTGCTTGCGCAAGTACAATCCGCAACCCATTTTTTCAGTGATGTTTTTTCGGAGTCGGTCCCGAACGTAATTCGGGTTCCGCATAAATCCTTTGACATTGGCGTAACCCAGAAACAAAGCAGACGTGTCCGCGGTACTCGATTCCCCAACCTTGACGACCGCGATGCCCGCGGTGTCCAAGCGCCCGAGCGTGCTGCCCGAGCAGGGTCTGCCCAGCGTGGCCATCTTGTTGTGCACCTATGACGGCGAGCGCTTTCTGGCCGAGCAGTTGGAGTCCTACATGGCGCAGAGCCATGCGCGCTGGGCAGTGTGGGTGTCGGATGACGGCTCGCATGATCGAAGCGTTGCCTTGTTGAATGAAAGTCAGGCCCGTTGGCCGGAGGGCAAACTCAATTTTCAACGCGGTGCCGGCGCAGGGTTTGCGAAAAACTTTCTTTCCTTGGTCTGCCGCGCAGATATCGAAGCCGATTACTACGCCTACTCCGACCAGGATGATGTGTGGGAAAGCGACAAACTCACACGCGCCTTGAATTGGTTGCGCACCGTGCCTGCGCATGTCCCGGCCCTGTATTGCTCGCGGACCCGACTGGTCGATGCGCTCAATCGCGAACAGGGCCTGTCACCCCTATTCAGTAAATCACCCAGTTTCTCCAATGCCCTGGTGCAGAACATCGGTGGCGGCAACACTATGGTGTTCAACGCAGCGGCTCGCAAGCTGCTGACGCAGGCGGGGCCCAACGTCGATATCGTTTCGCACGATTGGTGGACGTATTTATTAGTGGCGGGCTGTGGGGGGCGTGTGTGTTACGACCCGCACCCCACCGTGCGCTACCGGCAGCATGGTGACAACCTGGTGGGTGCCAACAAGGGCGCGCTTTCGCGTGTCACCCGACTACGCAAGCTGTTTCATGGTCGGTACAAAGGTTGGAATGATCTGCACATGCAGGCATTGGCCGCGTGCCGGGAGCAGCTGACCGAAGACAGCCGTCGTGTGCTGGACGCCTTTGCGGCCTCGCGTGGGCAATGGTTAGTGCCGCGTGTGTTGGGGGTGTGGCGTTCTGGGGTGTGGCGTCAATCGTGGGTCGACAACCTGGGCCTGCTGGTGGCCGCGGTATGCAACCGGATTTGAACGCCACCCCAATCTCAATCCATAGGAGCAACTTGTTTTGAAAGTACTTGTCACCGGAGCCGATGGTTTTATTGGTTCGCACTTGACGGAAACCTTGGTGGACAAGGGATACGACGTCCGGGCGTTTGTTCTCTACAACTCATTTAACTCGTGGGGCTGGTTGGATCATTCCGACCCGCGCATCCGCAAGAGCCTCGATGTATTTGCGGGCGACATACGCGACCCATATGGCGTGAGAGCTGCCATGAAAGGGTGTGACGCCGTACTGCATTTGGCGGCGCTCATTGCCATTCCGTATTCGTATCACTCCCCCGACACCTACATCGACACCAACATCAAAGGCACGCTCAATGTGTTGCAGGCCGCACGCGATCTGGGAGTGCGGCGCGTAGTGCACACCTCAACGAGCGAGGTCTATGGCACAGCACGCTTTGTGCCGATTACCGAGGCTCATCCCTTGCAGGGCCAGTCGCCGTATTCGGCTTCAAAGATTGGTGCCGATCAGTTGGCTTACTCGTTCCATGCCTCGTTTGGCTTGCCGGTAGTCACGGCCCGGCCGTTCAACACCTACGGTCCGCGGCAGTCTGCGCGCGCCGTGATCCCCACCATCATCACGCAGCTTGCGCAGGGCGCGCGCCAGATCAAGTTGGGCGCGGTCACCCCCACGCGGGACTTCAACTATGTCAAAGACACCGTTGCCGGATTCATGGCCGCGCTCAAGAGCGAGCGCGGCGTGGGAGAGGTCGTCAACTTTGGCAGCAACTATGAAATCTCGGTAGGCGACACGGCCCGCCTGATTGCCAAAGTGATGGGCAAAGAGGTTGAAATTTTGACCGACGAAGCGCGCCTGCGCCCCTCGAACTCCGAAGTCGAGCGTTTGTGGGCCGACAACACCAAGGCGCGCGAACTTTTTGATTGGGTGCCCGCTTACGGTGGGTTGGATGGGTTTACGCGGGGCCTGGAGCAGACCGTGCAGTGGTTTATCAACCCGCAGAATCTGGCTGCTTACAAGGCGGATCGTTACAACATTTGAAGTGTGGTCATGGTCGGCAGCGTTACGGCCACCGCCATTTTGGTAGGGCTTGGCAATCTCAACCTGATGGGCGGAGGGTGCACTCTGAACGGTTCCTGCGCCTCCTGCCATATTGAGCAGGCATGGCTTGAGCGGTCTTCATACAAGGACGTGAAGTGATAGATGGGATGAGAGTGCTGGCCGTTATCCCGGCGCGCGGAGGTTCGAAAGGAGTGCCCGGCAAAAACACCCGCTTGGTTGGAGGCAAACCACTGATTGCGTGGACCATTACGGCTGCTCAAGGCGCAGCTCATCTGGAC
>CAZZAD010000044.1:0-16794 GCA_964652055.1 uncultured Burkholderiaceae bacterium | reverse complement strand
CGTTGGCGCACAAGCAAGTCCAATAAAAGTTACTGATACTGACTGCCGTCCGGAGCCTTGACTGAGAGAAACGAAGGCACCGAGGGCTCATCAACCTGGGCCAGTTCTTCGGGCGTGGCGGGCCGCACGTCCACCACACTCACATCCAGTCGTATGGCCAGTCCCGCCAGGGGATGATTGCCATCCAGAACCGCTTTACCTTCACCCATGTCCGTCACAGTAAACAGGCGGTGGGGATGGTTGGAGCGCCCTGCCCCTTCCGATTCACCCTCGGGCTCACCTTCAACCACGCTGCCAATCTCAATATCCTCGCCCAGCGCTTCCAGATCCACCAGCAGCACCAACTCGGCGTCATAGTCACCAAACGCATCTTCCGGCTCAAGGTGAACTGTCAGCGCGTCGCCCACCGATTTACCCTCCAGCGCCTGCTCGACCAGAGGAAAGATGTCGTCATGGCCCTGCAGGTACGTGAGCGGCTGCGTGGACTGCTCCAGCAGATCACCCTGCGCGTCATACATTTTGATGTTGATACTGACCAAGGCGTGAGTTTGAATTTTCATGATTAGAAAATGAGGCGTTACGCTGCGCGCGACTTTATTCAAGCTGGAATCATGACATCAGTTCTAACCACCCTGGGTTCAATGCCGGTCGCCCATTTCATGCGCACGGTGTGGCAGCGCAAGCCCTGCGTGATCGGGGCTGCATTTGCAGCGGACTTCGCGCCCATCACTCCCGCTGACCTGCTGCGCCTGGCCCGCCGGGAGGATGTGGAGTCCCGACTCGTCACACGGTTCAAAGACGTGTGGCAGCTGAAACACGGGCCACTGACCGCCAAGCAGTTCCCCACCCGTCAGCGTCGCGACTGGACAGTACTGGTGCAAGGTCTGGATGGGATTGACCCCCACATCCATGAACTGATGAGCCGCTTTCGTTTTATTTCCGATGCGCGTCTGGATGACGTGATGGCGAGCTATGCGGTACCGGGCGGTGGCGTCGGCCCACACATCGATTCATACGATGTCTTTTTGCTCCAGGCACAAGGTCAGCGCCGTTGGCGCATCAGCCGTCAGCGCGACACCGCTCTGGTCGAGGGCGCGCCGCTGCGTCTGCTTGCACACTTTGAACCCACGCAGGAATGGATTCTCAATCCGGGTGACATGTTGTACCTGCCCCCGGGCGTGGCGCACGATGGCGTGGCGCTGGATGAATGCATCACGCTGTCGATTGGTTTTCGCACACCCACCTGGTCGCAGCTGGCCGAGCCCTGGTTTGATCAGGTGGCCGCGCAGCTGGACTGCGCTGCGCCCTACCGTGACGTCAGCACACAACCCACCCGCACACCGGCGCGCCTGCCCGAGCCATTGATCGACCGCACGCTGCAAACGCTGTTGCGCACCCGGCCCACCCGCGCCGACGCCGAGCAGGCCCTGCTGATGCACCTGACCGAACCCAAACCCCAGGTTGTATTTGAGCCGGTGGAGCGTCCTCTGAGCCTGAACGCATTTACCCGCAAGCTTGCGACCTCGGGCGTCACCGCAGATCCGCGCACACGCATGCTCTACAGCGGAAAACACCTGGCCATCAATGGCGAGCTGTTCTGTGTGCAGAGCAAGGCCATGGCCCCCCTGCAGCATTTGGCCAATGAGCGATCAATGGGCAAACTGGCGGCCGCACTGCCCGCACGCACGATGGAAGTTCTGTTTGAGGCTTATCGGTCAGGCTGGCTACATCTGCAATAACTACCGTCTGCAGTAACCACCGTCCGCAACCACCACCATCATTGATGGAGACGCTTACTCATGAATGTCAGCGAACTCAACCCCGCCAGCGGTATGCCACAACGCGCGCTCATTGATCGACGCGCTGATGTGCTCACTGCTATGGAAGTCCTGCTCAGCGCCGCCCACACCGACGTGCGCTGCATGCATCGCAACCTGGAGCCCTTGGGCCTGTCATCCATCAGCCTGATTGAACGGCTTGAAAAACTGATGACGACACACCGCGGCGCCCGCATACGTCTCCTGGTGGATGACACCCATTGGATCGACACCCAGGCCCACCGACTGCGCAGCCTGCATCGCCTGACCACTCACGCCATGGAAATCCGCCAGGCCGATCAATCCGACCCCGTCGGCGACGACACCGTGGTGATCGTGGATCACTGCCACGTGCTCCATCTGCAGATGGGCAAACTGGTGCAGGGCGACCTATGGCTGCATCACCCCATCAACGCACAACCTTTGGGTTCGACGTTTGACCACCGCTGGGAACGTGCGGGCCACAACCTGCCGGCCTCGCCTCTCGGCCTTTAATTTATGCCTACGGACAACGACTCACTCACCCTGTTGCTTACGCCCCAGGCGCACCTGCTGCCCGCGCCAGACTCTGACCCGTCATTTACGCTGCCGCCCGAACTTGCACCCGGCCTCAGGCGCTCGTTTTCTCTGGGGCCTGGACACGGCCTGTTGCATCTAGGCAGTACACAAGTGGGCACCGTCTTGCCACCCGCTCTGGCCTGGTGGCGAGACTTTGCAGCGCGCTACATCACCGTGCTGTGCGCTACGCCCGAAGAATCAGAAATAGAAATCGCACCACCCGATGATTCCGTTCTAGATGCGCTGATTGCCGACGCACCGCCCATGCTGGGCGTGGAGTATCTGGCGCCGCACGTTCTGCGCAACCTGTGGACCGACATCGACACCGCGTTGCGCAGCGAACTGACGGACGCGAACTCCACACTGCAGGCGTTTCTCGCCACACGGCATCCCGCCTGGAACCTGGTCGGCCGCGTGCATTTCAATCTGGCCGAAAACCGCAAAGACAGCGAAGCACCATTTGCGTTTCTTGCCACCTATACCTCGCGCCTGTCCGCACATGGCAAAGCGCAGCATCTACCCCTGGCTCAGGCGCTGAAAGAATTTTCTGACGGAAAAAGTCGCCCGCAACTTCTGGCATTGCTCACGCCAGTTCAAAAGGCAGCTGAACAATGCGCGTGGTTGCGCGACATGGTTCACACGGGCGACATCTACCACCCACTGCGTTGGACACCCGCCCAGGCCTGCGCCCTTCTGACGGACTACGCCCGGTTAGAGGCTGCGGGCATCGTGATACGCATGCCGCAGACCTGGACCGCAGGTCGGCCCTCTCGTCCCACGGTCAAAGCCAGCCTGGGCACGCAGCCTCCCTCATTGCTGGGCATGGATTCGCTGCTCGATTTCAGTATGGAAGTTTCGCTCGATGGCGAAACACTGAGCGCATCCGAAATCAAGGCGCTACTACGCAGCGCCGATGGTTTACAGCTCATTCGCGGCCGCTGGGTGCAAGTGGATCGCGACAGACTGGGACGCATGCTGGAGCGCTTTCAACACATCGAAGAAGTGGCCGGGAAAAGCGGTTTGCCGTTTGCAGAAGCGATGCGTCTGATGGCCGGCGCGCCACTGGGCAACCACGCCGCTGAGCCCGCTGACGTCGAATGGTCGCAATGCGTCGCCGGTCCCTGGTTGGCCGAAACCTTGCGCGGGTTGCGCCAGCCCGACGGGCTGGCGCAGATCAATCCGGGCCAGGATCTGAAGGCCACCCTGCGGCCCTATCAGCAGGCTGGCGTGCGCTGGCTGTATCTGCTGTCCAGACTGGGCCTGGGCGCCTGCCTGGCCGATGACATGGGACTGGGCAAGACGCTGCAGGTGCTGGCCCTGCTGCTGGTCCTGAAAAAAGAACACCCCAAAGGTGGCCCGAGTCTGCTGGTTGCTCCGGCCTCATTGCTGGCCAACTGGGCTCAGGAGTGCGCACGTTTTACCCCCAGTCTGCGCACACTGATTGCGCATCCCTCGGCATTGAGTGCACAGGAATTGCAGGCTCTCGATACGAAACAACTGGCAGAGTTCGACCTTGTCATGACCAGCTATGGATCGCTGTTGCGCTTGCCCCAACTGATTGACGCCACCACGTGGCGCTTGGTCGTGATTGATGAAGCACAGGCCATCAAAAATCCATCCGCCAAACAGACGCGCCAGGTCAAAAAGATCAAGGCAGCTGCGCGCATTGCGCTCACTGGCACACCGGTTGAAAACCGCCTGTCTGACCTCTGGTCGATCTTCGATTTCACCAACCCCGGTCTGCTGGGCACCGACAAGATGTTCGCGGATTTCTCCAAACGCCTGACACAGGCCCAGCATTTCAGTCCGCTGCGCAATCTGGTGCAACCGTACATCCTGCGACGCCTAAAAACAGATCGACGCGTCATCAACGACCTACCCGACAAAACCGAACTCAAAGCCTGGTGCCATCTGAGTCAGAAGCAGGCCGCGCTTTATCAGCAGGCAGTGCAAGATTTGGCCGCCGCCTTGAGCGGCACGCAAGGCATAGACCGCAAGGGCGCAGTGCTCTCGTTTCTGATGCGCTTCAAACAGATTTGCAACCACCCCTCGCAATGGTTGGGAGACGGCGCCTGGGGCGCCCACGACAGCGGAAAATTTGCTCGCCTGCGTGAGCTGGCCGAAGTCATCGCTGCCAAGCAAGAAAAACTGCTGGTATTCACCCAGTTTCGCGAAACTACCGAACCTCTGGCTTCGTTTCTGGGATCTATATTTGGGCGCGATGGACTCATCCTGCATGGCGGCACTCCAGTGGCCAAACGCCGCGACTTAGTTGCACGTTTTCAGCAGGACGATCTCATCCCGTTCTTTGTACTGTCACTCAAGGCAGGCGGCGCCGGACTTAACCTCACGGCCGCATCCCACGTGATCCACTTTGATCGATGGTGGAATCCGGCCGTGGAAAATCAGGCCTCGGATCGCGCCTTCCGGATTGGCCAGCGCAAAAATGTGCTGGTCCACAAGTTTGTCTGCCGCGGCACAATCGAAGAACGCATCGATCAGCTGATTGAATCGAAGCAGCAGTTGGTCAAAGACGTCCTGGAACAAAATACCGAACTGCTCCTGACCGAAATGAACGACCGCGAACTTCTGGATCTGGTCAGGCTCGACATTCACACCGCACAAGAAGGATGAACTCATTGCCATGAGCTACTTTGGATGGAAACCCTACGTCCCCGTTGCAGAACGGCGGAAAAAAGCCGAGAAGGCCGCAGCCAAAGCCAAGAAGGCGGGCGCCACGTTGTCCCCAATTGCACCGTATCGAGGTGCCATTGCCAAAACGTTCTGGGGCAAATCCTGGTGCGAAAACCTGGAACGCTATAGCGATTACGCCAATCGACTTGAACGCGGCCGAACCTACGTGCGCAACGGATCAGTGATCGACCTGAACATTGCCGAGGGTCAAGTCAATGCGCTGGTCATGGGCTCGAGCCTCTACAAAGTGGCCGTCAAGATCCTGGCGGTTCAGTCAAAACAATGGCAAACCATCAGCGCAGATTGCGCCGGCTCGATTGATTCGCTGATCGAGCTGCTACAGGGAAAGCTGTCGACTGCCGTCATGCAGCGCATTTGCACCCCTGGAACAGGGTTGTTCCCTACACCCAAGGAAATCAGCTTCAGTTGCAGCTGCCCCGACTGGGCCTCCATGTGCAAACACGTTGCTGCCGTGCTCTATGGTGTCGGCGCACGTCTGGATCAATCACCTGAGCTGCTGTTCCGGCTGCGCCAGGTAGACGCCAAAGACCTGGTCAGCCAGGCAGGGACGGGTATAGCGGCTTCCAAACGCACCCCGACGACAAGCAAGGTGCTGGACCGCTCCATGGTGGCGGACGTATTCGGCATCGAGCTGGACCAGGCAGGCGCTGTTGAACAGAAAAAACCGTCCACCAAGCCCAAGGCATCGACGGCACACCCTGCCCAGAAACGTGCAAAAACCGAAAAAAAGCTCACCAAAAACACCGCGAACTCAACAGCGAAGGCAACCACCAAAAGCGCAGCCAAATCAAAAACTGGGGCACCGGTATCCCTTGCAAAGGCACGCAAAAAGTCCCCAACAAGTACATCGTCCAGCAAGAAGATCGCAACAACCCTACGAAAAATCCGGAAATCAGTAGGTGATTGACTCAAATTTCCAACATTTCAATGAATTACCGGCCCAAATGGTGCAGTGCCGTAGCTATACTGCGCGCCGGGGAGATTGCCGCATTACACGCAGATCCTGAAGAAATTCGGAATTTGTTAAGTGGTCGATTCACTCCAACCCAAATTTTTCCTGAGAGGACAATTCATGAAGAAGTCGATTTTTGTTGCCGCCATTGCTACCGCAATGCTGGCCGCCTGTGGCAAACCCGCATCTGTTCCAGCCCCAGTGCCCGCACCCGCACCGGTCGCTACGCCGGCTCCGGCTCCCGTAGCAGCCCCCGCTGCTGACGCTGCCGCTCCTGCACCGGCTGCCGCTCCCGCAGAAGAAGCCAAAAAAGAAGAGCCCACAAAAGAAGAAGCCAAGAAGTAATTTCTTCTCTGGGCATCAAAAAAAGGCCGACGACATGTCGGCCTTTTTATTTGGGCAAGCCCGGACGATCACCCGCGGATCTATTTCACCTGCTCGCTCAGCTGTTTGATGATCTTGGCGGCAGTATCACTTGGGTCCGGTTTGCCATCGCGATCCTGCACACTGATCTGCGTCACCTCGCCCACGGCCTGTACCAACACCCTGAACTGCTGCGCCTCCACCTTGAACTCGCGGCCAAAGAATTTTGAGAACAGGCCCTGCTTTTCACGCTCGCGCGCCTCGTATTCGGGGTCCAGGTAGCGCACGTAATAAAAGCCCTTGGCCCGGTCCCGGTCCTCGACCGTGAACCCGCCACGATCCAGCGCCAGCCCAACGCGGCGCCAGGCCCGATCAAAAGGCTCACTGATCTCCACACGTGCCTGGCCCTCGGAGCGCACCACACGGGTGAGTGACGTTGCCGCAGAGGCGGCCGCCGCTTTCTCAGCCTTGAGCTTTTCCTCAAGGGCCAGCTTCGTTGCGGGCGCCTTGGGCTGCACAAAACGCACCAGCAACCGTTGCAGCAGTTCGGCTTCAAGTGAGTCATCCGACGGACGCGGTTGCCACTTCGTTTGCTCTTGTGCCGAACTGGTAAACACTTCAATCATGCCGCGATGGCTGACAAAAATTTCCGCAGTGTCTTTGGCAGTGCGCTCAACACGAATGCGATATTTGTCCTGCTCTCCCGTGGAGTACAGGCTATCGACCAAACGGCCCAGCGTGCGCCGGATCACGTCCTGCGGCAGCTTGGCGCGGTTCTCAGCCCAACCGGTTTCCACAATCCCCAAGGCCGCATCTTCACGTTCAATCTTCAAACCCAACGTGGGTACAAGCTCCTGCACCACCGCAAACGCCACTTCGGGCGGCACATCAACGGATAACCAGCGCTGCGCGCCGGCACGCTCAATGCGGGCATTGGGTCCACTGATGGCCACGGTGGCCGACGCAGCCTGGGGCTGCCCCCCCGCCCCCGCAGGCTTGGTCATGGCCGACAGCGCGCTGGGGCGCTCTGGAACCACGTAGCGATCATTTTGCGGTACAGGGGAAAGTTCCGGCGGCACATCCAGGGGGCGTTGCGCACCCGTAGATACCTTCTTGTAGTCAAGCGTGGGGTCAGAAGTGGGAAGGCTTGAACAACCCGCCACCGCAGCCACTGACAGCGTGATCAATGAAATTCGTACTGAGATTGAAGTCGATGTCATTTCAAATTTATCCGGCAATTCACTGCAGCAGACCCGCCTGCTTGAGCGCATCGGCCACAACGGCCTGATTGGGCGCCGACAAAGGCACCAGGGGCAAACGTAATGCGGTGGAACCCGGTGGCAGACGCCCCAACTGACTGAGCGCCCATTTAACCGGGATGGGGTTGGACTCAACAAACAGCTTCATGTGCAGCGGCCATAAATGATCATTGATCTGTCGGGCCGCCTTGATGTTGCCCGCCAACGCGGCAACACACAGCTCACTCATCAGGCGCGGGGCCACGTTTGCGGTCACCGAAATCACGCCGTGCCCACCCAACAACATCAGTGCCAGCGCGGTGTCGTCGTTACCGCTATAGAGCGCAAAGTTTCCCGGCGCGCGCCGCAGTAGGTCGGTGGCCCGAGCCAGATCGCCCGTCGCGTCTTTCAGACCGACAATGCCGGGCACCTGCATCAGACGCACCGTGGTGTCGTTGGACAGATCAGCCACCGTGCGCCCCGGCACGTTGTAGAGGATGACGGGCAGATCCACGCTCTCGGCCACCGCTTTGAAGTGCCGGTACATGCCCTCTTGCGTCGGCTTGTTGTAGTACGGCACCACCTGAAGCGTGGCCTGCGCGCCCACCTTCTTGGCGTGGGCGGTGAGCTCAATGGCTTCTGACGTTGAATTGCCGCCCGTGCCCGCAATCACCGGCACGCGGCCCTTGACCGTTTCCACCGCCACACGGATGAGCTCACCGTGCTCTTCCATGCCCACGGTGGGCGATTCACCCGTGGTGCCCACGGCCACGATGCCGTGAGTGCCCTCGGCCACGTGCCATTCAATGAGTTTGCGATACGTATCAAAGTCGAGGCGACCGTCTTCGTGCATGGGCGTGACGATGGCGACCAGACTGCCCTGGATCATGGTGTTGTCTCTTGATTAAGAAATGAAGCTCGCCAGTCTAATGACTTACGCAAAGTGACAGGGCTTGTTGGGGTTCGCTTCGCTCACCCACAACCTACACATATCCTCAATAGTTCAAGCCCATGGCTTCGCGCACGTCGGTCATGGTTTCTGCGGCCACTTTGCGGGCGCGCTCGCAGCCTTCGGCCACGATGTCGCGCAATTGTTGTGGGTTATCGAGATACGGCTGCGCACGTTCGTGCCACGGCGCTTGCTCTTTGAGCATGGCATCGATAACCGGCTGTTTGCATTCCAGACAACCAATACCCGCACTGCGACAGCCCTTTTGCACCCACTGACGCGTTTCGTCGTTGGAATACATCTGGTGCAACTGCCACACGGTGCAGCGCTCGGGCTCGCCCGGATCGGTGCGGCGCACGCGTGCGGGGTCGGTGGGCATGCGGCGCACTTTGTCGTTGAGTACCTTGGGCTCTTCGCGCATCAGGATGGCGTTGCCGTAGCTCTTGGACATCTTGGCGCCATCGAGGCCCGGCACTTTGGGCGTGGCCGTCAGCACGGCCTGCGGCTCCACCAAAATGGTGCGGTGTGTACCCGCAAGATAAGCCGACAAACGCTCTCGTTCTTCGTGCGACAGGCTGGCCGCATGCAACAACAAGGCGCGCCCCTCGGTCAGAGCCTCGACGTCCCCCTCCTGCTGATACCTGGTGCGCAGGTCCGCAAACAGCTTGCGGCCGTTGTTGGTGCATTTTTTCAAAGCAAGCTGGGCTTTTTCTTCAAACTCGGGTTCACGTCCATACAAGTGATTAAAACGCCGCGCCACCTCGCGTGACATTTCAATATGCGAGGCCTGGTCCTCACCCACGGGTACACCCGTGGCGCGGTAGATCAGGATGTCGGCCGCCTGCAGCAGCGGGTAACCCAGAAAGCCATACGTGGACAGATCTTTGTCTTTGAGTTTTTCGATCTGGTCTTTGTAGGTAGGAATGCGCTCGAGCCAACCCAGCGGCGCGGACATGGCCAGCAGCAAGAAAAGCTCGGCATGTGCAGGCACATGCGACTGCATAAACACCGTGGCCTTGGTTGGGTCCACGCCCGCTGCGAACCAATCGATCAACATGTCCCACACCGAGGCGCCGATCACTTCGGGCGTCTCGTAGTGCGTGGTCAGGCCGTGCCAGTCGGCCACGAAGAAAAAACATGGCGCCTCGTCTTGCAGACGCACCCAGTTTTTTAGAGCACCGTGGTAGTGGCCCAGATGCAAGGCGCCGGTGGCGCGCATGCCAGAGAGAATTCGTGTGGGGAACATGTCAGAAGAGGAACCTCAGTATCGCCTCACCCATATGCAGGAAGGGCATCAGAAAAATTTCAAGTGTGCGGGTCACCATCAACAGCATGATGATGGGCAGCCCATAAGGCTCCAGGCGGCTGTAGGCATAGGAGGCGCGGTGCGGTAACAGGCCAATGACGATACGGCCGCCATCGAGCGGTGGAATGGGCAGCAGATTGAGCGCCATCAGGACCAGATTGACGTTGACCCCGGCCTGGGCAACATAAACAAAAAATTCTTCATTCACACCCACGAGCTGCAGGGCTTTGGCAAACAACACCCACCCGATGGCCATCACCAGATTGGCGGCAGGACCAGCCGCGGCCACAAAAATCATGTCGCGCTTGGGATTGCGCAAACTGCCGATGTCCACTGGCACGGGACGCGCCCAACCAAAGAGCATGGGTTGGCCCGTACCCAGCCCCGACACCAGCAAGATGACCAGCGGCACCGCGACGGTGCCTATGGGATCAATGTGCTTGAGCGGATTGAGCGTGATGCGCCCGGCCACATAGGCCGTGGTGTCGCCGAAGCGTTTGGCCACGTAGCCATGCGCAGCCTCGTGCAAGGTGATGGCCAGCAGCACCGGTATGGCGTAGATGGTGATGATCTGAATGATTTGTTCCATGCGTTGACTCTACCTAAGACCTACAGCCCAACCAACCCAATGGCCGCCAGCGAACCCAGTCCTTCGCGAATCACCTCCGGCGTGCGTCCCGTCAGATCGACCACCGTGGTGTGCTCGATGCCGCACATGCCGGCATCCAGAATCAGGTCCACGTCGTGTTCGAGTCGCCCGCGAATCTCCACGGGATCGGTCAAAGGCAGCTCGTCACCGGGCAACATCAAGGTGCTGCTGATCAAAGGTTGACCCAACACCTCAAGCAAACCTTGCAACACCGGATGCGAGGGAACCCGAATGCCTATGGTTTTGCGTGATGAGTGCGACAAGCGCCGCGGCACTTCACGTGTAGCTTCCAGAATGAACGTGTACGGGCCTGGCATGGCCAGTTTGAGCATCCGGTACTGCGCGTTATTCACTTTGGCGTAGCTGGAAATTTCCGATAGATCACGGCACAACAACGTCAGGTGATGACGCTCATCAATGCTGCGGATACGCCGCAACCGATCCACAGCGGCCTTGTCATCCAGATGGCACGCGAGCGCGTAGCACGAGTCGGTGGGCACCACCGCCACGGCGCCATGGTCGATGAGCTGCGTGGCCTGACGCAACAGGCGCAGTTGTGGATTGTCCGGATGAACGCTGAAGAGCTGAGCCATGGTTTACAAGAAGCGGTGCCAAACAGGCGTGAGTCGGTCGGGCAGCCAAGGGCTGCGGCCCAGTTCGGCATGTGATTCGTTGGGCCCATGAAAATCGCTGCCGCGCGAGCCCTCCAGGCCAAACTCAAGCGCGAGCTGCGTGAAGCGGCGGATGTGGTCTGCACTGTGATTGCTGGTGGCCACCTCGATGGCCTCGCCGCCCGCTTCGCGGAACTCGCAGATCAGGGCCCACATCTCAGTCGTGTTCAGCGCGTAGCGCCCCGGGTGCGCGATGACGGCCGTGCCACCGGCACCGCGTATCCAGCTCACGGCTTCAGATAAGGTCGCCCAGGCATGGGGCACATAACCGGGTTTGCCCGGAGTGAGATAACGCCCAAAGACATCACGCACGCTGGCGCAACGCCCCTCCTGCACCATCCAGCGTGCAAAGTGTGTGCGCGAGAGCATCTCGCGATTGGTCGCGTGGCGCAGTGCGCCCTCATAGGCACCTTCGATGCCGGCTTGCGCCAGCCCATCGGCCATGGATTGCGCTCGCAACAACCGCCCCGCGCGCACACGCGCCAGACCGTTGCGCAACGAAACGTGATCTGCATCAATCCCCAGACCCACGACGTGGATCGTTAACCCGCTCCAGGTCACGGAGATTTCCACGCCCGGCACAAAGTGCAAACCCAACGCTTGCGCGGCCTGCGACGCAGGAGCCAGGCCCGCCACTTCATCGTGATCGGTCAACGCAAAGATCTGTACGCCATGGGCGTGCGCGCGCGCAACCACCTCACTCGGTGCGAGTGTGCCATCCGACACGTTGGAGTGCGCGTGCAGATCCGCAACAAGCGTGCGGGCCTCTATGGGTGCGTCAGCTGGCGCAAAGAAAGTTTGACTGGAAAGGTGCGTCACGCCGACATCTTATCGGCCTGCGCTCAGGCCAACGGGCCGCTATGACTTGCGAGACACACCCAAGTACATCAGGTTGCTTCGGTTCATGCGCTGATCGATGGTATGCCGCACCGTGGCTCGCGACACACCCGCCACCAGCATCTTGACTCGATACTCTGGCTGCGCATCAAAGAGTCGCGTCACCCACGAAGCAGGAATATCGCGGTAGTGGCGTCGATCCGGACTGACCGGGGGTACACGCCAGCCCTGCGAGCCCAGCCATGCCCACAATTCATCGGACAGACCGGCCTGTACGGTCATGCGAATCTCGCCACGCACGATCGGCGACCCAATACGCGGCTTGGATTCCTCGGCGTTGAAGCGGCTCAACTTGCGAGCCTTGCGAATCTTGAAAAATGTCCTGAACTGATCGCGTAACTGATGGCCCAACTGCATGGTGACTACCCCTCTCCTGTGATGCATCATCTTGTAGTGAAAGATTCGTGCTTTAGTTTTTCAACCCTCAACACCGTTGCGGGTTTTACTCACCAGGCAACCAGTAACTCGACACGCCGAAAGCGTGCAGCCCCGTTCTATGCGGGTTCCCAAGCAACTACTGTCGCCTAGCTTCCTGCCTACCGTGTAACTCAGGAACAAGCTGAAGGAACGCGACCGACTCTAGTCTTGTACGAGCAAGACGGCGATACCGGATCAGGCTTAGTCCGTCGCCGATTAGAGCATGGGCGCGCCCAACGCAGCCAATTCCGCCTCATCAAAACCGGCCGCCAGGCGCGCCTGCACGTTGATCGCCCCTTGGAGTCGCGGTGCACCACGTGCTGCGCAGATCTGCACAAACGTGGCCCTGGGCTCCAGATTTCGTGCAGCGCACAACCAACGAAACCAGTGATTTCCGATGGCCACATGGCCAATTTCGTCACGCAGAATCACGTCAATCACTGCCGCCGAGGCGTTATCTTTGGCTCGCAACAGTTTGTCGCGCACCTGAGGTGAGGCATCGAGCCCGCGCGCCTCCAGCGTGCGCGGCACCAGCGCCATGCGTGCCAGCACATCGTCAGACGTCTTGCGCGCCATCTCCCACAAACCATCGTGGGCCACAAAGTCACCGTAGTCGTAGCCCGTGCTGCGCAGCCGCTCGCGCAGCAGGCAAAAATGCTGCGATTCCTCTACGGCCACGCGCATCCAGTCGCGGTAGTACGCCTCAGGCATCTGGGCAAAACGCCATACGGCATCGAGCGCCAACCCGATGGCATTGAACTCAATGTGCGCGACAGCGTGCAACAGCGCAGCGCGCCCTTCGAGGGTGCCCACATCACGCTTTGGCACGGCACTGGGCAGCACCAGACTCGGTCGCGCAGGCCGCCCGGGAATATTCGCGGGCACGTCAAATACAGCGGCCGCGTCCACATGCCACTGATTTGCCCCCAGCGCGACCACGGCTGCGCATTTGTCATCGGGATCCGTCAGCTGCAGAGCGAGCACAGCCGCCTGCCGCAATTCAAGGGTTTCTTCGTTCATAAGCTCCTGGGCGGGTACCTATACTGGCCCATGTTTGCGCACGACAGGACGCTTTTTCATGGCCATTTATCAACTCGGCAACCGTATACCCGATATCGATCCCTCCGCTTTCGTCTTTGAAAGCGCCACCGTGATCGGCACGGTCAAGCTGGGACGTGAAGTCAGCATCTGGCCCCATGCCACGCTGCGCGGCGATAACGAACCCATTGTCATTGGCGACTTCAGCAACGTGCAGGAAGGTTGCGCACTGCACACCGACCCCGGCTGCCCGCTGACGGTGGAATCCAACGTCACGCTGGGTCATCAGGCCATGCTGCATGGCTGCACCGTCAAGGAAGGCACGCTCATTGGCATACAGGCCATTGTGCTCAACCGCGCGGTCATTGGCCGCGGCTGCCTCATTGGCGCCGGTGCGCTCGTGACCGAAGGTAAAGTCATTCCTGATTTTTCACTGGTGGTGGGTAGCCCCGCCCGCGTGATTCGGGAACTCACCCTGGAAGAGCGCGCCCGCTTGCTTGAAAGTGCGCAGGTGTACGCCGCCAAGGGCAAACAGTTTGGGCGTGAGCTCAAGCGACTGGCGTAATTCAACGTGGACCAACTGCTCAAGTTCTCTTTCGCCCCCGCTCCAGTACGCGGGGAGGTGGTGCGGCTTGCCGAAACCTGGCAGCGCATCACCCGGCACCACGATTACCCCGCCCCCGTGGCGCGCCTGCTCGGCGAGATGACCGCAGCCACGGCACTGCTGGCCTCGAACATCAAGTTTGATGGTGCTCTCACGCTGCAGATTCATGGCAGCGGCCCGGTCAAACTACTAGTGGTGGAATGTCAGGCTGACCTGCGCATGCGCGCCACCGCCAAGCTGCACGAAGGGGCCGTGCTGCCTGACAACGCGGACATGTCAGCCCTGGTCAATGTGGGCGGACGCGGCCGCTGCGTGATCACACTCGACGCACGCAATCGCCTACCTGGGCAACAGCCCTACCAGGGCATCGTGCCGCTTGAAGGCCATTCAATTGCCCAGGCCATTGAGGCCTACATGCAAAACTCCGAGCAATTGCAGACCCGGCTCTGGTTGGCCGCCGACGCCCATGTAGCCAGCGGACTGCTGCTGCAAAAGTTGCCCGACCCGGGCAGCGCAGTGGGCACCCTGGGCCCCGCAGAGGCGGATGACGACACCTGGCCACGCCTGAACCTGCTGGCCGCCACCATCACCCCGGAAGAGCTCCTCAACCTGGCCCCGCAAGAGCAGATTCGCAAACTGTTCTGGCAGGAGCACATCAGCTCCGGCACCATGCTGCGCCCCCGCTTTGAATGCACCTGCTCGCGCCAACGCATCGGCCGCATGCTGCTCACTTTGGGCCGCCCCGAGGTGGATTCAATCATCAGCGAGATGGGCAACGTCTCAGTCACCTGCGACTTTTGCAATGCGCAGCAACGCTTTGACGCGGTGGATGTGGGTGAACTCTTTGCCACCGGTGCCACCGTGGGTGCAGACGCCAACCCAAAACAGTAAGTGCGCCGTAAGAATGTGCTAATGCACATCACGGATAAGTGGGCCGTGGCACCCTAAAAAATTCCGGCGTGGCTCTTTACAGGCACAGCGCGCTTGGCCAACATGCCCGGCCGCGCAGCCTTAGCACGAGTTAACCCACCGCGGACTCGACACCACGAAGGGAGACACAAATGCCCACCATGTACAACGTGAACCACTCGACTTACAGCCCGGGTTATTACAAGAAGCTTGGGGAGGAAAGCGCCGTTTTCAGCGCGCATAAAAGCACTTTGTTGTTGGTTTCCCATGATTCACCGGGGGCACCGCCCGCCAGAACTAAAGAACTTCCGCCCCTGTCCAGTCTGTCTTCCCGACCGGTCTATCAGCCAGACCCATCGATCATTTTGGCTGCGCAGGAAATTCAAAATGGCGCCGCATATTCAGACCTCGAACCGCGAAGCCCGGTAACAAACGCCCTGATTGAAATGGCCGCCAAGCTGTTGCCTACCGATGTGGGTCCGACGATCGCTCGTTACGCGGCGCCGCTAGGCACTGATATCGACGGTACCGCACTGTATCCACGCATAACTGGAACTGAACATGGGGCCGCGGTTGGCGAGCTGCTCGATCAGTACGCACGGACCCGATTCGATAAACCTGACGACCCGAGCCTGCCCACCGGTGCGCATGTCTTGGTTAAGCAGATGCTTCCGCAAGGGGCCACAGAGCTCCCCAAGGTTATCGATGGCAATCTGTTCACAAGAACCCTGAAAATAATCGCTTCTAACTTTCGTGGAGGCTTAGACTTTAGGCCCACTCAGGCTTCATCGGCATCAACACCGACCATTGCCCAGGTGGCCGGAATACTGGCGCATGTCGCCACCACAGACACCCGCGCCTTCTCGCTGCTGAATCAATCTGCCCCCCATAAGACAGTAATTGGAGGCAACCCCTTGAAGAGCGGCGCCTATCCGTTTGCCTTTAACGTAAGGGCCGATAACAAATACGGGGTTGACCCTTATGGCCAATGGGAAGATCCCGGAGTCATAGGTCACGACAGAATCACACTGCCACCTGGAGCCGCGTCGGTGGAAATTCGATACGACCTTTTCACTGATCCAAAAAAATATTCTTTCTCTGAGTTGATGCGACGAGGTGGGCAATTGACATCAAACTTAGTCAACGAATTTGTGGGCTCGATGAAAATTTCCCGGGATGCCAACACCACTGGAGAGATCAAACCCATGAATGCCTACGCGGAGGCTCACACCGGAAGCTGATGCGAACTGGAAGAAACGCGTACGACCTTAAAAACCCCGCCCGCCATGGTGGGGCTTTTTATTTTGTGGCTTCCAATGAGACGCCCATCGCCACTCCTGCACTCATTGATTCTTCGGCACCACCTGGAAGAACACCTCATCGCTGCGGATCATGTTCAGCTCAAGGCGCGCGCGTTCCTGTACGGCTTCACGCCCTTCACGCAGGCTGCGCAGTTCAGCGGCCAGGGTTTCATTGCGGGCAGTGAGTGCCTCGTTGGCCTGGCGTTGACGTTCCAGCTGCGTGCGCAGGTCGTGCACACGCAGCCAGCCGCCTTTACCGAACCACAGCGGCCACTGAATGGCAATCAGCAGCGCCGCAATGAGGATCACCCAGAAGCGCATGCACCCTTGACTGTGTTGAGTTAGCGCAGGTTGTAAAACGCAGCGCGGCCGGGGTAGCTGGCCACGTCACCCAGATCTTCTTCAATGCG
>CAZZAD010000043.1:0-16943 GCA_964652055.1 uncultured Burkholderiaceae bacterium | reverse complement strand
CGGTGCTACCCCATAGGACAAATCTAGTAAGGGAAAAAACATGGTCACCCGCAACCCCAATGCCATCAACCGCCGCAACCCCAACGTTGCGCTGGCCTCCGTCAAACGCGAGTACATCGTCCAGGGCACCGTGGTTGATCGCGCCACAAAGCGCGGCGTGCGCGGTGTGCGCGTGGAAGCCTGGGACCGCGACACCCGCTATCACGATCTGCTGGGTCAAGTGGTCACGGATCTGAACGGCGCCTTCGCCATTGCGTTCGACACTGCCTTCTTCGGCGACTACGCCCCAGACCGTGCGCCCGACGTGGTGTTCCGCCTATACCTCGATGAGCGTGAAGTGCTCAACACCTATGAAGATCCGCGGCGCAATCTGCCCAAAGGCATCACGCGCGTGCAGCTGGAAATTGATTTGCCCAGTGTGCAGCCCGTGGGGCGCGATTGGGTCAGCGCTGAGCAAACCTTCAAGGCGCTCGACTGGTGGCAAGCCTCGGACTTTCGTGGCGTGTGGCGCCAGGGCAAGGACAAGACACTCACCGTGGGCAAGCTCTTTGCCGCCATGGCCTCGGACAGCGTCAAGAACTTCGACTTCAAGCCCGTGCAACCCAAAAGCACGCCCGAGCGCGACATCGTGGGCCATAACCAGGAGGCCGCCCGCGCCGCATTGGCCAAGCAGCAAATTGAAGTGAGCGGCGTCAAATCCGTGAAGGATTTGCGCGAGAACGCAAACGTCAAAACCTTTACCGCGTACCCGCTGCGCTTGAAGCCCAATGACCGCGTCACGCTGTACGAAGCCGAGGGTGTGGTCAAGTACTACACCGTCGATCCGCCGCCTGCGAGCGTGGACCTGAAAACACTGGAACGCATTGATCACGATGTGCAGGAAGTGAAATCACGCACGGTGGAAGTGGACGCGCTGCGCGAGAATCTGGCGCAGGTCAAAAGCGCCAGCAACGAAGTGGCCAGTGCACGCACGGAAGACGCCGCCACTTTGCGCGCGCACGCCCAGGCCGTGGAAAAACTGCAACGCGAGTTGGAAGAAGTGCGTCAGTCCAACGCCCGCAAAGACGCCACCATCAGCAAGTTGCAAGACGACCTCACGCGCGTGACCAGTGCGCAAGACGACCTGGCCGCCAAGGTGGGCGCCGATCGCATTCATGCACTGGAGCTGGCGGTGACCAAGCTGAGCAAGGAGCGCGGCGTGCCGTTTGTGGTGCCCACGCCCATTGCCATCACGCGACCTGGGCGCAAGATTGTTAATGCCGTCGCAAAGAAGCCGGCAAATGCCGCCGCCAAGAAGGCCACGACCACCAGCAAACGCAAGCCGCGCTAGCCCCATGTCCCCCAACTGGACCCAGGTTCTGCGCTTTGCTCCCGGCAGCGCACTGCGCTTTTCGCTGGCGCTCAATGCGGGCCTGCGCGTTGCACTAGAGCGGTCCGATCAACGCGTCGCTCGTTGGTTGGAAATGCTCGACGACGCCACGCTCCACCTGACCGACCTTGAACCCACGGTGTGCCGCGTGCAGGGCAGGGCGGGGCCGGCCACGTTGGAGCTGGTTGCCAACGGCACCCACATCAGCCTGCGTCTCGATGATGCGCAACAGCAGCACGCCCGCGACTACACCGACCTGGCGCTCATGCTGGCCGGCAGCCGCGAAGCACTCATCGCGCGGCGCGATGAGCACCAGACCACGCCCTACCTGCGCCTGCGCTACACACACCAAAACCCCAACGCCGAAGTAGCGCTCTACACCGCCGGCTTCACCTCACGTGTGCCCAGCGCACTGCGCGCATTGCTACCCACCGTGGCGGTGGTGGGGCATTTGCAACCGGTTGATGTGGAGGCATGAGACATGCTCATCACGATGCACCTCCTCCCGTCATCCCCGCGCAGGCGGGGATCCAGATCCGGTGATGGCGGTCGCTGGATCCTCGCCTGCGCAGGGATGACAGCAACGGGTTCAGCACTGGCCACGAAGCGCAAGAAAAACGGGGTCAGATCAAATTCATGCGTAACGCTCTGCCCACGAAGCACGCCCACAGACGACATTTGCTCTGACCCCGTTTTTTGTTCGGCGCACTTGGACAACAGGGCCGGTTCCCAGCGAACCACCGTCGCCCCGGCGCAGGCCGGGGCGACGACGGAAAAATTGGGGTCAGATCAACATTTTTTTTCGCACCATGGCCGCCCCTGACACCCGCCGCCCCCGCTTGCGTCAGGCGCCGGTGCGTCGGCCCAAGCCTGCTGACATCACGC
Organism: uncultured Burkholderiaceae bacterium; assembly: GCA_964652055.1. Lineage (GTDB taxonomy): Bacteria > Pseudomonadota > Gammaproteobacteria > Burkholderiales > Burkholderiaceae_F > CAZZAD01. The sequence goes on along the minus strand of CAZZAD010000043.1, from coordinate 14,689 downwards.
ACCAGAGCGCAGAGGAAGCACGTGCCTCTACCGCCGACCCTGTGGCCACTTTGCTCAGCCAACAGTTGGGCAATGGCGCGGCGCTGGCTTGGTGGCACGCGCGCGGCAGCACACCGTTGCAATTGCGCGCTGACACGCCCAGCGAGGTGCATGCCGAGGCACTAGGGCAGCACTTGCGTGGCCTCACACGCCACGCGCGTCAGCGCACCCGTACGAGCACGCCGAGTGTGTCGCCCACGCTCGCCCCCCTGGCTCAAGCGCACATCGCCACTGCATTGGCGCAACCGGGCGAGCCGTTGCCCAGCACCGTGCAGCGGCAGTGGGCGGCGCGCACGCACGCGGATCTTTCAGGCATCCAGGTGCATCACAACGCAGCCGCTGCACAAGCGGCGGCCAGCATTGGGGCGCGCGCCTTTGCGTTTGATCGGCACATCGTGTTCGGCGCCAATCAGTATCAGCCGCACACCGCTGGGGGCGAACGGTTGTTGGCGCATGAGTTGGGCCATGTGGTTGCCCATCGTGGGGCTGCGCCGGTGATTGAACGCGATGACGGCGTAGAGACCGACGAAGAAGGGCGCATCGTCATCACCATCACCGCACCGCCGTCGGTGTGGTTCACCTTCATGGACGGGCACTACCTGGTGCGCGTGCAAAGCGACTATGTGGCCTATGACCTGATGGGCATGTCGCTCGAAGCGGTGGAGGCGCTGTGGTGGGCGCGGCGCCGGCCCGACATTGCGGATCCGCGGCTGCCCGCCGAAACGTTTATTCGTGCCATTGAAAGCGAAACGGGCCTGACGTTTTTGCCTGAAGCGCGCGCCGCAGTGCTGGCCCGTGGCCCGCTGCCCATGCGGCTGTTTGGCGATACGTTCTATGCCATTGATGTGGACGATGCCGATCTGGTGCGCTGGTTCGGCCCCACCCAGTGGGCTGAGTACATGGCACTGCCTGAAGGGGGGGGCGGTCGTCCGACTCGGCGCCGCACGGACGAGCGCGCTGCTAGCAGCGCCGTTGATCCTGAAGCAGCGGCCATTGCCGAACCCATCAATGCGCACCGCCGGGTGCTGGCCAGCAATGCCGGACTGTCCGCGTTGTACCTGCTGTTGCTGGAGCACTTCACGGGACTGGAGGTGAGCCGCGCACTGGACCGGCAGGCGCGTGACGGGCTTGATGCGAGCGAGCTTGCGCCCCTTCTTGCGGCCGACATACGACGTGCGGCAATCACTGATCTGTTTACGCAGGGCTGGGTTGAGTTTCGCGAGGCCGGTGGTTCAGACCTGATGCGCTTTGAGCCCTTGATTGAACGCATCCTGGAGCAGTACCTGCGCGGCAATATCACCGCACGCGCCAATTTGTTGCGCATTGGTCGAGCATTTCCTGAGCGCGAAGTGCTGGGCATTGCGCATCGGCGCAGCGGCTTGCTGCTGTATGACGACATGGGGCTGCCCATGCAGGGGCTCGCCGGCATTGCGCTGCGCGATGTGGGCTTCATCGGCTATGAGCCGCCGGGCATGGCACCCGCCGTCGAGGGCGCGGGTGAAGAACCCACTGAAACACTGACCGAGAGCGAGTTAGGCGATGCGCTGGTGCGCAATTTGTTCTCGCAGGCACTGGGGGTGGACGACACCGTCATGATTGCCCAGGCCGCGCAGACGATTTTCAACAACCTGGAGCGCGTGGCGCATGAGGTTGAAGACGATTTGTCTGAGGAAATCCGCGACGCCATCGGCCCCACATTGTTTGTGCTGGCGGCGTTCATGATGGGGCATGCCACTGCGCGCCTGATGATGCGCTCACCCAACCCGGTGGCCATTGCCATTGGTGTGGCGCTGGAAGGAATGCTGCGCATAGCGGGTTACATCATGGGTTTGGAGTTTCTGGGACAAACCCTTGATGTCTTGCTACGTGCAGCCTTTCACATGAGCCGCGTACACAACGATGCCGACGGTAACCCCACGCGACTGTCCGAACTGCACATTCGCAGCGCCGCGCGTCCACTGGCCACCCTCATTACCAACATCGCCATTGCCATGGGGATTGCGGCCCTGGGCGCATCGTTGCGCCGGGTGCGCTCAGGAGGCGCGCGTGGCGTGATCGACAACCCTGCGGATGGCCTGCGCGAAGTGGGATTGGAAGGGCGGGTTGAGCCCGGTGCGCCGGAAGCGGCCCGGCCCCCGGTCACGCGCAGTCTGCGGCCGGGATTCACAGCGCGGCTGCGCGCACGTCTGCTCGGTGCGGTGATGCGTGGCATGGTGGAAGCCGCCCCCATCACTGGCGGTACGGGCGGGGGCATCGGCGGGCCGCTGGGCGAGCCCATTGCGGGGCGTGCACCGCGCGTCACTGTGGTGGAACCCCCCAGGTCCACTCCTGTTGAGGTGACCACACCTGAAGTCCGGGCACCCGAAGTCCGGGCGCCTGAAGCCAGTGCACCCGCGGCGGCCGCCCCGGCAATTGCTACGCCTGAAGTTGCCGCACCCGCGATGGTTGCGCCTGAAGTTGCTGCGCCTGTCCTGCCCGCCGCCCCCGCTACCGCAACCCCGGTGTGGGTGAACACCCGTAGCGGTGTGTTCCATCGCGCCGGTTCGCGTTGGTACGGCACCACTGCGCAAGGCGAATACATGAGTGAAGCCGATGCGTTGGCGCGCGGCCACACCGAAGCGGGCGCTGCGCGAGCCATGCCGCCTTCGAGTGTGTACGAGGTCACGCGTCCAGCGCTGGGCGAGCCGCGCGTGGTGATCCGCGCCTGGATTGAAGAGCGCTCAGATCGCGCCGGACTCGAACACGAAATGATGAGTGCGGCCGAATACGGCATCGCCGAGCTCGAGGGTTATCACCGCGCGCATTCCACCGGGGCAGGGCTGGGTGCTGAATCGGGTGCGGCCATCCGCTTGGCCCCCGGTGAGCTCGTCAATCAGGCCATGCAACGGCGTGGCATTGAAGGCTTCATTCGGGCGTTGGCCGACGCTGCGATGGAGGAGGGCGTGCGCATTCACCTCACCACTGAAACCCGCACCCACAGCGGCACGCTGCGGCTGGCCTCGATCCATTACGCCGTCGAAGCGGCCACACCCGAAGGCCGTATCTCGCTCTTTGACGCGGCCATTGAGGTGCGCACCAACGGCCAGGCCCGCGCCGGTGTGCGCATGGCCGGCTCCGACACCTACACCTTTGGTCCATGGTTTGCGGAATGAAAAATATTGATCTGACCCCGATTTCAGTGCCTGCGACAACGCAACGCGTTGGGGTTCGCTGCGCTCACCGCCAACCTACAAAGTCAGCCACAAAGCGCAAGAAAAACGGGGTCAGATCAACATTGATATGAGCCAAGCCAAAACCGATATTCGCAGCACCGCGCCGCAGGCGAAAGCCGCCACGACGACCGACCAGCAGCCGTCGTCAACGGCCAGCACGCCCAGCCGCCTGGGCAACCAGCAGCTCAATGCGCTGCTGCAACCGGCGTGGCACGCGGAGCGTGATCGGCTAGGGCAAACCTTTGGCGCCAATCTGAGCAATGTGCCGGTGCAGATTGCCGCACCCAGCGCGCCGGCCCTGGGTTACACCGATGGCGCCAGCATCGGTTTGGCTACCCGCAGCACACCCGAGCGTGACCCGGCGGCGCGCCGCACGCTGGCACACGAAGTGGCGCACGTGGTGCAACTGCGCGGCGGCAACCACGCGCACCCCTTGGCGCGCGTGCCCAATGTACCCGGCGCCGAGGCGCAAGCCAGTGCAGCAGCGCAACTGGCCCTGCGTGGACAACGCCCGCAGGTGTCGGCGTTCTCGCATCGTGGGGTGCTCTACGACAAACCCGGCGCCCGTGACGAGCCCGTCATCACGGGTGACGAGGAGGCCATGCTCGATTCAATCGACAAGAGCCTGCCCACCTTGCCCGATGGCCCACAACGCTCGGACCTCATCGAGGTGCTCGTGCTGATGGCCATACGCAGCAAGGAAACCGCCTCGGTGTTGCGCGCACGCCGGATGGTCAACAGCATGGTGGAAGGTCGTCCGGTCAAGCGCATCAGCGATCACATGGTCGCCATGATGCGTTTGCAAGAGGTGGCGCATCGCAGCCGTGCGGCCTGGGACATGTTGCTGCATGGGCGCTTCTGGTTCGCAGACAAAAGCCAGGATGAGATCGGCAGCGGGTATGCGGTCAGCGCCTTTGAAACCTGGCTCAAGGATCAACGCGGCAAAACTGCCGTCGAATACCTGCGCCAGCGCGTCAGCGGCCCGGACAAATTTGTGGCCAATCTGGCAGCGCGTGTGATTGGCGATCTGCTCGCGCGCCAGTCCGATCCGGCCAACGCCAAATACAAGGCCAACTTTGAGGCGCTGCGCAGCATGGCGCGCCAGCATGGCTGGGCCGCGCAAGGCGCGCTGGGCGTGGCGGCGTTTTCCACTGTGGTGTTCGACGCGCTGGCCATGGTGCGCGATCAGGTGGAGTACATGCACCACCGGGTCAAGGTGGGGCCCATTTACGACCAGTGGGAAGACGACGATCTGACGGCACTGGCCGATGCGCATGGCCGTCTGGGCCAAAAAGGGCCGCAAACCAAGACCACCGCCAGCGGCGGCAAGACGCTGGTTTTCACCGCAGCCAACCGCGAGGAAACTGAACACGCCTTGCTGCTGGTGGAAGCCGAGGGCAGCGCCAAGATGCTGGAACAACTGGCGCGCGCCTGTGTGCTGGCGGCCGACGCCGGCGCGCGCATCCAGGAGCGCACCGCCATCTTGCATGCCAACGCGGCCACTTTTGATCAGCTGCTGGGATGGGACGCAGCCAAGGACAGTGACGAGCGCAAGGCGCTCTTTGATGTGCGTCATGAATACATCAAAGCCTGGTTGACGCTGTTCACCGGCGACAAAGTGTTCACGCGCGCGGGTGAGACCGATGTGGGTGATTCCTATGCGCGCGTGCTGGCCGAAGCCGATCAAAGTTTTGAGCGCTTCGATCAGGCGGTGGGGCGGCGCAAATGGGACACGGTGCAGAAACGCTTCTCGCTGTTCACCAAGCAGTTGCGCGAAGGTAATGCGCGCTATGAGGGCAATAAAAATCTGGATGAAAAATATTTCTTCACCATGCGTGAGGAACTGGCCAAGCGTGAGGAGTCGCTCTCCAAATACTTCACCAATATTCCGTCGATTCAAACATCATGGGCGGTGATTCGCATCAAGGGATCGGGTCCGCAGAAGGACCATGGCTCTGACCTGAGTCTCATGGTGGGTCTGGAGCGCGACGTCATGCTCTATGGCCTGCAAACCGGCGTGTTTTTGCTCTACGCCACCAACCTCACGTTGCATACGGGGCTCGTCAAAGCTGATCTGGGCAAGGGCTTCACCGCCACGCAAGCCAAGCGGCTCATCGATATGCGCACCGAGCTGGCAGGCTTTTATGCCTCGGGCGACTTTGATGGCTTTGTCAAAAAAGCTGACGGCTACGAGACCACCTTCAAAGACGTGGTCGAGAAAATCAAAGACAAGGCGCGTGCCAATGCGCTGATTCAAATTGCCATCACCGTGGTGGCAGCGTTGTTGTCGTTTGGGGCGGGGCTTTTGGTGCGCATGGCGGCGCTGGGTGAAACCCTGGCCCTGGTGCGCACCGCGCGCCTGGCCTCCACGCTGGCCACCATGACCGAGATCGGCGTGTTCACCGCCGCGCAAATGGGCGGCGAGAAACTTGCGTTCGGCAAAGACATCACGGCCGTGGGCGTAGTGAAAAACCTCGCCACCAATCTGGCGTTCATGGGCGCGTTAAAGCTCGTGGGCAAGTTTGCTGAGCCGCTGGCCAAGGGCAGCCAGATCCGGCAACTTTTTGTGGGGCACCTGGCCGGCTTCAGTGGGGTGGCGGGCGTGTCGGCCGTGATGACCAAGGTGGAGACCGGTCAATGGCCGCAAGACCTGGGTATGTTTTTGACGCAGACCGCTGCCACGTATCTGCTCATCGCCGGGCTGCACAAAACTTTTGACAGCCTGGTGGCCAAGCCAGCCTTGCGAGCCAAATTCAAAACCGAATCCGCGAAGATCGAAGCCAAGAATCAGTTGTTGATGGATGAGCTCGACACCCGTGTCAATGCTGGCACGCTCACGGATAAACAATTTGAGGCGCTGCGTACACGACGCCTGGAGCTCATCGACGACGCCCGTGTGCTTGCGCGTCAGCTCAAAGATTTTGGCGCGCTTTCTACCGCCGACGCCACGGCGTTGGACAACATGGCGGCCCGTGCTGAAGCCGAAGCACGCGCTGCCAAATTCCCCGAGGGCATGGCCGATGACACCGTGCGCGCGCTGCCCGCACCAGACAACGTGATTGAACTGACCCGCGTGGGTGACAGCAACGTCTGGGCCTATGACCCCAGCGGCTCGCGCGCCGGCATTGACACCATGCTGGCGCGCTACCAGGACAAAGGCTTCAAGGTGCAGGGCAGTGGGGGGCTGACCAGCGTGGTCGACCCCTCGGGCCGCACCCGCTTCTTGCTCAAGCCGGGCCCAGGCGAAACACGCCAACTCTTTTTGCCTAAATCCTCTGGCCCCCCTTCAACGATGGTGCCCGATCTGATTCAGGGCGTGACCGGCAAGACCGGTGCCGCCGCCGATGCGGTGCGTGTGCAATTGAGCAAGATCAACGGCCGGCTCACCGACACGCTGGTCACCGAATACCCCGAGCACACCGCCATGGCCGCTACCGCCATGCTGCTGGACCACCATGCCGCACTCAGTGGCTGGCCCATCGACGCGGTGCGCGGGGTGGCCGACATGATGGCGCTGGAGCGCGGCGTCACACGCGCCGCCGTGCGCAATCTATTCCTGGCGCTCGATAACAAGGCACTGGCCAAGTTGTTCTCGCAGTATCACGACATCGTGAACAGCAGCAACGTGTCGCCGGGCTCGCGCTTTCTGGTGGCCGAAGATCTGCGGCCCACCAACAGCGCGCGTCTGATTGATGCGTATCGGAAATTGCAAAGCAAAGGCATTGAGCTGCCGCCCGACATGGACCGCACCGCTACGCGCGGCCTGCTGCGCAGCATCGACAAAGACCCCAACTGGCTGGGGTGGCTGTCGAAAATCCATAAAGACAAACGCGCCATGCAGTTGCGTGCGAAATCGGGCCTGGTCAATCCGCAGTCGCCCTTGCCCGAGAACGTGCAGGACGCGCTGGCCATTGCCGGTGCCGATATTCCGGGCTACCCCGACCTCAATCCCTTGCGCAGCAATACCGGTGAGGACTACATCCGCGCGCTGGAAGCCAAGCTGCCTGCGGGTCAGGCCATCGACCCCATCGTGCGCGTGCAGTTGCTCAGCAAAGTGGATTCCTTGCGCCAACACGCCGGCGCCTTGCAACAAAACCGTCCGCTCGATCAGGTGCTGGGCAATCTGACCGGTGATCGCAATGAGATCAACCAGATCTCGCTGCTGCTACTTCAGGGCAACAAGATTCACACGCTGGATCGCACCGTGGGCCTGCAAAAAGGGCAGAAGACCGCGGTGCAGTCGGTGGATGTCTCGGCCCTGGCGCTGCCCGGCGGTGGCAAAGTCAAAGACGCACCCATGGAAGCCGAAGTGCATTTAGACGTGCTGATGACCGACCTGCAAGGCCAGCTCGTGACCATGGAACTGACCACCATGGAATGGTCCCTGCCCGAACCTTGGGCTGCGCTCGATCCGCAGCACCCGAATTACGGCACCGATATCAGTTGGAAGGCCCTGAACCCCGACCGCACCCCCGGCCACCGCAAGTGGCAGCAGGCCGTCAAGACCTACGTGCTCAACAAACTGGCCACCGCTATCGGCGCGGCTTTCTCCGGCGGCCCCGCCAAGCCAGCCATCATGCGCATCCGCGCCAAAGGCTATTCCGTGGAAGCAGCGCGTGCGCTTGAAGCGCTGGGCTTCCAACTTGAACTGACTGACGGCTCGCGTGTGACTGCCGCGTCGATTGCGGCGCTCAAGGGGAAGGGCAGTGGGGGCGGGCCGTAGAGCACTGCACATCGGCGCTCTCGATTCAGCCGCTCGTTTCTAACGCGACTTGGAATATGGGCTGGGGCCGCCGCGGCGCAGGGCACTGAGGGCACCGTAGGAGGAAAGGGCAAGCGCCACGCAAGCACCGCTGGGCGCATCGAAGACCCAACTGGCTGCCAAGCCTGCGCCGCAGGCAACCACCGCGCCGATCCATGACAAGGCACGCGAGGCGCCGCTGCGTTGCCACAGCGCTGGGGCGATCAGCATGGCAAACACGAGAAACAGGCCCAGTACCGGCACAGCCAGACTGGCGACGACAGCAAAGATTGGAAAGAAAATGCCGTCCCGTGTAAGGCGCGCGCCGAGCATGAACACCACGCCGGCGCAGGCCGCCAGCACCGCCACCTGCGGCCACTGTGCCCACAGCACATCGGCGGCCAGCAATTCAGACATGCGCTCACGCCCGTGTGGGTCTTGCCGTGCACCCAACAGTGCGACGCTGGCGCCCAGCACATACAACAGGCCGATGAGCGCTTCGCGCTGGTCTGGCCAGCGCCGAGACAACAGCGCCACAACCCCGGCACACGCCAGCGCTCCGGTGATGGCCAGGGCCTGGATGGTGAGCCAGTCGGGGTGGTCGACGAATGAACCCGCCCACATTGCCGCTGCGGCCGCCGCCTGCGCCACTGCCAGGTCGATGAACACCACGCCGCGTGCCAGCACCTGTGCACCTAGCGGTGCCAGCGCCAATACGCCAAACAGCAGCGCTGCGACCGGCAACAAGAACCATGTGTCCGGAAATAGTGCCTCGACACTCATCGCTTTGCCGCCTGCAGCAACTCGCGCAGAAGACTGTCCACCCACTGCACCAGTTCCTTCTCGCTCGCCTCATCGGGCACCGTGGCAGGCAGCACCAGCAGCGGAACCTTCGCACCGGTGTTTTGCAGTTGCGCGGTGAGCCAGCGTCCCGGGCGCGGATCCTGATAGCTTGAGACCACCACGGCCAGTGGTGGTGCAGGGCGCAGGCCTTCGAGCAATCGCTGCAGGTGTCCTGGCGTTGGGGACATGCCAGGCTTGGGCTCCAGATCAGCCACCTGCTTCATGCCGAGCCAGTGCCACAGGTAGCCGAAGCCCGTGTGTTGGGCTGCCACCAGTTGTCCGCGCAGCGGTGCGGCGCGGTTTTCCCAATCGACCATCTGCTGACGCCAGCGTGTTTCAAAGGCCGCGCGACGCTGCTCGATGGCAGCTCTTTCAGACGGGACTTCCTTGCCCAGCCGCTCGCTCAGCGCTTGCGCGACCTCAAGCAGCTTGCGTGGGTCCACATGCAGGTGCGGATTGCCCTCGGCATGCACGTCACCGGCCCATGGTGTGCCGATGACACCGGGTTGTGGATCGATCAACTGCACATGTTCTGCAGCAAAGAAGACATCGCGCGCCCGGGCGTTGCCCGCGCGCTCTTGCAGGGTGGGCAGCCAGCCCGCTTCGAGCGATGCACCCGTGCACACCGCCAGGTTGGCCAAGCGCAGCTGCGCGATGAGCGCGGGCCGCGCCTCGATGTGATGTGGGTCCTGCCCAGCGTGCGTAGCCACATGCACCCGCGCGTTAGGCAGCAACACACGGGTAAGCGCGGCCCATTCGGGCTCGCATGCGAAAACAGTGAAGGCAGCGGCCGGCGCCGCCAGACTCACCCCCAGCAGACCTAACAGGCCCGCGCTCAGGCGCTGGAGTCGAGGCCGAACCCAGGAAGCCCGGGAGGTCCGATTTGTTTTTTGGGTTGACGCCATACAGATCAACTTTCTGTGAGTCAGACGATTCAACAACGGGGGCGACATCGGGCTTTCGCCATGCCTTGCAGCCGGTGCACTTCTTCCGCTCAGAGTCCTAGTGCAGTGCTTCGCCCATTCCGACCCTTTTGGAGTCGCGCCTTTGCCCCCGTGGCAGCGTTGCGAATCCGCGCGATACCACTGGGTATCGCTGTGGTTCGCGCCTCGCCACAGAGGCAAATCCACTGACCCAAAAGGGCCGGAATAGACGAAGCACTGCACTAGTAGGCATGCGCACCGTGTGCTCCGAACGCCAGCACGTACTGCAGCTGTACGGATCTCTTCGCTGGGTTCTCAAACTCCACGGCGTTGCGCTGCGTTGTGTACTGCAGGCGCAGGGACTGCATGTGGCTTGGCTTCCACGCCAGCATCAGTGCGCGCTCGCGCAGCAGGGCGCTGTCGAAGTGGGCTTCGTGCGGCTTGCGTGCACGTAGCCAGTCAGCGCGTGCGCCTACCTCCCAATCTGGATGCAAGCGCCACACCACGGTGATGGCATTGGCCTCGTGCTTATCGGTTGAGGTTGCGAAGTGGTTCAACTCGGTGATGCGGGCCGCTTCAAACCCAAGACGAACCTGCTGGTCACGGTTATTGCCACCAGGCGCCCACTTCCAGGTCGCGTCGATCATCCATGTCTTGCGGCCGCTGAACTGTGCCCCGTGTGCATGGCCGTGGTCATGGCCACCTTCACCGGCTTCATGCTCGTGCTCCTCTACCGCTGCCTCACGCCGATTGCGAATGTGGGACAGGCCCAACTGCCAACTGTGTGCGCGATTTAGGTCGGCCCCGGTCTTGACCACCACGGTGGTGATGCCCGGGTTTTGGGGCGCATTAGCCGTCTCAGGGACCAGCCGCTTGCCGCGGAATGCCTCAGCACCCAACATCAGGTAGTAGGGCGTGGGTGCGGTCCAGTTCAATCGCAGGCCGTCATCGTTCCAATGTCCACCCAAGAAGGCGCGGTACAGCAGGGGACGCTCAATGAAATCATCAGCGTGCGGATGCTGCGCATTGAGATAGCCCACTTGCGAGGCAAAGCGACCCGCGCGGGCCTGCAGCCCCACGGGAAGCCGCGTGGTCTCAAACCAGGCTTCTTCGATTCCTTTTTCCAGCTTGCCGTCGTGTGTCTCAAAGGTGGCACCAAGCTGTGCCTTGAATAGCGAGCCCAGTGATCCACTGGCGGTGAGGTCGCTGTGTCCGAGCTGTAAACCTTGGTCACGGGCGCCCAGCGCGAGCGGGCGTGTGGTGTGCGTGACATCGAGCACCGCGCCAAATTGCCAGCCGCCTACAGATTGTGCGGCGGGGCTGCCACAAAGAGCAGCCATTGAAAGCAGGGTGCATCCCAGAGTAGTTTTTTGCATGATGGTTGCCTCAGCGTGTGATGCCCAGCCAGGCCAGGGCCGCCGGGATGTAGCCCAGGTCACGACGTGCCAACACGGCGCCTGTGCTGCTGTTGACCACGACCCACTGTTTGGCGATCGGGTCGGTGATGTAGATCTCGTCTTTGGCGCCGTTGGCGGCAATGGCGGGCCAGGGCGCGGCCGTAGGCATCGTTGGAATGGCGCCGGCGATGCGCGCCAGGTTGACCCAGGTGCTTCCTTGGCGCTGCGCCACGATCAACGTGCCTTGGTCGTCAAGGATGAAGAAGCGCTGACCGCTGCGGTCAAAGCCGTGCGCACGACGCACCCGACCCGTGCTCCAGCCCTCGGGCGTGAAATCGCTCACTGCGGCGCTCTGGCCGTCAACAGCGTAAAAGCGCGTCGTCACCGGAGCGGGTGCGGTGCCTTCACTGGCAATGCCAAAGAACTGGTCCGGCAGGCGCGGGTGGCCGGCAATCGTGCCCACACGCAGTGGTGTAGCGAGCAACTGGCCGTCATTGACGGTGGTGCCTGTCAGATGTCTGACCAGCAACATGCCGCCGATGCAGCCCACCAACGTGCTGTTGCCTGAGCTAAAGCTGCCGTGCATTCCGTTGCAGCGCGTGGGCAGCTCGCGCACAAAGGTATAGGCGTTGCCGCTGCGCTGATGCAGTACCAGGTGAGTGGGCAGCGTATCGGCAGCGTCTCCAGCGCGCGCTACCGCAAGCAGTTTGTCATCCACCGGCTCGGCCAGGCCGTGGATTGGCAGGCTCAGGTCCAGCGTGGCCACCGTGTTGCCCGCGGCGATGGACGCCTCAGTAATAAGCCGTACGCCAGCGTTTTGCGCTGGTGTGGCGGCGGCGTTGCCGTCCATGAAGACCGCCGCCTGAACTCCGTCCTGGCGGTCGAAGTGCGTCGGACGTGAGCCCGCGAGCGTGTAAGTCAGCGCAGTGGAGGCCTGTTTGTAGTCGTGCAGGTGATCGCCATGGTCCTCTTGCCAGATGCCGCCATCGACAAACTGCACCCGGTCCTGCGTACGTTGCGGCACCACCGCGTAGCGGTTGCCCGGGCTGGAGTACACCGCGGAGGGCACGTCGGTCATCGCATGGCTGGCCTCGACGGTGCCGCTATCCAGATCGTGAATGCGCAAGGTGGTGGCGTTCAGTTCTGTGATGGCCAGCCTTCCGGCAGTGTCGATGGCGTCGCTTTCGTGGTCGTGTTCGTCCTGGCTTTGAACACCGCCTCCGCAGGCGGCGAGCAAGGACACTGCAGTCAGAGTGGCCAGCAGCCACCGACGGTGGGGAACTCGATTGTGGGTCATGACTTTCTCCTGTCGTTGAGTCGTATCGGTGCAATTTGTGTTAGTAATGATATAGCATTATCAATTGTAATGATAGTGCGTTATCATTTCGTCGCGTATGAATCAGGTACCCTCAATGCATGGAACGCAACACCCGCCAACGCAGTGCCATCCGCGACGCGATTGCTCAGGCCGACCGACCGTTGCTGCCGCACGAAGTGCTCACGGCAGCTCAACAGCTGGTGCCGGCGCTGGGTATCGCTACGGTCTATCGTTGTCTGAAGGCGCTGGTAGAAGAGGGAGAACTGCAACCGGTCAACCTGCCGGGCGAGAACCCGCGCTTCGAGGTCTTGGGGCATCGTCACCACCATCACTTTCAGTGCCGACAGTGCCAGCGGGTGTTCGACGTACACGCTTGTCCTGGCGACTTGGGGCGCTTGGCGCCCAAAGGCTTTACGGTGGAAGACCACGATTTGACGCTGTACGGCCGTTGCGTGGACTGTGCGTCCCCGCCTGCCAAAACCAAGGCCAAGCCGCGCGCAGCCAGCCGCGCTCTGAGCTCTACGCACCGACGTTCCAAATAGCTTTACAAGTTGCGTCTAGGCGTTTGCGCGGCAGTAGGCACCGAAGCGAAACGCGTGGGAATAGAGCCCAAGTTGCGCTCGCCTATGAGGACTGTGGCTGTAGGCACAGCCGAAAAAACGGATGCGAAGTAGGCGTTTTCCCCACGCGTTGCAGCCGACGCGCTTGTGCCGTGCAGACGCCTAGAGTCGGGCCATGCTGACCGCAAGCGCTCTGGCGCGCCTGCTCGCCGCTACGGTTTGTGTGGCCCTGCTGTGGCTGGCCGTGGCATGGGCCGTGATATGAAACCGACAGCGGTAGCGGACGCCACGGCAGTCAGCCTCCACAATCTGACGGTGTCTTACCGTGGTCACCCCGCGGTACACCATCTCAGCGGCGCATTCAGCGTTGGCACTTTGACCGCTGTGGTCGGGCCCAACGGGGCCGGCAAGAGCACTCTGTTGGGCGCTCTGGGCGGCACGATCCGCGATTTTGAAGGCCACATCGCGCGCGACCCCGCATTGGGTGTGGCCTACCTGCCGCAGGCCTCGGCACTGGATCGCAGTTTCCCGGTGCGCGTGCATGAGGTGGTGGCCATGGGCTTGTGGTCGCACATCGGCAGCTTCGGAGCTCTGAAACCGGCCAGCCGTCGCGCCGTCAGTAATGCGCTGACCTGCGTGGGCCTGGCTGGCTTCGAATCGCGCTGGCTCGGCGAGTTGTCGGCGGGTCAGGTGCAACGGGTGCTCTTCGCACGTGTGTTGATGCAGGATGCCGGGTTGATCCTGCTCGACGAACCGTTCAACGCCATTGATGCGCGCACCACCGCTGATTTGCTAGCGCTGCTGCAAGTCTGGAAGTGCCAGTCACGCACAGTCATCGCAGTACTGCACGATCTGGATCAAGTGCGCGAACATTTTCAGCAGGTACTGCTGTTGGCTCGCGCGCCGGTGGCCTGGGGGCCCACGGCCGACGTGCTCAAGGCCGACAACCTGTTCAAGGCGCGGCAGATGGCCGAGTCCTGGGACGAATCGGCGCCGCGCTGCAAGGTGCCCGCATGATCGACCTTGGCGCATCCATATTCGAGCCCTTCATTGAATTCGCCTTCATGCGCCGGGCTCTGGTGGCTACGCTGGCACTGACGCTGGGCAGCGCGCCTATCGGCTGCATGTTGGTGCTGCGTCGCATGAGTCTGGTGGGCGACGCCATGGCCCACGCCGTACTTCCTGGTGCTGCGGCTGGTTTTTTGATTGCAGGCCTGTCACTACCGGCGATGAGTTTGGGTGGCTTCGTGGCAGCCTTGGCGGTGGCGTTGGCGGCGGGATGGGTCACGCGCAGTACGCCGCAGCGTGAAGATGCCAGCTTTGCAGCCTTCTATCTGATCGCGCTGGCCTTGGGTGTGCTGCTGGTGTCATTGCGCGGCAGCCAGATCGACCTGATGCACATGTTGTTTGGCAGCGTGCTGGCGGTGGACGATGCGGCTCTGCTGCAGATGGCCGCGGTCGCCAGCCTCACACTGTGGACTCTGGCGCTGATGTACAGGCCACTGGTCCTGGACAGTTTCGATCCCGGCTTTCTGCGCAGTGTGGGCGGACCCGGAGCGCAGGCGCATATGGTGCTGCTTGTTTTGTTGGTTGCCAACCTCGAGCCTTATCCAACGTGGTGTGAGCCTGAGCGAGCACTGTATTTCCAACGAGGAA
>CAZZAD010000042.1:0-17030 GCA_964652055.1 uncultured Burkholderiaceae bacterium | reverse complement strand
GGGGGGGGGGGGGGGGGGGGGGGCGGGGGGGGGGTCGGGGGGGGGGTCAGGGTCGGGGTTGGGGTCGGCCCCGGTGTGGGGGTGGAGGCAGGTGAAGAAGCAGGGGTGGGAGCTGGAGTTGGAGCACTCGACGCTGAAGGACCACTGCCGCCACCACAAGCGGCCAGACCCGTGCCCACCACAAAAGCGCAAAACAGATGTGTGTAATTTAATGACGACATCAATGAAAATCTCCAGCAGCTAGGCCAAGGTGCCGAACAATAGTGCGCGCCGTGCCACCTCAAACATCAAGTCACTGCAGCGCGTGAAGCCAAATGGCTTGTTCTGCGTCACCCATCGGCGTGACATCGATACGCGTCGATGCGCTCAGCCCTGCGCAAACGCCGCTTGCACTGCCGCCGCCACTTCAACGGCAAGACCTTCATCGGCCAACAAAGGAATTTCTTTGCGCAGTTTGTGGCTCACCTGGCCGTTGTTGTCACGCACGGAACGGATGATGCGATCGATGTCAGCGTCGGGCGCCTCGATCACTTGCTTGACGTGTTCGCGCGCCCTGCGCAGGCTGCGCAGATACTTGGCCTCCTGCCGCATTTCCTGTTCGAGGGTTTGTTGCACCACGTGCGCAAGATATTCAACGTGGTCAGTCAAATCGGGGTAACGCCATGCGGGCAGCGCATCGTGATACGCATCAAATTGCAGGTTGTGGCGCACCCCATCTGCGGCAATCTGTTGCGCACCAAAGCGCCATGCCTCGGCATATTTGCGCATCAGCGGCCGCGAAAAAAGTTCGAGTACCTGGTCGTAACTTTTGCGATTGACCACCGTAGCCGTAATGACCGCAGACACAGGCAGGATGAATGGCGCGGTAACGGCACCATCTCGGCGCAGGGTGTCATTGATGAGAAAGCGCGAGATACGACCATTGCCGTCGGCCATCGGGTGGATGTACACAAAGCCAAATGACAGCACCGCGGCCCGCACCACACTGGATGCGCCCTGCGTGCGCACGGCAAAGCTTCGCAACCCGGCAAGCAAGGAGGGGGTGTCATCCCAATGCGGCGCGATGTAATGCACCACCTCGGTAAAGCCATCCACTTCGCCCACAAACACGGGCGAGCGGCGCACGCCGTAGCGGGTTGCGCGCGATCCCAAAATTTGCAATTGCAATTCGGCCAGCGTGGCCTCTGATAAGGGTTCGTCGTACTGCCCACAACGTTGCTCCATCACGCTGGCAAACCGTTGAACTCGCTGCACGTGTTGTTCTTCATGCTCAATGGCAAAGCTGGCGCGGCTTTCTTTGATGGTGAGCCAAACCGCACTACGGCGCAGCAGCTCTGCGCCAAATTCCACTTCAAGATCGGTCAGGTGTTGCGCGCAGTTGTATTGCTCGGCCTCGCGCACGCGCGGCGTGCGTAGCACCAAGGGGCAGTAGTCCCGTGTGCCGGGCAGGTTGTTGCGCACACGCCAGCGTGCGTTGTTGGTGACCTGCTTTGCGGTGAAATAGTCCATTTCGTTGAGCGCGGCCACATAGTTGCCCGCAACAACACCAGGAAACGCCAGCGACTGGCCCGTAAGAAATTCATAGAAAAAACCGGCACGGCGGGCGTATTGACCTGTGGGCTCCGCCGCAACCCAAGCATCCAGTTCGGCGACGGGTATCGCATCGAACAGGCGGGCTAGAAATTCAAGATGTATGCCCTCGTGTTTGAGTGCAAAAGTCAGATGCCCTGCCAAGGTGTCAGCGGGCCTGGCGGTGGGTGGATAGCGCTCGTGCACGTAGCCATCCTCTCGCACGGTGGCGCGCGAGCTCGCGATGACGCTATCGGTGCGAAACGCCTGCACTGGCGATACGCCATAGCGCTTTGCCAGCCATTGATAGCCGATCCAGTCCATGGCTTAATTTCCGCTTATTGACAGATAAAACGATTAGTGGCGCGAGATTTTGATTATTAAGTCGCGCTTCGTCAATAAATCAATTAGAAAAGCGGGCGGATGTCGCCTCTCCAGCGGCCACCCCCGAGGCCCAGGCCCACTGGAAGTTGTAGCCGCCGAGCCAGCCCGTCACGTCCACCACCTCGCCAATGAAGTGCAGACCCGGCACCTTGTGGGCTTCCAGTGTGGTTTGCGACAAGGCGCTGGTGGCCACACCGCCGCGCGTGACCTCGGCTTTGCGAAAGCCTTCGGTGCCATTGGGCACGAGAGGCCAGCGCTTGAGTGATTGGGCCAATGCGCGCAGCGCTTTGTCGCTCACCTCGGCTAGGCGGGTCTGTGGAGCGATGTGCGCAAGCTCGCTCCAACCTTCAGCCAGACGGCGTGGCAACAAACCGGACAACACATTGTTGAGGGTTTGGCGGCTGCGTGTTTTCTCGGCGAGCAGGGCCTCCATCAGTGTGTTGCTGGCCCACTGGGGCGCCAGGTCGATGTCAATGGTCTGGCCCGGATTCCAATAGCTGGAGATCTGCAAAATGGCCGGGCCCGACAGGCCCCGATGGGTGAAGAGCAGATCTTCATCAAACACACCGCTGCCACAAGACACGCGCACATCGAGCGACATGCCCGCGAGCGGTACGAACGGTTTCCATAGCTCACCCGAGAACGTCAGCGGCACCAGCGCGGGACGCGGCTCAATGATGGGCAGCCCAAACTGCCGCGCGATGCGGTAGCCAAAGTCGGTTGCGCCGATCTTGGGTATGGACAGGCCCCCGGTGGCAATGACCACGCGCTTGGCCCGCTGTAGTCCTGCATCGGTATCTAGTTCAAAGGCTTCACCGGCCTTGCGCACGGCCTGCACGGCGCACGCCGTGGCCCAACGCACGCGGCCGGTTTCACATTCGGCACGCAGCAGATCGATGATATTTTGCGCCGAGTCATCGCAAAACAATTGCCCTTTGTGCTTCTCGTGAAACGCGATGCGATGACGCTTGACCAGCGCAATGAAATCCGCGGGCGTGTAGCGCGCCAGCGCCGAGCGGCAAAAATGCGGGTTCTCGCTGACGTAGTGCTCAGGCCCTGCGTTGATGTTGGTGAAGTTGCAACGGCCCCCGCCCGAGATGCGAATCTTCTCGCCGATGGTTTGCGCGTGATCGATGAGCAGCACACGCGCGCCCCGCTGGCCGGCCACGGCGGCGCACATCATGCCGGCCGCACCGGCGCCGATGATGATGGCGTCCCAGGTTGTTATCCCCACCCTGCCCTCTGCGCTGTTCTATTGATCCGGCCTTAGTGCACTTGAAACAACGTCCGGATTGCAACGCCGTCTTCCCTCACCCTCGGTCCCTACCCAGGAACCTCGGTGTGGGGCCAGGTTTGAAACTCCCTCCCCTTCAAGGGGAGGGCGGGGGTGGGGATGGGGTTGTACGGGGAAACCTTTCTTTGCAACGTACCCCATCCCCACCCTAACCCTCCCCTTGAAGGGGAGGGAATAAACACAGCAGCATCGTCCTTCAGTTCCGGGGCGCAAGCCGACAGCGCATGACGCTGTATCTGACTCTCCCAGAGGGAGAGGGAAGACGGCGCCTAGTGAGAGCACCTCACTCCGCCGTAAAAAAACCTTTCATGCGATCCATGAAGCCTTTGCTCTGCGGCGAATGCTTGGCGCCGCCTTCTTTGAGGCTCACCTCAAAGTCGCGCAGCAATTTCTTCTGCTTGTCATTTAGGCGCACGGGCGTTTCCACGCTGATGTGGCAGTACAGATCACCGGGATAACTGGAGCGCACACCCTTGATGCCCTTGCCGCGCAGGCGGAACGTTTTGCCGCCTTGCGTGCCTTCGGGGACCGTGAGTTCGATCTTGCCGTCGAGTGTGACCACATCCACCTCGCCTCCCAGTGCGGCCGTGGCAATGGACACGGGCACGGCGCAATGCAGATCATCACCATCTCGCTGAAAAATATCGTGCGGCTTGATGCGGATTTCAACGTATAGATCGCCCGGTGGTCCACCATTCACACCGGGTTCGCCTTTACCGGACAGGCGGATGCGTTGACCTTCGTCGATGCCCGAGGGAATGCTGACTTCGAGCGTTTTGGTTTTCTTGATGCGCCCTTCACCATGGCAGGCGGCGCACGGATCAGGAATGACTTTGCCACTGCCGTGACAGGTGGGGCAGGTTTGCTGAATGGAGAAGAAACCCTGCGTAATGCGCACCGCGCCGCTGCCACCGCAGGTGCTGCAGGTCTTGGCCGAGGTGCCCGGTTTGGCGCCGCTGCCTTTGCAGGTGTCGCAGCCATCCCACGAAGGCACACGGATGTCCGTGGCGAATCCCTTGGCCGCCTGCTCGAGCGTGAGCTCCATGTTGTAACGAAGATCAGCGCCGCGATATGCGCTGGAGCGTCCACCGCCACCGCCGCCGCCGCCGCCACGACCATTGTTGAAGATGTCGCCAAAGATGTCGCCGAACGCGTCGGCAAAGGAACCAAAGCCCTCGCCACCGCCGCCACCCCCACGAAATCCACCTGCCGCACTGTTGTCCACGCCAGCGTGACCAAAGCGGTCATAGGCCGCGCGCTTGGAGGCGTCAGTCAGGATCTCGTAGGCCTCTTTAACTTCCTTGAATTTCTCTTCGGAGGCTTTGGTTTTTTTGTCATCACCATCGCCCTGATTGCGGTCAGGGTGATGCCTCATCGCCAGCTTGCGATACGCCTTTTTGATTTCGTCTTCGGCGGCGTTCTTGGCAACGCCGAGAACTTCGTAGTAGTCACGCTTTGCCATTTTTGAGCTGCAATTTTGTCTGAACTAACTTCCCTCCCCTTCAAGGGGAGGGACCGAGGGTGGGGATGGGGTAGGGGTGGTGCCGGTAATACGAAACCCCATCCCCACCCTAACCCTCCCCTTGAAGGGGAGGGAACTTAATGTCTACCTCCCCTTGAAGGGCATAGGCGTTAACTTAAGACGAATCGCACACCATAGGTAGTAGTTGTGCGGACTCAAACACACTACCAATGGTATGCAGAACACCTTAAGTTAACGTCTATACCCTTGAAGGGGAGGGAGTTTCAAGCATGGCCCTGCACCGAGGTTCCTGGGGTTGGGGTGAGGGAAAGGTGTCGCCTGAGCAATCCGCTGTCACAAATTGAGTAAAGCTCACTCCGAGCTTGAGGAAAAACATGGGCATGACCAGTTGGGAGCACGCGGTATTGGCATTGATGTCCACAGCCATCATTGCGGTGGTGGTGTTGTGGGTCGGTCTGCGGCGCGAACGTTTGCACGGCCTGGCGCGGGTCACCGCCCTCATCACGTTTGGCCTGATCGTGTTGGGCGCCTATGTGCGCTTGTCCGATGCCGGTTTGGGTTGCCCCGATTGGCCCGGCTGCTACGGCGAATTCACGCCCACCCTGGCGCGCGAGGCCATTGAAGCCGCCACGGCGCAAGCCCCGCAAGGGCCCGTGTCCATGCACAAAGCGTGGAAAGAAATGGGGCATCGCTATCTGGCGATGTTCGTGGGCTGCCTGATCCTGGCCCTGGCCATCGGTGCGACGCGGCAGCGTCGCACCACCGAGAGCAGCGCCCCGCTGGCTTGGACTCTGGTGGGGGTGGTGATTTTTCAGGCGGTGTTGGGCGCATGGACCGTGACCTGGTTGCTCAAGCCGGCCATCGTCACACTGCATCTGCTGGGGGGGCTGACCACCCTGGGGTTGCTGGTCTGGTACGCGCAGCGCGTGGCGCCCGTGCAGGGGAGCAACGTGCAATGGGTGGCGTTGCGGCGGCCCGCGCGCATCGCACTCATCGCGCTGGTCTTGCAGCTCGCCTTGGGCGGCTGGGTCAGCACCAACTATGCGGCGGCAGCGTGTGGTGAATTGCCGTGGTGCCAGGGGGAACTCCTTCCCCCGACCGACTTTGCCAACGGCTTTCATCTGGTGCGCGAGCTGGGTAAAACCGCGCAAGGCGCGCAGCTGTCGCTGGAGGCACTCACGGCCATCCACATGGCGCATCGAGTTTTTGCACTGGCGGTGCTCGGGGTGCTGGGTTGGCTGGTGCTGCGCACCTGGCGCGTGGCGGCGGGCCGGCCGTATGCGCTGTGCCTAGGGGTGGCGCTGGTTGTGCAAGTGGGCCTGGGCCTCAAAGTGGTGTGGAGCATGTCCAACGCGCATTTGGAGCTCGCCTCGCAACTGCCCGCGGCCGCAGGACACAACGCGGTGGCGGCCCTGCTGCTGGTGCTGACCCTGTTGATAAACTTCAAGGCCAGTTCAGCGCGGCGGGTTCATTAACTACATCGCCGCGCCACGAACTTCTCTCCTTACTCAAAAAGCCCATGAATTCTCCGGTGCCAGCACAAGCAGCGGACGCACCCGCGTCTGTATTGGCACGCCTGATGCGCGCGGTAGTTCAATACGCGCGCCTGACCAAGCCGCGCGTGACGCAACTGGCCATTTTCTGTGCGGTGATTGGCATGCTGCTGGCCGCTCCGGGCGTGCCGCCGCTCACGTTGATCCTCAAGGCCACGGTCGGCATCTGGCTGCTGGCCGGCGCGGCCTTTGCGGTGAACTCGCTGATTGAACGCACCATCGACGCCAAGATGGCCCGCACGCGCATGCGCCCCATGGCCAGCGGTGAAATTCGGCCGGCGCCCGCCTTGGCGTTCTCGCTGTTGCTGGGCGCCCTGGGGGCCTGGGTGCTGTACACGTACGTCAATGCGCTCACCATGTGGCTCACGCTGGCCACGTTTGTGGGTTACGCGGTGATTTACACCACGCTGCTCAAACCCAACACGCCGCAAAACATCGTGATTGGGGGTTTGAGCGGCGCCATGCCTCCCGTGCTGGGTTGGGCCGCCGTGGCCGATGCCGTGCCGGCACAGCCCTGGTTGCTGGCCCTCATCATTTTTGTGTGGACCCCGCCGCACTTCTGGGCGCTGGCGCTCTACCGCGTGGAGGACTATCGCCAGTCGGGCCTGCCCATGTTGCCGGTCACGCATGGGCAGCAGTTCACGCGTTTGCACATCCTGCTGTATTCGATTGCGCTGCTGGCCACCACGCTGCTGCCCTATGCCATCCGCATGTCGGGCCCGCTGTATCTGGTGTGTGCGCTGGTGCTGGGTGGCCTTTTTATCGCCTATGCCTGGCGCCTGTATCGCAACTATTCCGACGCGCTGGCGCGCGCCACATTTCACTATTCCATCGTCTACCTCTCCGCGCTCTTTGCCGCGCTGCTGGTGGACAAATACTTCGGGTAACTCATGCGTGCACTCTTGCTTGGTCTGTGTTTGGTGTTGTCATTGGGCGCGTGCGAAAGAAAAGAAGAGCCCGCCGCCGTCTTCAATAACGTGGACATCACCGGCGCCCCGTACGCGCGTGATTTTTCACTGACCGACCACACCGGCACGCGGCGCACTCTGGCTGACTATCGCGGCAAAGTGGTCACGGTGTTTTTTGGTTTCACTCAGTGCCCCGACGTGTGCCCCACCACCTTGCACGACATGGTGGAGGTGAAGAAACAATTAGGCGAAAAGGGCGGCGCCGACGGCGACAAGTTGCAAGTGCTGTTCCTCACCGTGGACCCCGAGCGCGATACGCAAGAGGTGCTGGCCAAATACATCGCCGCTTTTGATCCGAGCTTTGTAGCGCTCTACGGCAATGCCGAAGAGACCAAGAACTTCATCAAGGAATTCAAGATCGTGGTGCAAAAGGTGCCGGGCCAAACGCCCACCTCGTACACCGTCAATCACTCCACCGGCACCTACGTCTTTGACCGCGAAGGCCACGTGCGTCTGTTTATTCCGCACGCGACGGGTGTGGATGGCATCGTGGCGGATTTGAAGCGCTTGCTTTAACCGCTGTTCGTTCACCCAAAGAAAAACCCCCGCTTATGGCGGGGGTGTGAGTTCACGGCGGCAAGCGGTTTCAGGCGGTTAAGGCCAACCGCATCTTTTCAAACGCCTTGGCCTCGATCTGGCGGATCCGTTCTGCGGAAACACCAAACTCCGCGGCCAGATCGTGCAAGGTGGTGCCGCCCACTTCGCCGTTTTCACTTTCGTTCAGCCAGCGCGCTTGCACGATGCGGCGGCTGCGCGGGTCGAGTTTGTCCAGCGCGTGGCGCACGCCTTCGGTTTGCATCACGTCGTACTGGCGACGTTCCAGCACCTCGGTGGGTTCGTTGTGGGTGTCGGTCAGGTAGGCGATGGGGGCGAACTCTTCTTCGCCGTCATCGATCCGGCCTTCCAGCGCAATGTCGCCACCGGCCAGGCGCGTTTCCATCTGCCGGACTTCTTCAGGTTTGACGTTGAGCTCGCGCGCCATGTGTGCCACCTCATCGGGGCTCATCGCACCGGTGGCGGTTTTCATGCTGCGCAGGTTGAAGAAGAGCTTGCGCTGCGCCTTGGTGGTGGCCACTTTGACCAGGCGCCAGTTGCGCAGGATGTATTCGTGCATCTCGGCCTTGATCCAATGCAGGGCAAAGGTCACCAGACGCACACCGCGCTCCGGGTCAAAGCGCTTGACGGCTTTCATCAGGCCGATGTTGCCTTCCTGAATCAGGTCGGCATGCGGTAAGCCATAGCCCTGGTAGTTGCGCGTGACGGATACCACCAAGCGCAAGTGAGAGAGCACTAACTTCTGTGCAGAGGCTAGATCTTGCTTGGTTTGAAAATCTCTGGCGAGCTTCAGTTCTTCATCCGCCGTGAGCATGGGGATGCGGTTTACGGCGCTGATGTAGGCATCGATATTGCCCAGGCTGCCCGGTGCCAGCGCCAGATTGCCCCAGCCGGTGACGGCAGGGACCAGGGCGGAACTTGTGGTTGCGGAAGCGTTCATGGAGCGTCTCCTGTTCAAACGTGGCTGCGAGGTTAGCACTCGACTACTGAGAGTGCCAATTCGATGATGCATTGAACCATTGGTTCAATTCGGTTTATTTTTATTTTCAAGACCATTGACAAGTAAAGTCAATCACGAATGTGAGCGCATGCTCACAATTGCCTTAGGCCGCTTGGGACAGTGCGGGGCGTACCCCCAAAGTAGCGATGAGCCCGCCACTAACTCCGGCGCCTGCCAATAAGGAAAGCACTAGGACCGCGGAAGGCGCGCTCCAGTTCAACGTCAATTGGTATTGGGCCAGCAGGGCAGCCAGGTGCGGGGTGGCCAGCTGCATCAGCGTGTGGGCGGTGGCGATGGCCAGCCCCATGGCCAACATCACGGTGAGGGCACCCAGATACACATACGGTCGGCGCATAAAACGTGCGTCGGCGCCGACCAGCGCCAGGATCTGCATCTCGTCTCTATCAGCTGTGGCTTGCAGGCGCACGGCAATGGCTACCACCCAGATCAGCAGCACGGCGGCGATGGCGGCCACGGCGCTCGCTACGCCCAGGCCCAGCGCGCGCCAATGCAGCCACTTGCGGTACCAGGCGGTGTCGGCCACCACGGCATCGACGTGACTCCACTTGCGAATCTGGCCGGCCAGCTCATCGATGGTTTCGGCGCGGATGTCCTTGCGCAGTTCAACGATGAGTACATCGGGTAGCGGGTTGACCTTGAAGGCGGGCGCTTTGCCCAGACCCTCGCGCGCCATCAGGCCGGCCAGCGCTTCGTCGCGCGGCACCAGGCGGACCTGCCGCGCGGCATCCAGTTGTTCCAGTTTGCTGGTCAAGGCTTTGAGCTCCGAGGCGCGCGTGTCGAGCTCCACAAACACGCTCAGTTCCGGCGCTACCGCCAGCTGCAAGGGCCACGGTTGCTGCGCGATAAGGGCGCACAACACGGGGGTGAGCAGCGCGGCTGCAGCGGCCAGGATGGAAAACACAAACGTCAGAGGACGCGCGCTCATGCGCTGTCCAACCTGCTGCAGGGCATAGCGGCGTACAGCCCAGGCGTTGCTTGTGTTCATGATGGGGCGATTTCCTCAAGCCGCAGCCGCCGTGCGCGTGCGGGCAAGGTGCGTACTTCATCGTGTGAGGCGGCCAGCACGGTGACGCCTGAGGCCGCAAAGTGGTCCAGCAGTTGAATCAGGGCCTCGCTCGCCGCGGCGTCCAGATGCGCAGTGGGCTCGTCAACCAACAACAGTGCAGGGCGGTTCACCACGGCGCGTGCCAGTGCGACCCGTTGCTGCTCGCCCCCGGAGAGTTGATGAGGCTGCAGCGGGCCGATCCGAACGCCATCGAGCCCCACGCGTTCGAGCGCTGCCTGGGCGCGTTGCTGGCATTCCAATGGCGGCAACCCCGCGGCGTGCGCGGGCAACATGACGTTGGCGAGCACGCTGCGATCGTTGAGCAAGAGTGCGTCTTGCGGCACAAAACCGATGGAGCGCCGAAACACCGGCAGCGCTGAGCGCCGCAATTGCGCCAGATCGGTGGAGTCCACCAGGACCCGGCCTGAAGAGGGGGTCTCCAGGCGCGCGGCCAGGCGTAGCACAGTGGATTTGCCCGCGCCACTTTTGCCGGTGAGCACGACAAACTCCGCGCGTTGCACAGAAAAACTCAGATCCGACAACACCACACGTGCGGACCGAGCCGGGGCGCCGTAGCGCAAGGTGACGTGTTCAAAAGTAATCAAGGCGTACCCGCAGCCACTTGCACAGTGAGGGTGCTGAAATCACTCAACCAGTGGCCCGGCTTATCCGTGGGGCGCAGAAACACGGAAAAAATCAGTGCGCGCCCAGCGCGGTCAAGTGCGATGCGCGCCACGCCTTGTGCATCGGTGGTGACGAAGGTTCTGTCAGGGGCGGGCTCAATGACCTGCCCGACTGATGCCCCGGCAAGCGGCTTGCCCTGCCACAGCAGGCGCACGCGCAGCGACTGCCCTGCGCGCAAAGCAAACGGCGACTCCAGCGGCACGATCTCCAGTGGCAGACCCACGGCGCGCTGACAGCCGTCATCGTTCACGGGCTTGGCCTTGGTGGAGGTGCTGCTGGCCACGCGGATGCAGGTCTTGGCCTGTTTGGTGAACGACTCGGCCCACGTGGCCTGCTGACGGCGCTGCGCGGCCCATTGCGCACGCACTTCGTTTGTGGCTTTGACTTCATCGAAGTACTGCGCCACTTGTGTGAGCGAGAGCTGCACCGGGGCCGGAGGCAACAGGGCGTAGACCACCGCCACGCCTTCACGCAATGCGGGCACGCGCAGTTGCAATGCGTGTTCGGCTCGGCTGCGGTCAGTGAGTTCGACCATGCCGTGGCGTTGCCGCAGCCGGGTGTAGGTCACATCGTCGGGTGCGGTGCCGATTTGCGGTGTGGGAAACGCCGAGCCGGTGCTCAGCGTCACGTCTAGCGCCGTGCCCGGGGCCACGCTAAAGGCGGACGGAAGAATCCAGGTCTCGTGTGCATCCGCGCCAGTGCTTAACAGCAGACCGAGCAGCGCAGCGGTTGCGCGTGCGTAGCCAAGTTTTTGTAGACGTTGCAGCATCGAATGCTTTCGCTTTACTTAACGCATCCTCGCAAGGTGCGGTACTTACTCCCTCCCCTTGAAGGGGAGGGAATAAAACAAAATCGAGCGGTGTTGCGCATCAATCGAGTCTCAACACGGCCATACGTACCCCCACCTTAGCCCAGTGCTCGGCTTCTTCTTCGAGCAGATGAGTGGTCAGGGGGTGGCGCGCCAGCCAATCGGCTTCCAGGCCCAAATCAATGGCGCCGCGCGAAGCTTGCAGCGACCAGCGCGGCAAGGTCACCGTGCGGCGTGCGTGCGCAAATATCACCGCAAGGCGCAGTGACAGGAGTTGCGCGGTGCGTGCCGGGTCATTGAGCAGGGTATGCACTTTGCGCAGATTGCCGCGCTGGCCCAGCACCAGTTGCGCAATGCGCGCCTGATCAGTGATGGAAAAGCCCGCCAGATCGGCGTGCTCCACCAGATAAGCGCCGTGTCGATGGGGTTCGTGGTGCGAGATGGCCAGCCCCAGTTCGTGGAGCTGCGCGGCCCATTGCAGCCCTTGGAGCAGCGGCTCATCAGCATCGGGGTGCAGGGCAATGAACAGGTCGCGCGCCATTTGTGCGACCTGCTGTGCTTGCGCTCGGTCGGCACCGAAGCGGGTCTGCAGGCGTTCGACGGTGGCGTCGCGGATGTCGCGGCTTTCACGACGGCCCAACAAGTCGTAGAGCACGCCCACGCGCAACGCGCCGCGCGCTGGTCGCAGCTCGGTCAGGCCCAGTGTTTCAAATACGGCACTGAGTACGGCTACACCGCCGGCAATCACCTCCTGGCGGTCCGCTTTCAGGCTGGCGAACTGGATGCGCTTGATCTCGCTGGCGTTGATCAGGCCCTGCTTGAGTTTGAGTAGACCGTCGGAGGTGATGGTGCCGTCACTCCAGCCTTCGGCGCGCAGAATTTCGCTCACCGCGCCGATGGTTCCGCTGGAGCCAAAGGCTTCGTCCCACTGCGCACGGACAAATGTGGCGATGGCCTCTTCAAGTTGCGCCGCGGCTGCGATCTGCGCTTTTTTAAAGCTCGCCCGGTCAATCTGACCGTCTTTGAAAAACCGCAGGCTGGTGTTGACACAACCCACCGGAAACGATTCGGCGTTGTGCGCAGCAAAGCCCTGACCGATGCTCAGTTCCGTAGAGGCGCCACCAATGTCCACCACCAGGCGGCGCACATCGGACGGGGGCAGTGTGTGCATGCAGCCCTCAAACACCAGGCGCGCTTCTTCACGGCCGGAAATGACTTCAATGGGATAACCCAGCGCGTGTTGGGCCTGCAACAAAAAGTCGTCAATGTTGCGCGCCAACCGTAAGGTTTGTGTGCCCACCGCGCGTACCTGTGTGGCGGGGATGCCGCGCAGCCGCTCATTCATGCGCGCCAAACATTCACAGGCCATGTGAATGGCGTGTTGCGAGAGGCGGTGATCGTCTTCCAGGCCGGCTGCCAAACGCAGCGTCTCTTTCCAGTAGCCATGGCGTTCGATGAGCGCGCCGTCAGCGTGGCTCACTCGGCCGATCTCCAGTCGGAAGCTGTTGGAACCCAGGTCGACGGCAGCGAGCAGCATTGTTAGCGGAACACCACGGTTTTGATGCCATTGAGCAGCACGCGATGCTCCACGTGCGATTTGACGGCGCGTGCGAGCACCCGGCTTTCAATGTCGCGCCCGATGGCTTCCAAACCTTGCGGATGCAGGGTGTGGTCCACGCGTGCGATGTCCTGCTCAATGATGGGGCCCTCGTCCAGATCACTCGTCACGTAGTGCGCCGTGGCGCCAATCACCTTGACGCCGCGTGCATAGGCTTGCGCATAAGGGCGTGCGCCCTTGAAGCTGGGCAGGAACGAATGGTGAATGTTGATGGCGCGGCCTTCGAGCTGGGCCGACAGGGCGGGCGACAGAATTTGCATGTAGCGCGCCAGCACCACCAGGTCGATGTTTTGCGTTTGCGTGAGGTGCAAAATTGCGGCCTCTTGTGTGGTTCGCGTGGTCGCATCGACCGGCAGATGATGAAACGGCACGCCGTAGGCGGCAGCCATAGAGGCCAGATCGGTGTGGTTGGAGACCACGCCTGCCACCTCGACGGCAAGCTGCCCGGATTGCCAGCGAAACAGCAAATCATTTAGGCAGTGGGCGTAACGCGAAACCAGCAGCAACAAACGTGGGCGTACCGCGCAATCGTGCAGGCTCCAACTCATGTCAAAGCGCGTGGCCAGGGGGCCAAAGCCGCTGCGCAAGACTTCAAACATGGCACCGCTTTGTGATTCGAGATGCACGCGCATGAAGAACATGCCGGTGTCACGGTCGCCAAACTGCTGCGAGTCGACAATGTTGCAGCCGCGCTCAAACAGATAGCCCGACACCGCGGCCACGATGCCGGCGCGATCAGCGCAACGCAATAACAAGATGCCTTCAGGGTTTGTCATGAGGGGTCAACCGATGAGCGATACATCAAACACGCGTTCTGCAATCCATGCGCAGGCCAGCAGTGCCACCACGGTGGAGCCCGCTTGCAGCACCCAGCGGCGATACCCGTGCCAGCGCACCAGAAAAGCCAGCGCCGCAAAGCAGGTAGCCACCACTAGGACCTGACCGGTCTCCACGCCTAGGTTAAAGCCCAGCAGCGCCAACGCCATGTCGATGTGTGACAGATGCAGCGGTGCCAGCACCTCGGCAAAAGCAAAGCCATGAATCAGGCCAAATGCAAAGGCAATCCAAGTCAGATGCCGGGTAACGACAGGCCGTAGGTTGTTCAGTGCTGCCGCAAGTACCGTGACCGCCACCAGCGGCTCAATCACTTTCGGACTGAAGCGCAGCACATCAAAGGCCGCCAGTCCCAGGGTGATGGAGTGCGCCA
This sequence comes from uncultured Burkholderiaceae bacterium, assembly GCA_964652055.1. Lineage (GTDB taxonomy): Bacteria > Pseudomonadota > Gammaproteobacteria > Burkholderiales > Burkholderiaceae_F > CAZZAD01. The sequence continues at coordinate 2,841 of CAZZAD010000042.1, read as the reverse complement.
GTGTGAACGCCGTGGCGAGCCACACGATCTGTACGAGCGCCGTGCGCATATCGGTGCGGGCGCGCCACAGACCCTGCTCGCGCACCAGCACGGAGGGCAGCATCAGCGCCACCAGAAACAGCAGATGGTCGATACCCGACAAGATGTGTCCCATGCCGTGGCGATAAAACTGGCCAAAGGAGTGCGGCGTGCCTTCATCGACCAACATGGCCGACGCGCCGGGTGCTAGTACCTGTGGCTCGCCCGAATTGTTGATGCGCACCAGCGCGCGGTGGTTTTCGTCAATGCCAGCAAAGGCGGAATACGTCAGCTGCACCGTGCCGCCGCGGCAGACGCCCTGCAGGGGCACCACCACAAAATCGTGTTCCGGATTTTTGGACAACTCGGGCGTATGGGCTGAAAGTGCGCAGGGGTCGTTGCCTGCCGTGACCGTCAAGGCGCGAGCCGCCAGAGCCTGCACTGCGCCGGCGCCGGTCTGCACCTCGTCCCAGGTCAGCGTGCCGTTTTTGTCGGCGTCAAGATCAACGAGTAGATCCAGATCACGCAGGCTGATGCGCCAGGTTGCGCTGAGCGCGTCTTGCGCAGTGGTGACATCGATATAGGCCGTGCTGCCCGTGTGGGCGCCCGCCACCGAGGCGAGCAGTGCAAGGCAGAAGAGGAGCAGATGTTGTTTCATGACATAGCCAGGTCTAGGGATTGAATAGGTGACTGAATGGGTGATTCAACCTAATGCAGTACTTCACACTGTTTGACACACAAAAACGCGTCTTTGCTGCCCTGACGTCGTTACAAATCCTCGCGATGCCGCCAGGCATCGCTATTGTTTGCGCCTCGCCAGGACGACAAATCCGTCGGTTTTATAAATGTGTCAAACAGCATGAAGCACTGCACTAGTGCCTAGTTGCATAAGTCTGCGTTACATCGAAAAGCGCCTGGGGCCCCCAGGGCAAGGCGCAAACCGCAGACATAGCCCAAGCTATGGTGAGGATTTGCAACGCCGCCATGGGGGTCCCAGGCGGTTTGAATGTAGTGAGACTTATGCAACTAGGCACTAGGGGTCTGCGCGGCAGAAGGCGTCGAAGCGAAACACGTGGGAAAAGAACCCAATTAGCGCGCGAGTTGATTGATCTCGATGATGGGCATCAGTACCGCAAGAACAATCAACATCACGATCACGCCCATGGCCAGAATCAGGATGGGTTCGAGCAGCGAGGTGAAGAACATGGCGCGGCGCTCGGCTTCCCGCGAGTGAATGTCGGCGGCGCGGCCGAGCATCTCAGGCAGTTTGCCGGTGGCTTCACCCGAGGCAATCAGGTGGATGAGTACCGGCGGAAACAATTTGACCTTGCCCGCGCGCGCCTCTTCGTCGCCGCCGGCGCGCAGGGCTTTAGCCAGTGAAAAACCTTCGCGCACGCGGCCCACGGCGTCCATGACGCGCCCGCGCATGGCCAGGTTGGTCACGGTCTCTGCTGCAGCCTGTAGGGAGCGCAGCATGGGTACACCGCTGCCCACCAGGATGGACAGCGTGGAGGCAAAACGCGCCGTGTTGAGTGTGCGGCTGAGCACGCCCAGGATGGGCAGGGTGAGGATGCGTTGGTGCCAGCGCAGTTTGACGGCTTCTACTTGCAGTGAGCGGCGCACCAGATAGGTTGCGATGCCACCGGCGACCACCACAATCCAGCCATAACTGCGCACAAAATCGCTCACCGCAATCAGCATGCGGGTGAGCAGGGGCAGTGCCTGCTTGGTGTTGGCAAACACCGCCACGATCTGCGGCACCACGTAGGTGAGTAAGCCAATGACGACCAGGATGGCCACCAGCGTGACGATGGCCGGGTAGACAAATGCCAAGGTGATTTTTTGCTGTAGACGCGAGCGCTCTTCGATGTAGTCGGCCAGGCTTTGCAGCACGGAGCCGAGCTTGCCCGATTCTTCGCCGGCCGCAATTAGGGCGCGGTAGATGTCCGGAAATTGTCGCGGGTGGCGCGCCAGTGCTTTAGAGAGCGATGTGCCGCCCAGCACGTCGGTGCGTATGGCGGCCATGAGTTCGCGCACCGATTGCTTTTCACTTTGCTCAACCATGACGGTGAGCGCATCGGCCACCGGTAACTGCGCCCCCATGAGGGAGGCGAGCTGACGCGTGGTGACCGCCAGTTCGGTTTGCGACAGCTTGCGGCCGATGTGCAGGGTGAGCGCGGATTTCTGCGCTTCAGAAACCACGGGCTCGACCGTGAGGGGCACCAGGCCCCGACCCCGTAGCACCTGGCGTGCCGCGCGGGCGCTGTCGGCCTCCAGCACGCCGGACTGCTCTTTGCCCGAGGGGTCAACAACGGCGTAGCGGAAGGCGGCCATGGGTCAATGAAGGAAGGTCAGATGCAAGGGAAGGCTGGGTGGCGCGCTAATCGCGCGTGACCCGCAGCACTTCTTCCTGTGAGGTCAGGCCCGCAGAGACCCAACGCATGGCGTCGGCACGCATGGGCACCATGCCTGCAGCTTCAGCGGTTTTGCGGATTTCGCCATCGCCGGCGTTGCTGTGCACCAGGCGGCGCAGTGAGTCGTCCACGGTCAGCAGTTCGTAGATGCCGGTGCGGCCCACGTAACCACTGTTGGCGCACTGTGTGCAGCCTACGGCGCGGAAGGCGCGACCGCTGGGCACGTTGGGGTCGGGCTCTTTGCACTGCGGGCACAGTTTGCGCACCAGGCGCTGCGCCAGCACGCCCAGCAGCGATGAGGACAGCAGGAAGGGTTCAATGCCCATGTCGATCAGGCGCGTGACGGCGCTGGCGGCGTCGTTGGTGTGCAGCGTGGCCAGCACCAGGTGACCCGTGAGCGAGGCCTGGA
>CAZZAD010000041.1:0-17080 GCA_964652055.1 uncultured Burkholderiaceae bacterium | reverse complement strand
TGGCGTCGTAGTGGGGGTGATGCGCAGGGGCAGGAGGTTGTGGCTGAGCTTGGGGGTAGGCCAGTAGAAAAACGTATCTTCGGCAATCACACCGATCCGGCCTTGAGAGGATTGAGTTACCCCGAACTTACTCACGGTGATGAGCCGGGCAAACCTAAGTCTCGTTCTGCATCTAGGGCTGGGATTGAGACTGCGGCGAAAGAACCCACCAAGTTGCGTCTTACTGATGTTGCCCATGTTGGCAATGACTTGCAGCTGCGGGCCGAAACATCTGATGGGCAACTTTTGGCACACATCAAAGTGCAACGCCACCCCCAAACGCCTGGGGTCATTGCCGTTGACTTTAAGCAAACGCAAGACATGCCTATAGCTCAGGCCGCCGAATTGCTTGCGCGATCCCTTGGGCATCACCCCGGATTTTTGCCGCGCGAGAAATTGATGATCTCCACAACGTATGCGGATGCTGCAACCGGTTTTGAAAGTCAAAAAAGGTTACTTCAGGACACCTTGTCTTACTTGGGTTTTGGCGCAGGGCAGATGTCACCGCACACCACCGAAACAACCCTTTATGTATCAGCCAAAACCATCACGGGACAGCACCGCACACCCGCAAAACACTTTGCGGATATCGCCCCAGGATCTGGCCCTGGGCTCGCAGACCCCATCTCTTTTTCGGTTCTTCAACAAGAGCGGCTCCGAACAGTGTGGATTTTGCCCAATACGGAACTCGGCGTTCGGGGAAGCAATACGCTTGCATTTGCCATTCCAGCGCACAGCCAAACACTGCTGGCTACGCCGCAAGATCGACAGGGAATCCATCCCGACCTTCTGCACAACGGCGATGCGGCAAGCGCAGGACTCACGCGTCTTGAGTGGCTATTAACCGCTTCACAAGGGACCGATCTCCGATTTGCCACTTTCGACTCGGGCCACTATCGACCCTACGGTGCGCCCACCCTGCACACCACGCAAAGTGTTCTTCAGAACCAAGGCTTTGACGCCGAGGGCCGCGTAATTTCTACGTTTCGCGCGCCCGGCAACGTAGTCAATACCGAGCCCTTCCCCACTCTTACACTCAGACGCACAGCGCAGGCCGATGGATCAACACTCATCGAGACCTACATCCCCAAACGTAAAGATCCCAACCCCGCACAACCCAAGTCCATTCCACATTTCAGGGCGCTTTACCGCACCAGTGAACCAGGCGTTGTCCACGTTACCGGCCTCGAGCTAGGTGACTTCCCGACCGGATACCTGGCAGCCTTCTTGGCTCAATCCCTCAAAGCACATGGGATCCACCCCACCCAAAAATTGCAGCTCGATGGGCTTTATGCCTACCGGCTGCATGACCATGCCCAAGTCAATTTGCAACAGCAAGTTGTTGCTGCGCTCGATGCCTTGGGCATACGTACAACTGCTGTGCGCTTTGAACCTATTGCGGCCACGGGCGGCGCGCAAGTCAACCTAGTCGTCCAGACCCAAGCCGCCACAAACGCTCAGATGTCCCCAGACGAGATCAGGGCATTGAGCAGTGCCCTGCCCCACCGCGCCTCAGTCAACGCCGAGTTCCAGCCTCTTCAGTTGCCCCAAAAACAAGGCGGATTGTTTGACGTAAACAACTTTATTCGTGATCTTTTTGAATTAGAGGACATGGGCGGCTCGACGAATGTATGGCTTAACCACATGGACCATCCCACACGGCTCATCAGCGTGGATTATTTGGGCACGTTAGTCAGTCATCTGCCCAAGGTCACCGAGCCGAGGCATATCCAGACACAGAAAGAACTTCTCTCCGCCGCTGGGCAATTGCTCAATGAACAGGCCGTGCAAGTCAACACCATTCGGCTTGCCCTGAACTTTGGGTCTTCGGATTCACGGGCCACTCTTTTCATGGATCGGGTGCGCCACTATCACCACAGTGAAAACCTTTCGCTACGCCAGGCCCTACACGCCGCAGCCACTGACTTGGTCAAGAGCTCGCACTTGACTGCTGGGTTTGGCTTTGCGCACGTTGGCCATGTGCATGTGGCCAACAATCTGATCCTCATTGAGGCCAAACGCGAACCCGCGTCTGTGCCCCCCATTGATCTACCGACAAACCGCACAACGCCCCAAGCAGACACAGGCTTTCGGCGCACACCCAATGATGAGGCCTTAAAGGCACTTCAGGCCCATCTGGGCCCGCCTCCAGATCACATCAACACCATCCGGGCACGCTCACCAAATCACACCGGAGCAGACCAAAGCCCACAACCTGATCGGAGCCCTGAAATACCGGTAATCACTACCTTGTCTCAGTTGCTTAAGGCGAAAAAAAAGCTCGCGCCAGGCAAGCAAGGGGTTTGGATCGAAGGTCCCTGGACGGATGAGCAACTGATGCGCTTGGCCGAAAAGCTCGACGCCGAAGTTGCGCTTACCCGAGTTGACGGGCGATTGCGCCTGACCAGCGGAACGCGAGATGAAGTTGAGGTTCTACCTCCGATGCGTTATCAGACTGCAACCTTACTTCGTCACGTGCACTTTAAGAACAGACAACCCGGTCCACACGACCTCAAAACGGTGCATTTCTTTCACGAGAAAACAAGCCAACAGCGCCCCAACGCACGCATAGAACCCTCAGCTGTGATCACACGCGACGAGAACGGCAAGATCAAACTCACTTACTTTGGTCCGCAACGACCTGTTGGCAAGGCACCCACCTATAGCGCGCGCGACTTGGGCCTGAGCGCATCCCCTCAGGTCAGCGTTCAGTTGCGTATCAACGGGTCCGAGCAGGCCACGATTCGCATTGCGGGCTTAAGTGGTGAACCGCAAGTCACCGAAATACGCCAAGCCGTACACCAATTGGCTCAACAAAATGGCATACGGGTGATCCGCTTTGAGTGGGATATGCACGAGGCCACAACGTCCACACGGGCAGCCATTGAGGCCAATTACGCCATCACCAAAGAACCGCACTACGACTTTATTTTCGGCAAATACACCGAAGGTGAACTCATCACCTGGCGTGAGTCCACCGATCATCCAGGCACCCCTTACATTGAATCGACGCCCATACCAGTAAGCCAGCAGTGGAATAAGAACAACACACACGCAGAAAAAAAACGTGTCGAGCGCAATCTCTTCAAAGCGTTGACTTCAGGCGAACTCAAGCGCTTTGAGCTTTTGGTGGACTACTTAGGTGCCCCCGACCAATCGGTCAACGCCTTGGCTCAGCGCTACGACACCCAACAGGTGCAAACGCAGCTCACCCATCTGGTTGAGCACCTGATCCAATCTCCAACCCGGCTTACGTTTGCCGATGTACGCCCGCGCATGTCTGAGTTTTTACGCCCCGCGCTTGAGCCCGGGCAAACCCCGCTGGCGTACTTGCAAAACATTCTGCAAGACCCCGGACACTGGGCGCGGAGCCGCAAGCTCATTGGAATAGAACACACCAGGTTGACGCACCTTGATGCGCGCGAGCTGACTTTTCTTCAAGAACTGGCCAACCACCAGTTCAGCGTTGACACGCTCAAACACGCACTGCACATACACAAAGACCGCTGGTACCGCGCCACTTCGGCGCATGCACGTGAGCTGCTGCATGTGCTCAACCCCCAAGCCCATAACTGGCGAGCCCTGGGACTGTCCTACCCGGGCGGACTCGAGCAATTAACGCAAGACATCAACCAAGAAATTGCGCACCGAGCAACCGGCAATGTGCGGGCGGTGAATTTTTCGGCACTGTGGCGCGATGCGCATCAAACCGGTCAACACCTGCTGGCCTACAGCGCGCCCCCGGTGGGTTGGCGTTGGGTCTGGGGCACGCCCAATGAGGTCAGCGCAAACATCGGACCTCTGAGCTTGCAGACCTTGGTGCACGCACACCCGCAAGGCGCCACAAACCCCAACGTGCGCCTGCCCAACATATTGGACACACGTGCGCTTGAGCGCATTAACACCGCTCGCGCTCAATGGCTGCAATCGCAGCAAAAACCTGCAGTGATGGCCCGACGACGTATTGGTCCACGTGAGCATCATGTGACCTATTTCGGCATACCTGAAAACCATCTGCCCTTAACAGCGCGTCTGCTCAATGAGCTGGGGCGCAGCCGCCAGCGCATCAGCCAGGCAATCACTAGCACTCCGACCCAACACATCCAATTGGAAAATTTGCAAAATCTTCAGGACGTCTGGGTCAGAACGTTTGGAGGCACCGCCGTAATTCGGTTGGGTCAAATGAGCCAACACAACCTGGCTCAAGCCCTCAGCAAAATCCAAGCTTGGGCACAAAGTCAGCCCCAGCTTCACACTTTGCGTATTGAATCAAGCGCACAGAGCAAATCCAATCTCCAAGCACATCTAGACCACGCAGTCGCCGAGCGTGCTCACTTTACGGATGAGGACTACTACAACTTCCAGTCCGGCCAATACAACCTGAATCAAACCCTGTCGGTCGCTCGCATCAGCATGAACGCAAACCTGCGCAGCGCAGATGCGCAAGCGTACAAGTTGCAAGACCTCGAGCGCGATTACGCCCTGCAAACGCTCTACTTTGTCGGCAACAAAGCCTATGGCCGTGCGCCTTTCCCCGGCAGCGTGAACCTCAGCTATTTTCTTCCCACCAAGCCAGACACCTCGGATTTTTCATCGCTGGGCTCGGAGACGATCGCGGGTGCACCCCAAATCGGCGCCATCAACATCACACTAGGCTCCGAAGCGCCGTAGGAGGTTGCCAGTTTTGTTAGGGACCACCCCCCATGAACTCTGCACTCTACGAACACCGCTATGACTTGGCCACGGCCCAACGGCTGCAATCCTCGGGATTGCCCTGGGCGCTCGCACACATATATACCCGGAACCAGCAAATGCAAACGTGGCAAGGGGCCAATCCCCAGCGCCTAGCCGAGTTGAATTGCTGGAGCAGGACATCACCACCATGACGGGCAAGGTCACCACGCGACTCAATGGCCAACTGGAGCGCATGGTTCCCGATTCCACCTGGATGATCACCTTGAAGTCCGCGCTCTTTCCAAGGTGCAACGCCAGGCGCGCGCGGATGAATTATTTCAGCGCGATTACCCGCACATCTTGAAAGCTGCGCAGAACGGTGATGCGGCAGCCTTGCAGAAAATGCGTGAACTTCAATTCACCGTGGGCGTGACCTCAGAAAATATCGACAAGAAAATCAGGGTTGCAACCCGGGCTCTGAGCCGTGCCAGACAGGCCAGCCCCGTCGATCCCGATCAGATCAAAGCCATCGAATCGGCCATTCAGTCACTCAAAAACCAGGAGCTCAGCCTGAAGTGGCGTGAAATGTTTGGGATGACGCACTACTGACCCGGCGCACCACGCTAAGACCCCATGTCATGCGCCGTAGGCGCCAAGCCACTATCTCGATACAACTTGAAACGGGCACGCGCTTGAGTGCGTTCAGCTTCGTCGCGTGACACCACATCAATCACCCGTTCAAAGCGGGGGAACCACTCGATGAAGTCAGGCGTGGGTTCGTCGTCGAGCGTGAGCAACACGTTGAGAACCGCTTCAATCGGGCGGGCGGTCAGTAGCACCGGGGTATTTTCAGCCAGCGGGGCGTCGGCGTACACGTGGGGCACAAAGTCCAGCGCAGAAAAGGTCCACAAGGCGGCATCAAAACGCGACAACCGATCTGCATCACTCGTGTAGACCAGCACCGTCTTGCCCGCCGCGCGCGCCTTGCGCACCACGCGGCAGGCGTAGTGCAGGCGGTGTTCTACGTTGAAGTGGAAGTCGATCTGTGGCGAAACCGAAGCTGGACGTTGCGCCGATTCCCTCACCCCAACCCCTCTCCCGGGGGGAGAGGGGCTTTTGTCCCCCCTCTCCCCCCGGGAGAGGGGTTGGGGGTGAGGGTGAGGGGAAACGGTGTAGCTCACTTGGGCAAGACCTCAGGCAATGGACCCGCCCGCCCAAGCAGCGCCTGCGTAGGCAAAGGCACGCGCCGGCCCGAGGCGCCCTTGGCGGCGCCGCCCTTCCACGCGGTGCCCGCAATATCCAGATGCGCCCACGGGTAGCCCTGGGCAAAGCGTTTGAGAAACACCGCCGCCACGATGGCGCCAGCTTGTCCGGGCGTGCCGATATTGGCCAAGTCCGCAAAGTTGGACTTGAGCTGCTCGTCGTAAGCCTCATCGAGCGGCAGGCGCCAGGCGGGGTCGTTCATGGCGCGGCCCGCACTCAGTAGATCTGCCGCGAGCTTGTCGTCTTCCGTAAACAGGCCCGAGTTCACGCCACCCAGTGCCACCACGCAGGCGCCGGTGAGCGTGGCGATGTCGATGACGGTGGCGGGTTTGAAACGCGACACAAAGGTAAGCGCGTCGTTGAGGATGAGGCGCCCTTCGGCATCGGTGTTCAGAATTTCGATGGTCTGGCCCGACATGGAGGTAACGATGTCGCCGGGCTTGTTGGCGTTGCCTGAGGGCATGTTCTCGCAGGTCACCACCACACCCACCAGGTTGATCTTGAGCTTGAGTTCGGCCGCAGCGCGCAGAGTGCCCAACACGGTGGCGGCGCCGCACATGTCGTACTTCATTTCATCCATGGCCGCGCCGGGCTTGAGCGAGATGCCGCCTGAATCGAAGGTGATGCCTTTGCCCACCAGCACCACGGGCGCTGCAGCCTTGCCGCTCTTGGCGCCGCCGTTGTACTTGAGCACGATCAGGCGCGGCTCCTGCGCCGAGCCTTTGGCCACCGACAGGAACGAACCCATCTTGAGTTTTTCTATGGCGCGGCGGTCATGAATCTCGACGCCCAACTTCCACTCGCGGGCCATGGCGCGGGCCTGATCGGCCAGATACGTGGGTGTGCACACGTTGCCCGGCAGGTTGCCCAGTCGCTTGGTGAGTTCCATGCCATGGGCTAGCGCCATGCCCTCCAGCACGCCACGCTCCGCGCCCGCATCACGCCGCGGCAAAAGCAGCGTCACGGTCTGCACACTCACCGCGGGATCTTCTTTTTTGCTTTTGAGTTCGTCGCTACGAAATACCGTTTCACGCGCGGCACTGACCAGCAAGCGCGCCTGCTGACGTAGATCCCCATCAGGCAGCGTCCAATCGTCCGCCGCCAAGACCAATGTTTTGACGCCCGCACCCGCCTGCTTGACGGCCGCGCGCACCGCATCAAGGTAGGTCCTGGTTTTGAAGTCTGCTTTCTTTCCTAAACCCACCAGCATCACCCGTGCCGCCGCCACACCCGTCACACCCCGCAGAACCACGATGCTGCCGGCCTTGCCGGTGACATCACCGCTCTTGAGGGCGGCACGCAGCGCGCCCTTGCTGGCCTGATCCACACGTTGCGCCGCGGCGGTTAGTTCGCCGCCGGCGTACACACCCACCGCCACACAATCGGCCTTCGCCGTCTCGGGTGAAGCAACACGCGTGATAAATTGCATCGGCATTTCTCCTGGGGTCTTCCTGCGGGAATGACAAACAAAATGGCGCGGCATCTGCTCCGCGCCACCAACGAAACCTCAATAATTTCAGTATAGCCACGGCCCCTGCATCGCATGATTTTCAAACGCGCCGTTGTTGCAGAACTGTCCAATACAGCGGGCGCCGTGTTCACGGTGCTGTTCTCAATTGCGTTTTCCGTGGTGCTGGTGCGCATTCTGGGCGACGCGGCCGGCGGCAAGATTGATAGTCAGGCGGTGTTTTCCATTGTGGCGCTCACGGCGCTGACGTATCTGCCCACCGTCCTGACACTCACCGTATTCATCTCGGTGTTGATGACGGTGACGCGCACGTATCGAGATTCTGAAATGGTGGTGTGGTTCACCAGCGGGCAAAGTCTGCTCGCTTGGATCGGCCCCGTGCTGCGGTTTGCAGCGCCGGTCATCGTGCTCAACATGGCGCTGGCGCTGGCCGTTTCGCCCTGGGCCAATCGGCAAATCGTGGAAAGCAAAAAGCGCTTTGAAACACGCGATGACATGAGCAAGGTGGCCCCCGGCCGTTTCATTGAATCGGCATCCTCGCAGCGCGTGTTTTTTGTGGAGTCGGTTGACTTTGATAGCGCCGCCGTAAACAACGTGTTTGTTTCGCAGCGCGGCCCCGACCGCGAAAACGTCATCGTCGCCACCAAGGGCGTGGTGGAAGTGCGCGAGAACGCCGAACGCTATCTGGTCCTGCATGAGGGGCGCCGCTACGAGGGCCTGCCCGGGCAGGCCGAATACCGCATGATGGAGTTCGACCGCTACGCCATCCGGCTCGACAGCAAACCCGATGAGCCCCTGGCCGAGGTGGCCGCACGCGCGCGCCCCACCACGCAGCTCTGGCACGAACACACCACCTGGTCCATGGCTGAACTGTTGTGGCGCGTGGGCTTGCCCGTGGTCACCCTGATGCTCTCCTTGCTGGCCATTCCGCTGGGCTACACCAACCCACGCATTGGACGCTCCAGCAACCTCATCATCGCCATCCTGGTGTTCATGACCTACAACAGCACGCTGTCGGTGGTGCAGGCCAAAGTGCAGCAGGGGAAAGTCTCCTTCGGCGTGGGCTTGTGGATCGTCCATGCCGTGGTGCTGGCCCTCGTGGCCTTGCTGCTGGTGCGGCGCGTGTACCTGCAGCGCTGGCTGCCACGGTGGATGTCGTGGCACTACTGGAAGTCACCCGCCAAGGCCGCGCCGTGAAAACCTTGCGCCGTTATCTGTGGCGTGAGATTGCGACCGCCACCGCGTTTGTGCTGGTGGCGCTGTTGTCGCTATTTGCTTTTTTTGAGCTCATCAACCAGCTCGATGACGTGGGGCAAGCGGGCTACCAATTGCGCACCGCCTTCTCCTTTGTGCTGCTGAAAATGCCCTCGCTCGCCTACGAGCTTATGCCCATTGCCTCACTCATCGGCACCATCTACGCGCTGTCCAAGCTGGCCGCCAACTCCGAATTCACCATCATGCGTGTGGCCGGCATGAGCACGCGCCGACTAGCCGGCACCATCGCCCGCGCAGGGTTCGTGTTTGTACTGTTCACCTATGCGTTGGCCGAGTTTGTGGCCCCACCTGCCGAGGCCCTGGCGCAGCGACTCAAACTGACCGCAACCGGATCGGCCATCACGCAGCAGTACCGCTCCGGCGTATGGGTGCGCGATGTGCTGCGCGATGGCGCGGGCCAGATCGAGCGCCTCAGGTTTGTCAACGTCAAGCAGGTGCAACCCGATGCCACTGTGGAGTCATGGCGCGTGTTTGAGTTTGACCGCGACTTTCGACTGCGCTCTATCAGCAGCGCACAAAGCGGGCGCTACCAGCCCACGGAAGCCGCACACCACTACTGGCAACTGCGCGACGTGGTGGAAACCCGCATTCCCCCCGTCGACACCGAAGCCACCACACGCGCCGACACCCGCACCGAAGTCATACGCCGCGCCGAAATGGTGTGGCCCTCCGAACTCACGCCCGATATTTTTGGTGTGCTGCTGGTGCAACCCGAACGCATGGCCGCCGCAAGCCTGGTGCAGTACATCCGCCATCTGACCGACAACCGGCAACAGACCGGGCGCTATGAGATTGCCTTCTGGAGCAAACTTTTTTATCCCCTGGCCGTACTGGTGATGATGGCCCTGGCCCTGCCCTTTGCCTACCTGCACGTGCGCGCCGGCTCCGTGAGCCTGAAGATTTTCACGGGCGTGATGATCGGCGTGCTCTTCTACATGCTCAACAAACTCTTCGCCCACCTGGGCCTGCTCAACACCTGGCCCCCCATCGTGGTGGCGGCGCTGCCCAGCCTGGTGATGCTAAGCGTGGCGTTGGGGGCGTTGTATTGGATTGAGCGGCGGTAATCCCGACCCTCAATAAACAAGGGGTAAACAAACCTTTCTCTGCGCCCGGCCTAGTGCAGTGCTTCGTCTATTCCGGCCCTTTTGGGTCAGCGAATTTGCCTCTGTGGCGAGGCGCGAACCACAGCGATACCCGGTGGTATCGCGCGGATTCGCAACGCTGCCACGGGGGCAAAGGCGCGACTCCAAAAGGGTCGGAATGGGCGAAGCACTGCACTAGTGCAGTGCTTCATGCTGTTTGTCACTTTTATAGAACCGATGGATTTGTCGTCCTGGCGAGGTGCAACGACGCCATTCTGTTCAAACGGTGCATAAAACGAGACGGACGCACATTGGCCCACAGCACGCTGGAGGAGATGCGTGTTGTGGCGGCTCAACGGATGAAGGATGGCGAGCACCCGGCGGACGTAGCCGCGTCGTTTGGCTTGCATCGTTCATGGGCTTACAAGTGTCGAGCTCAAGCGCGCGGACGAAGGTGAGGGATCCAGGTTCTGCGCTCGCGCAAAGGCAGTGGCCGGCCCCGAGTGCTCACGGTGTCGCAAGAGCGCCAAGTGTTTCGCTGGGTCAACGGAAAGCGCCCAGACCAGTACGGTTTTATTTTTTTGATTTGTGGGCGCGCCAGATTGTTCAAGCGCTGCTGCAACAGCGCTATGGGGTGGAGCTGTCGTTGGCCAGTATTGGGCGCTGTGGGCCCGATTGGGATTGAGTGCGCAAAAACCCCTGCAGCGTGCTTACCAACGCGATCCTCAGGCGGTGGCCCAATGGCAGAGTGAAACCTATCCGGCCATTGCCAGGGCGGCCAAGAAAACTGGCGCCGACATTTTGTTTTGGGATGAATCGAGGTTTCGTGCGGATGCGGTGCATGGCAAGACCTGGGGCGTCAAAGGCCAAACGCCCGTTGTGCAGCGGCCCGGGCAGCGACAGAGCATTAGCGCCGCATCGGCGGTCAGCGCCAAAGGAGCGTTCTGGTTCATCACTTATGAGGGTGGCCTGACCGGTGAACTGGGTGACTATGCCCGGCTGCGGATCGGCTTGCCGGGATTCGGGCGCGCGAGAGATCTGATTCCAAACCTGTTCACCCACTCCGGGTTGACGCCGTATCACGGTAGGTATTAGGCGCGCAGTGAATACTTCCAACACCGCGGGAATTTGCGCCGGATGAAGCGCACAGTGGGTCAAGGTCTTAAGCCGCGCAGCGCTGGGATTGGACGCTGGGTGTAGGGCATCAAGCGTCACGGAATAAATGCGTCGCACCCTACGGTCAGTACTACTTCGGTTTGGCTCGCTTTGGCTTTGACTTTGACTCTGACTCTGATTGGGACTGGTTCGGTTCGGTCTTGATGAGAAATATGTTGATGGCACCCACATAACCCGCAAGGTCTTGCTGAGCCCGGATCAACAAGCCCTCAAGGTTCTTGATCTGATGCGCAAGATGGTTGCTGCGGATGTTCTGCTGGGCGTAGATTGCATCGGCCTTTTTAGTCTCGGTCTTGAGCGCAGCAATCGTTTGACGAACCACGGTGGCGCCATACCCCTGAGACTTTCTGCTGTACTTCTGAGCGGCCTGAACCACTCCTTTTCGATCAGCCAACTGCGACTCAGCGGTCCGCAGATTGATATCCGCGTAAACCTTCTTGGCTTTGAGCGAGGAAATTTGCCCTTTGATATCCGCAACGGTCTCCGTCAGCGTCTTGATGGACCCGGCCCGATCAAACAAATCCCACAGCACCTGCGTACCCTTAGGACGCACCGCCATGCTGCCCACGCCCACCAGAAACGGCCACGTGCTCATGGAATCGAGCAGGTCACCCCCCGTGAGTATTCCGGCGCTATGGCCCTGCGGCGTTGCCAATGCGCTGCCGGCCAGACCCAAAATCTCTTCACCATCGGCCTTGACCATGCGCACGGCCGCATCAGCCAACACCTCACGGCCGGTGTAGGTCTTACCGTCGGTGGTGTGGATTTGGGCGTCCATCAGCTGCGTCGTATTCCGCAACAGAGCAACCAATAGCGGCTTGGGCGTTTCTGTACTGGCGTGAAAAAGCGGCGGTTTGTGACGGCCTTGCACCACCTCTTGATAGACACGTTCACCAACGGACACTGAACGAAATGGGGCCTGCGCAATGCTGGGCGCGGTCCAGGTGGGGGCCAAATAGCGATGCACCTCATTTCCCAAATGAAGCTTGGGTTGTATCGGCAATGTCACGTAACTTCCCTCTCAAAAAGTTGATTTTTTAGTGAGCGGCGAGTTTGACGCGTCACTGCGCTCAGTCAAGAGCCATAGCCCATGTTTTTCTTGGTGCCATGGCACCACGCTGCTCAGTCCAGAGTCTGCCGATACCGCTTCAGAGCCAGGGTGCCCACCACCAGGATGAATGCGGCCATGGGCCATAACTGGGGCAGCACATCGATCAGCGTGGCGCCCTTGAGCATCACGCCGCGCACCACGCGCAGGAAATGCGTCAGTGGCAGCACCTCACCGATCCACTGCGCCCACGCCGGCATGCCGCGAAAGGGAAACATGAAGCCCGAGAGCAGGATGTTGGGCAGGTAATAAAAAACGGTCATCTGCATGGACTGGATTTGCGTGCGGGCGATGGTCGAGAAGGTAAATCCCACCGACAACGTGGCAATGATGAACAGCAGCAGCGCAAAACCCAGCACCGCGAGGCTGCCCACCATGGGCACTTTGAAAATCAGACGCGCGGCGGCGTAGACGATGAACACTTGCACATACGCAATGCCGATGTAGGGCAGGATTTTCCCGATCATCACCTCCACCGGCCGCACGGGGGTGGCGAGCAGGTTTTCCAGCGTGCCACGCTCACGCTCGCGGGTCATGGCCATGGAGGTCATCATCACCAGGGTCATGGCCAGGATCACGCCAATCAAACCCGGCACCACGTTCAGTTGCGTGATGCCTTCGGGGTTGTAACGGCGGTGCAGGCGCAGTTCAAACGGGGCCTGCCCTGATGCCAGGTGGGCAGTGGGGCCGCGCAGGTCATGGGCCAAGGCCACTTCGGGCAGGCGCATGACGGCGGCAATGGCGTTGCCGGTGGCCGAGGGGTCGGAGGCATCGGCATACAGCACCACCGGGGGGCGCTCACCGCGCAGCAAGCGGGTGCTGAAGTCGGCGGGGAACATGAAGACGAATTGCACTTCGCCCGAAGCCAGCATCTGTTCGGCAGCACGCTCACCCGTGGTGGCCACGACACGAAAGTACCCCGTGTGCTCAGCCGCACGCACGATGCTGCGCACGTAGGGGCCTTGATCCAGCGCCACCACGGCAGCGGGCAGGTTCTTGGGGTCGCCGTTGATGGCAAAACCAAACATCACAAGCTGCATGATGGGGATGCCAATCATCATGGCGAAGGTGAGCCGGTCACGACGCAGCTGCACCAATTCCTTGAGCAGCACGGCCCAGATACGGGACCAGGAGAGGTGGGGTTTGTAGGGGGTCACGATGGCGGTGGTCGGCAAGTTCGAGCGCATAAAGTTGGTCTGATCCCGATTTTCTTGCGCTTCGTGGCTAGGAAGTTTGTCGTCACCCCGGCGCAGGCCGGGGCCCAATTTTCGAGCGTCCCTAAATTGGGCCGCGGCCTGCGCCGGGGTGACGAGGCGACGGTAGTGCTGTAGACGCGCCATCAAAAGCTTCAACCCACCCCGCACGCACCGCGCGGTCGTAGTCATCGGGCACATCTAGATCAGGGCGCATTTCTATTTCGGTGTGGCCCAGACCCATGGCAGCGAGTTGCGCTTGGGTTTGTTTCCAGACGGCGCTGCTACCCCAATCAATGCCGCAAAACATTTCGGGCCAGCGCGCGGGCGTGTGGGTCAGCACTTGCGCAGACAGGCCGACGAGAACATAGCCGCCGTCTTCCGCAGGTTGCAACACCAGCTCATGGGTGTGCAGCGCCTGCGCGGCCTGGTGCAGATCCTGCGGCGTTTGTGCGGGGCAATCGGTGCCGATCAGGATCACGGCGCTGTGCTGCTGCAGCAGCGTTTGAAACGCGTGGGTCATGCGTGCGCCCAGGTCAGCGCCTTGCTGGTCAAAGACTTTTACTTCGCGTGGCCACACCGTCGATACGGGCTGACCGGCAAGCCACAGGCTGGTGTTATCGGGCGCCAGGGTTTGCGCGCGCGCAACGGCCTTGTGTATGAGTTGCGCCTGCAATTGCGCTGCGCCGTGCGCACCCAGCCGGGGGATGAGCCGGGTTTTGGTGCTACCCACCACGGGGGTGCGTGCAAATACCGCGACGGCAATGGTTGCGGTCATCAAGGGTGGTCGTACTTGCGCGCCAGGGTGTCGGGATCAGCGCCGAAATAAAACGCCAGGCGCAACCGCCACATGTGCACGATGGTGCACCACACGCCATGACGCTCCCAGCGGCGGCCCGAGGTGATGACTTTGTCGCGCAACGCCAGCGGGGACGTGAGCAGGCGCGCACGGCGGCTGAAGTCGATGTCTTCCATCAGCGCAATGGGCGCAAAGCCGTTGAGCGCCACAAAGGCGCTGCGCCGCACGAAGAGGGCCTGGTCGCCCGTGGCGATGCCGGTCAGGCGCGAACGCAGGCTCATCAGTGCAGCCACCAGCCTCAGCAAGGGTGAGCGCCCATCGATGTGCACATCAAAACGTCCCCAGGCGCACTCGCTGTTGGCCAAGCTGCGCACTACCAGGCGATCAGCTTCGGGGGGCAGCTGCGTGTCGGCATGCAGGAAGAGCAGTACATCGGATTCATCTGCAAGCGGATGACGCGCGCCGGCGTTCATCTGCCGACCGCGGCCGCGCGAAGATATGACCACGGCATCGGCCCCCTTCCAGGCGCGCTGTACGGTGGCGTCAGCGGAACCTCCATCAGCCACGATCACCCGCACGCCACGCTCACGCAGCGGAGTCAGCCGGGCCAGCGCGGCCTCAATACCGGCTTCTTCATTCAGTGTGGGGATGATGATGGCCAGGCGCATGGGGATGAACTCACTTCGTCCACGAATCCTTCAGCCCCACGGCCAGATTGAACACGGGCGCATCGGAACGATGGTCCACACGATCGGCCACAAAGTAACCATTGCGCTCGAACTGAAACCTGTGGTCGGGCTGCGCTTGAGCGGCCAGGGGTTCAACAAATGCACGCAACACCCGCTTGCTCTGCGGGTTCAGACGCGTCAGAAAATCTTTGTCGCCGCTGTCGGGCTGCGCTTCGGTAAAGAGCCGGTCGTACATGCGCACTTCAGCTTCTACGGCGGCGTGTTGTGGCAGCCAATGGATGGCGCCTTTGACCTTGACGCTGTTGGCCCCTTCGGTGCCACTGCGGGTTTGGGGCAGATAGTCGGCATGTACGGCCAACACATTGCCGGCGGCGTCTTTGTCCACCCGGGTGCACTGGATCACATAGGCATGGCGCAGGCGCACCATGCCGCCGGGCGTGAGGCGGAAGTAACCCTTGGGCGGGTTCTCATGAAAGTCGTCGCGTTCAATCCACAACTCACGCGCAAAGGCGAGCGTGCGCGCGCCCAGCTCCGGCTGCTGGGGATGCAAGGGAATGAAGCAGTCTTCACGCACATCCGCAGGCAGGTTGTCGATGATGAGTTTGAGCGGTTGCAGCACGGCGGTGGCGCGCGGCGCCACGGCTTCGAGGTCATCACGCAGGGCCTGCTCCAGCAGGGCGTAATCAATCCACTGCGCACTTTTGCTCACACCCACGCGTTCGTTAAAGAGGCGAATGCTGGCGGGGGTGTAGCCCCGGCGCCGCAGACCCACCAGCGTGGGCATGCGCGGATCGTCCCAACCTTCGACGTGTTTTTCTTCCACCAGCTGCAGCAGCTTGCGTTTGCTGGTGACCACGTAGGTCAGGCTCAGACGGTTGAACTCATGCTGGTGCGGCAACAGGAAGGGATTGGGTTGGCGCGCATGCAGCGCGTGTTGCAACAAAGGGGTGAAGTAGGCGGTGTGATCGAGCAGCAACTCGATGAAGGCGGCGGCATCCTGCGCCACTTGATCGGCGTTATGAGTCCATGCGGCAAACATCACTGCGGCGCAGCGCTCCCACTCTGAAGCTCCGAGCTTGTCCGCAAAGTTGCGGCACGTGGTGGCAAATTCGCGCTGCGCCTGCACGCCTTCGGTCTGAATTTTTTGCAGCGTTGAGCGTGCCTGAGCAAGTTGCGGCGCGCGCAGCAGGGGCACCGCGCGCTCCAGCACCCAGTCGTAGAACGGGCGCTGGTCTTCAAACTCCAGCGTGCAGATGGAGTGAGTGATGTTCTCCAGCGCATCTTCAATGGGGTGCGCGAAGCTGTACATGGGGTACACCTTCCAGGTGCCGCCCGTGCGGTGATGTTCGGCAAAACGAATGCGGTAGATGGCCGGGTCACGCAAATTGATGTTGGGCGAACCCATGTCGATGCGCGCGCGCACGATCATGCTGCCCTCGGGGTGCTGGCCCGCGCGCATTTCGTTGAAGAGCCGCAGGTTTTCTTCAATGGGCCGGTCTCGATACGGTGAATCCACACCGCGCTCGGTGAGCGTGCCGCGCGTCTGGCGCATCTGCTCGGCGCTTTGTTGGTCCACATAGGCATGGCCGTGCGCAATCAGGTACTGCGCCACTTCGGCCATCACACCGAAGTAATCCGAGGCGTAATAGAGGTTGTTCTCGTTGCCCTGCGCCCAGTCAAAACCCAGCCAGTGCACTGAATCCAGAATGCCATCGACGTACTCCTGATCTTCCTTGACCGGATTGGTGTCATCAAAGCGCATGTGACAGCGCCCACCAAAGTCATGCGCCAGACCAAAGTTCAGGCAAATACTTTTGGAATGCCCAATGTGCAGATACCCATTGGGCTCGGGTGGGAAGCGGGTGCGGATGCGCGCCGTATCAACCGGTGCGGCGGCCTGTTGGGTGGCCGTGCCCGCAGTGCCCGACCAGTGACGGCCCTCATAGGTGCCCACCGCCAGGTCTTCGGCAATCAGGTTGCGGATGAAATTGACAGCGGGTGCGGCAGATACAGGTGCAACCGTAGGAGCGTTGCGATTTTTTTCCTGGACAGACGCTTTGGAATTCATAGGGGCCGCAAATAAGAATATGGGTGAAACCTGCGAGCCGCGCATTATCACCGGGCGGTCCACCGCGGACGGACTCCAGTCGCCCTTGCGGTAGGTAGGCACGGCATTTTCCGCGCAGTAGTGCAGACGATGCTGGGCGCACGCCCAAACACAAAGGGCAACCCCAATGGGCTGCCCTTTGTGTTTTTGATTGGTGCCGGAGATAGGAGTCGAACCTACGACCTTCGCATTACGAATGCGCTGCTC
>CAZZAD010000040.1:0-17084 GCA_964652055.1 uncultured Burkholderiaceae bacterium | reverse complement strand
AGAACGCATCGGGAATCTGAATCAGGATCCCCGCGCCATCGCCATAAAGAGGATCAGCCCCCACCGCGCCGCGATGGTCCAGGTTGCGCAGAATCAAAAGGGCCTGCTCGACCAGCGCATGACTGGCGCGTCCCTTGATATTGGCCACAAACCCAACGCCGCAGGCATCGTGTTCATTGGCAGACGAATACAACCCATGCGCCTGCGCATGCTGCAGATAGTTATCCATAAACCGCTCCCAAAGATGCCGCGATCCTACTGTGCCGCAGCACCACTCCACAACAAAAACAAATGGGGTCAGATCAACATTAATTTGTTCGGAATGGGATCCTCGATTTAATTGGGGACAGATCAAGAGCGCTTGAAAGGACGCCCGCGCTTTCCTTCTTGTACGGGGCGGTTCTGGTGCTGGGCGAGGTTTTGAATCCAACTCTCGTCACCAAGGGCGAGACCTTTATTCAATTTGGTTCTGATGGCAGTGATCGCTGACTCATCCATGGGAACTTCAAACATTTTCTTGTAGCGCAGCTGCCGTTCAAACGGCGTATTGCCCAAAGCCCAGGTCGCAGCGTGCTCAGTGACCAGTGGGTGTGGCTGCAGGCCGACGTTATGTCGATAGCTGGACCAACGAAAGTCCGCTGGAGAATTCACAATTCCCGCGCGAACTGGGTTCATTTCAATATAGCGAGTACACGCTAACGCATAGCGGTCGGTCTCGACGACGCAGGAGCGGAAGCGCCCCTCGAACAAGGTGCCGGTGCGTTGATGGCGTTTGTTGAACCAATGCACATAGGCGCGACCCACGTCCTGCATTGCAGCCGCCATGGCTTCTTCGGTCGCCGGTGTGACGAGCAAATGCACGTGGTTGGGCATCAGCACAAAAGCATGGATGGGCAGCGCGTGTTGCCTGGATGCCTCAGCCAAGAGCTTCAGGTAGCGGTCGCGATCAAGGTCGTCGACGAATATGGCTTGTCGGTTGTTGCCGCGCTGAACCAGGTGATGGGGGTAGCCAGGGACGACCAGGCGGGGAAGGCGGGCCATTGGGGAGAACGAAAAAAGGGGGGGGGGCGCAAATAATGTTGATCTGACCCCAATTGTTGCTCAAGCGGCTACTCGCCGATGGCAAACAGGCGGCGATGCTCTTTCATGGCGTAGCGGTCCGTCATGCCGGCGATGTAGTCGGCTACGGCGCGGGGGAGGTGGCTTGCCGCGCGAGCTTGGTGGTCGGGCGGCAATAGTCGCGGCTCAGCGTGAAAGGCTGTGAACAGATCTTCGATGATGCGACGTGCCTTGGTGGTCATGCGCATGACGCGGTAATGCCGATAGAGCTGCGAGTACAGAAACGATTTCAATGCTTTGGCTTCGAGCTGCAGGGATTCAGAAAACGCTACGAGTGGCGCGGCGTTGCGCACGTCGTCGGGTGATTGCGGCGCGGCGCGGGCGATGCGCGCCAGACTTTCGCCCACCAGATCGCTGACAAGCGTGTTGATCATGCGACGCACGGTTTCGTGAATCATGCGGCGCTGGGCAATGTGTGGGTACTGCGCGCGAACCTGAGCGGCGTGCCGGGCAAAGAGAGGTACTTCATCGAGCGCAGCCAGGGTGATGAGGCCTGAGCGCAGGCCGTCATCCACGTCGTGGTTGTTGTAGGCGATTTCGTCGGCGAGGTTGGCGATCTGCGCTTCGAGGCAGGGTTGCTTGCGGTCGATAAAGCGCTGCCCGAGCTCGCCTAACGCGCGGGCATTTTCGAGCGAGCAATGTTTGAGAATGCCTTCGCGCGTTTCAAATGTGAGGTTCAGTCCGTTGAACTCGGCATAGCGCTCTTCAAGTTCATCGACCACACGCAACGACTGCAGGTTGTGTTCAAAGCCGCCGTGATCCTTCATGCAAACATGCAAGGCATCCTGCCCGGCATGCCCGAAGGGGGTATGGCCCAGGTCATGGGCCAGGCAGATGGCCTCGGTGAGGTCTTCATCGACGCGCAACCGGCGTGCAATGGCGCGGCCAATCTGCGCCACTTCGAGTGAGTGCGTGAGCCGCGTGCGAAACAGATCGCCTTCGTGATTGATGAAGACCTGTGTTTTGTATTCAAGCCGACGAAACGCGGTGGAGTGAACGATGCGATCGCGGTCGCGCTGAAATGGGCTGCGGCCCTCGGACTCGGGTTCGCTGCGCTGGCGGCCGCGCGACTGCGCGACATCCATGGCGTAGGGCGCCAGCGTGGTGGGCAGTGGCGTGGCCATCAGGCAAACCCGTTCTCTTTGAGGACGGCGGTGACGATGGCGTCGTCCACCCGCTTAGAGGCGGCATGCCCCAGGCGCTCCAGGACCACAAATTTCACTTGTCCCGCATGCGCCTTTTTGTCGGCGCGCATGGCGTCGATCATGTCGGCGCAACTCAGGCCCGAGACGGTAGTGGGCAGATTTGCCGCACTGACCAGGTGCCGCACACGTTGCACTTCGCTCAGGGTGATCAGACCCAGCTTGAGCGACAAATCCGCCGCAAGACACAAGCCCACCGCAACCGCTTCGCCGTGCAGCCACACGCCGTAACCCGCCAGTGCTTCGATGGCGTGGCCAAAGGTGTGGCCCAGATTGAGCAAGGCGCGCTCCCCGGCTTCACGTTCATCACGCGAAACGATGGTGGCCTTGATGCGGCACGAGCCTGCCACGGCGCGGGTCAGCGCCGCGTGATCGCGGCTGAGCAGGGCGGGCATGTCGCGCTCAATTTGCGTGAGGTACTCGGCGTCAGCCAGCAGGCCATGTTTGATGACCTCAGCCAACCCGGCGGAAAGTTCACGTGCGGGCAGGGTGCGCAAGGTATCGGTGTCGGCAATGACTGCTTCGGGCTGATGAAACGCACCGACAAGATTTTTCCCTTGAGTCAGATTGACGCCGGTTTTGCCGCCTACCGAGGAGTCGACCTGCGCAAGCAAGGTGGTGGGTACCTGCACAAAGCGGATGCCGCGCATGTACACCGCGGCGGCAAACCCAGCCAGATCACCCACAACACCGCCGCCCAGTGCAACGATCAGGCTGTGACGGTCCAGTCTTTGATGTGCCAGCTGATCGAGCACGTGACCCAGGGAGGTCCAACTCTTGGCGCCTTCACCGTCTTCTACAAGCAGAGTGTGGGTAGGCGCAACGCGCCCACATGCGGCAGCCACGGCGCTGCCGTGCAGGCGCATGACGGTTTCATTGCTGATCAGGGCAATTCGGGTGGGCTTAAGCGCGGTCAGCACCGCATCGATGTGCGTGAGCTGCCCCGGGCCGATCGAGATGTCGTAGGTAGAGCCCGGCGTGGTCACCGTGACGTGATGGAGGGTGTGCAGCATAAGTGGAGTGTAAGGAGGCAAGTCAGTGCCGCGCCGCTCAGAGCGGTGGTGTGGCACAGAACGCGCGAGTCACCTCAGGCGCCGCCAGGATGCGTTGCGTCAGCTGTTTGGGACTTGAAGCGCTGGAGGGAAAACTCAGGTGCGCACACTGGCGATACAGCGGTGCGCGTGCGGCCAACAGATCGGTGACGCGCTGTGCCATGTTGGGACTTTGCAGCAGAGGTCTGGAGCGATCACCCTTGAGACGACGCAGCAGTTCTTCGAGCGATGCATCCAGATAAATCACCAGGCCACGCTCATGCATGTGTGTGCGGTTCTCATCGAGAATGACTGCGCCACCTCCCGTGGCCAGGACCAGATTGTCTTGTTGGGTGAGCTCGTCAATCAGGGCGGCCTCGCGCTTGCGAAACCCCGCTTCGCCCTCGAGCTCAAAAATGGTGGCAATCGATACGCCACTGCGCTCTTCGAGCAGGCGGTCGCAGTCGACAAAGCGGGCACCCAGTCGGCGTGCCAGCATTTGGCCGATGGTTGATTTGCCCGAGCCCATCATGCCAACAAGAATCAGCACGGACCGAGGTTTCGCACACATCCGGAATCTGTTCGATCAAAAATTGAAGACCCTACATGCTGCCACCAAATGCAATCGGGCCGCTTTGTGCGGCCCGATTGGGGTTTGGCGTTAGCGAGGCCCTATCGTGCGGCCGCCGACGTCACGCGTTCGGAAACCACGCGCGGCGTGATGAAGATCATCAGCTCAGTGCGATCGTTCACCCGAACCTTGTTGCGGAACAGGTTGCCCACAATGGGGAGGTCGCCCAACAGCGGAACCTTCACAACCGTTACGCGTTCAGTCTGTTCGTAAATGCCGCCCAGAACCACCGTGCCGCCGTTCTCAACCAGAACCTGCGTTTGCACGTTTTTGGTGTCGATGGCGGGTCCAGACTGCGTATCGATACCGCGGCTGTCCTTGTTCACTTTTACGTCCAGGAAAATGGCGCCTTCAGGAGTGATTTGCGGCGTGACTTCCAGTTTGAGCACCGCTTTGCGGAACTGCACCGAGGTGGCGCCGCTTGACGTGGCCTGCTGGTAGGGAATTTCCGTGCCCTGCTCGATGATGGCCTTGATCTTGTCGGCGGTGATCACGCGTGGGCTGGAAACAATCTTGCCGCGGCCTTCCTGCTCCAGGGCAGTCACTTCGAGATCCAACAGACGCGACAGGTTGCTGTTAAACAGTGTGATGCCATAAGCGCCGGGCACGAAACCACTCAGGCTTTGCGCGGGCAGGTTCACGGCATCGACGTTGTTGACGGTGGAGTTTCCTAGCGTAAAGGCGCCGCGCGGGCCCGCTGTGGCACTGCTGCCTGTCGAGTAACGGGTGCCCTCGGTTCTGAAGAAGGTGTTGTTGTTGGCCTTCACAAAACCAAAGCGCGCGCCCAGGGCCTGGGTGAAGCGATCATCAGCTTCGACCACGCGCGCTTCAATCAGCACTTGCGGCACCGGCACGTCGACCTTGGCGATCAGGCGACGCAGCTCTTCGAGCTTAGCCGTGGTGTCCTGCACAAACATCTGGTTGGTGCGCGGATCAAACACGGCGCTGCCGCGCTTGGACAGGATGCGCTGTTTATCGTCGGTGACCAGTTTCGTGAATGCCTCGACCTTCGTGTAGTTCAGCTGGAAGGTTTCCGTGTGCATGGGCTCGAGATCGGCCAATTGGTTGCGCGCCTCGGCCTCAAGCTTCTCTTTGGTGGCCAGCTCTTCGCGCGGCGCGATCAGCAACACGTTGCCGTTCTTGCGCATGTCCAGCCCTTTGGTCTGGAGAATGATGTCCAGCGCCTGGTCCCAAGGCACGTCCTTGAGGCGCAGGGTGATGGAGCCGCCTACGGAATCACTGGTAATGATGTTCAAGTTGGTGAAGTCGGCAATGACCTGCAGCAAGGAGCGCACATCCACGTTCTGGAAGTTCAGTGACAGACGCTCGCCCTGATAGCCCTGGCGCGTGCCCTGAAACAGGCGTGTCGGGTCTTCGCGCACGGGTTTGACCTCGATCACAAAGCGCGTATCGCTTTGATAGGCGTTTTGCTCCCACAGGCCGCGCGGTTCAATCACTAAGCGGGTGTTGGCGCCTTGGGCAAACGCGTTGATTTGTGCGACGGGCGTGCCGAAATCGGTGACGTCCAGGCGTCGACGCAGCTGTTCCGGCAAGGTGGTGTTCATGAAATCCACGACCACGGTCGCGCCTTGCTGGCGAATGTCGACGCTGGTGTTGGGGTCGGACAGGTCGATCACTACACGGCCTTCACCCTCCGAGCCACGGCGAAAATCGATGGAGCGCAGTGCACGACCATCCGCAGTTGCCGTACCCGACGATGCCGAGGTGGCGGTCGTGGCGGCGGGAGCATCGGCGCGGAATGAAGTGGTGTCTGCAGCGCCCGCGCCCAGCGCAACCTGGATGGTGCTGCCGTCGACGGTGATGGCGTGTGTCATGGTTTTGCGCAGGTTGAGCACCACGCGGGTGCGCCCCTGGGCCTGCACCAGGCTCACTGAGCGCAGATCGCCCTGGTTTAGATCTACCACGTTGCGTCCCAGATTGTTGGCCGTCTGGGGCAGGTCAATGGCAATGCGGGCAGGGTTGGCCACCGAGAAGCTCGGCGGCACTCCGGTGACGGGGGACTTGAGTTGTATGGTCAGCACCACGCTGTTGCCCGTCTGGGTGGCGTCCACCCTTTCGATGCTGTTGGCGCTGATTGCTGCTGCTGGGGGGGCGGCAGGTGTTTGCGCAGCGACGAGCGCTGGCGCGAGTAACAAATTCGCCGTTGCGAACAACGACACCCACCATGTTGTATGCACCTTCTTGCTCATCGCTTGCTCCCTTGTTGTGGGCGGGCCGCCTCTTGCAGTATCAGCTTCGCCGTGCGCTCAACCCATTCACCTGCAGCATCCTGCACGATTTCTTTCAATTGGACTTCAGTTTCCGACACACGGGTGATTAACCCGAAATTTTGCCCAATGTAATTGCCCGCTTGGACCTTGTGCAACTGCCCGGCGGTTTCGAGCAAAGCCACATTGGCTCCGGTATTGCGCATCATGCCCACCATGCGGATTTGGTCGAGTGAAAATCCTTCCAGGACTTCACGTCGCCGGTCTAGATCAGGCTTGATGGCTGAGGCAGAGGCACGGGCCTGCGCTTGTCGCGCAACAGCCATTTGTACTTTTTGTGGATCAAACGGATCGACTGCCGCACGTCCGTCATAGGCTTGCGGCGAAAACTCTTTGGGCTCGGGCACCGGCGTGACGGTGGGTTTCATGCCCTGCCGCACACTGGACATCCACTGCTGGATCTCGCCGTCATTCGAAAGGCTGCAGCCCGCCAACAGAGTGGCAGCGGCAATTCCAAGGGGTAAGAGAAGTTTCATGGGAGGGGGCAGCATCACGGGGCTATTTCTTCACTGGGGCCTGCTTGGCCTTACGTTGTGCGGCGACTTCTTCTTCATCCAGATAGCGGAACGTCTTTGCGACCGCCTCCATCACCAAGGTGCCATCTTTGGAATCTTTGCCCGCTTGCAGGGTGACGTTGTTGAGCGTGACGATGCGGGGCAGGTGGGCAATATCACTCGTGAAGGCGGCCAGGTCGTGATAGCGGCCCGACAGCTTGACGTTGATCGGCAGCTCCGCATAAAAATCCCGCACGTTAGTTGAGCCGGGCTTGAACAGCTCAAACTGCAGACCGCGACCGATGCCCGATTGGTTGATGTCCGACAGCAGGGCGTCCATCTCGGCTTTGCTGGGCAGCTGCTTTTCCAGCGTCAACACATACTGGCTGACCTGTTCCTTTTGCTTGCGCAGCTCATCGAGGTTGATGGCCTGCTGCAGCTTGTTGCGGTATTGGTCCTTAAGAGAAACCTCTTCCGCGCGGAGTTGATCCAGCTTATCGACCTGATTGGTCCAGACCAGGAACCAACCAAGGGCAGCGCAAAAAGCAACCACAAACACCCATACGGCCGCACGTGGCGCGAAGGGCCAGGAGCCGACGTTTTCAAGCGTCAAACCCTGAAACTGGGAAACGATGTCTTGGGCAGCCATCCGAAATGTCCTTGTCTACGCAGTCACTATTTTTTGGGTGCAGCACCAGGGGTGGGCGCGGCTCCAGGTTTGGGTGCCGTGGATCCAGGCGCGGGCGAGCCGCCCTTGCCCGATGCGAGCTGCGCCCGCTCGGGCGTTGTGCGCATCAGGAAGCTCAGAGAGAACTCAAACAGTCGACGCTGTACGCCCTGGGGGGTCTGCCCGGCAATCTTGATTTCGGACAGCTCGGGGCGCTCCAGCCGCTTGGTGTTGTTTTGCAGGTTGCGCAAAAACTCGGATACGCGCTCTTGCGATGCCGCCCATCCCGCAACGCTGACCTTGATGCCTTCTTGCTTGATGGTGCGCAGGTAGATGCCTTCAGGGGTTTGCTTGACCAGCTCGTCCATCAGGTAAACGGGCTGGTTGCGATCGGCCTGCAGGTCTTCCACAGCGCGTTGCCGTGCACGCAAGGCGTCAATTTCCTGGCGCAATGTGGCAATTTCCTTGATCTGCACATCCAGCTTGCGGTTTTCAGCGGCAATGATTTCATTGCGCTCCTGTTGTCCCGCGATGAAGCCTTGCAGTACAGACCACACCACAAACACCAGTACGCCGCCTGCAACGGCTGACAACAGGGTCAGTGCGTAAAAGGATTTTTTTTGCCGCTCGCGTTTTGCTTCGCGATGCGGGAGAAGGTTAATGCTGACTCTCATGTGCCGGCCTTCGTCGAGATCACTTGTCAAACCGGCGCATGGCCAGGCCACAGGGGGTAATGAGTGCAGGAGCGTCCAGGCGCAACTGCTTTTCGCGCACGCTGGAAGCGATTTCCATGCCCTTGAAAGGCGAGATCACCGAAGTGGGTACTTGAGCGCGCTCCATCATGGCGTCCGTCAGGCCGCTAATCACCGCCGAACCACCCGACAGCATGATTTGGTCGACCCTTGTATAGGGGGTGGAGGTAAAGAAAAACTGCAGCGCGCGCGTGATTTCAGTGGCGGCGGTTTCAATGAAGGGCCGCAGCACATCACTCTCATAGTTGGCAGGCAGATCACCGCTGCGTTTTTTCTGTTCGGCCTCTTCAGCCGGAATGCCATACGTGCGGGAGATGTCGCCGGTGAGCTGCTGTCCACCAAAGGGCTGCTCGCGTTCGTAGATGGCTTCGCCATCGTGCATGACGGTCACGCTGGTGGTGTTGGCGCCAATGTAAAAGACGGCAATGACCAGCCCCTCGCCGCTGCTAGGCAGCTGATTAATGAGTCGCTCCAGCGCGGCACGCATGGCGTAGGACTCAACATCGACCACGACGGGTTTGAGCCCCGCGGCTTGTGCCACGGCCATGCGGTCTTCAACTTTTTCCTTGCGGCTGGCGGCAACCAGCACCTCAACGTCATCGGGCGCATTGGGAATAGGCCCCAGAACTTGAAAGTCCAGACTTACTTCGTCAAGTGCAAACGGGATGTACTGATTGGCTTCGCTCTCGACCTGCATTTCAAGTTCTTCTTCGCGCAGGTTGGCGGGCAGTGCAATACGTTTGGTGATTACTGCGGAGGCGGGCAATGCCATCGCCACGTTCTTGATGCGGCAGCCTGCACGGCGCCAGGCACGTTTTACCGCTTCGGCGACGATGTCAATTTTGTCGATGTTTCCGTCCACCACTGCGCCACGGGGTAGCGGTTCAATGGCATATCGCTCCAGACGCAGCGTGCCGCCACCGGCATCCGAAAGTTCGACGATTTTGACGCTGGATGACCCGATGTCGAGCCCAATGAGCGGCGGGGTCTTTGCGGTGAAAGGAAGATCAAATGCCAAGGTTCAACCCCTACAAAAACAGACATCAACGAGAAAGGGGCATTGACAGGAAAGGTCGCGCCGCAAATACAGCGCGCCTCACCACAAACCCCCACTGATTGCGGCAATGCACCAGCCAGGCCTAGCAGATTCCTTATGTTTCGCGCGGTTACCGCACAATCATCTGATGGTACTTCACATCGTAACAACACTTACAAAATTGACACAACCCCTGCAAACAGTTGAATTGCGCCACGTTAATAGGGGTTTAGAGTACGTGCCCCCGCCAATCGAGCAATTTTCTGGGCGGCTCGAAATCTGACCCATGACTCAATCTGAAACTCTGGTGCCCCAAGGGGTGCTTGCTCGTTGGAGCGTCCGTCTGCTTGCTGTGACAGTGGGGGGCGCCATGGCGGGTGGGTTTTTGCTCGTCGTGATGTTGTGCGCCGCCTACGCCAATCTGCCCTCCATAGAAACGCTGACCGACTATCGCCCAAAGATTCCGTTGCGCGTCTGGTCGGCGGATGGCGTGTTGATGGGCGAATTTGGCGAAGAGCGGCGCGACTACGTGCGCATCCAGGAGGTGCCCGTCCAGCTGCGTCAGGCCATCTTGGCGGCGGAGGACGACCGCTTTTACGAACACAGCGGTGTGGACTATTTGGGGCTGACGCGGGCCGCGTTGGCCAACTTCACTTCGGGCCGGCGCAGCCAGGGTGGCAGCACGATCACGATGCAGATTGCGCGTACATTTTTCTTGAGCTCGGAGAAGCTCTACACGCGCAAGCTCTACGAGATTGCGCTGGCCCTGAAAATTGAGGCGCAACTTCCCAAAGACCGTATTTTTGAGGTCTACGTCAATCAGATTTTTCTGGGGCAGCGCGCGTATGGATTTTCTGCCGCGGCTCAGACCTACTTCGGCAAGCGCATGAAAGATCTGTCGGTGGCCGAGATGGCCACGCTGGCGGGCCTGCCCGTGGCGCCTAGTGCCTTTAATCCCTGGGTCAATCCGGCTCGCGCCAAGGTGCGAAAAAACTACGTTCTGAGCCGGATGCATGCGCTGAACTTTATCGACAAGGCCGTCTATGAGGCGGGGGTAGCGGAGGAATTGAAGCCGCGCTCGGCAGGGGGTAACACCAGTGCTGTCCCAGCGTCTGCGGGAGCTGCGTTGGTGAATGCGCGGACGGTGCGCGCCGAGTTTGCTGCCGAGATGGCGCGTCAGTTGATGTTCGATACGTTCCACGAGGAGACCTACACCCGTGGGCTCAATGTCATTACCACGCTGAACAGTGCTGAGCAGCAGGCGGCCTGGAACGCGGTGCGTCAGCAAGCCTTGGACTATGACCGGCGCTATGGGTACCGCGGTCCTGAAGCATTTATTGATCTGGCGACGGATGAAAAGACCCGCGACCAGAGAATTGATGACGCCCTGGTTGAGGCCATCGACAGTCCCAACCTGTATCCGGCGGTGGTGGTTGAGGTGAGCGCCAAGAAGGTGGTTGCTCTCATGCAGGGGGGGCAGTCGGTCGATGTGACGGGTGAGGGGCTGAAATTTGCGGCGCGGTCGCTCGATGCCAAAGCCCAACCGAAACGAAAAATCCGGCCCGGTGCCGTGGTGCGGTTGACCCACTTGCCTAAGGGCGGGTGGGAGATCGTGCAGTTGCCGCAGGTGGAATCGGCGTTTGTGGCAGCCGAAGCCAGCACGGGCGCGGTGCGCGCGCTGGTGGGGGGCTTCGATTTCAATCTGAGCAAATTCAACCACGTGACACAGGGCTGGCGGCAGCCGGGGTCGTCCTTTAAACCTTTTATCTACTCCGCCGCACTGGAGCGCGGCTTCATGCCCAGTACGCTGATCAACGACGCGCCGCTGGCCATTGATCCAGAACTCACGGGGGGGCAGGTGTGGGAGCCCAAGAACTACGACGGCACCTATGAGGGGCCGATGCGGCTGCGGCTGGGGCTGGCCAAGTCCAAGAATCTGGTGTCGATTCGCGTGTTGCAGGCCATAGGCCCGCACTTTGCGCAGGCGCACGCGGCGCGGTTTGGTTTCGAGCCGGATAAACATCCGCCCTATCTGACGCTGGCTTTGGGCGCCGGAAGTGTCACGGCGTGGCAGCTGCTCAGCGGCTATGGCGTCTTTGCAACTGGGGGGCTCAGGGTGCAGCCTTACCTGATTGCCAAGGTCACGGATGCCAGCGGCAAGGTGCTGATGGAGGCGCGTCCGCAGGCGGCTGGCGCGGGCGAGCGCGTGCTCGATGAACGCAATGCCTTCGTGATGAATTCAGTGCTGAGCGATGTCACGCGCATAGGGACGGCGGCGCGTGCCGTGGCGTTGAAGCGATCTGATCTCGCAGGAAAAACGGGCACCACGAACGATTCCCACGATGCATGGTTTGCGGGTTACGGTGGTGGCTTGGTGGCAGTAGCGTGGGTGGGTTTTGATCAGCCCAGGCCATTGGGTGAGCGCGAAACGGGCGGGGGCCTGGCGTTGCCTATCTGGATGAGTTACATGGAGGTTGCGCTCAAAGATCGCGCCCAGCTTGTGCTGCCTATGCCCGAGCGCGTCGTCAACATTGGAGGCGAGTACTACTTTGAAGAGTTCCAGCCGGGCCAGGGAGTGGCAAGCATCGGACTCGAAGATGGTTTGCCGCCTGATCAACAAAAAGCCGTGGATACGGTGCGTGATCAGATTTTTTAGGGCGTGAGTTGTATGGGCACGTCGCCCTGTGCAGACAGCAAGTCTGAGAGCGCAGCAAAAAGCTCGGAGCCATCGCGCGTATTGCGCCATGAGTTGTCGTCGGTCAGCGCGTAGTGGTAACCGCCACTGCGTGCCGCTACCCACAGCTGTTGCATCGAAGCCTGGCTGTTGATCACAAGCTTGGAGCGATTGGGTAGCTCAATAGTCAGCACGTTGCCCACACGACTGACATCGATGTCTATGTCGCCCGAATCGCTGACGTTGGACAGGGCGGCTTCAATGGCGGCGAGTGCGCGCTCGGCGTGTTCCAGGAACTGCGTCTCGGTCATGTCAGAATCGACCGCATCATGTGGGGCCGAAAAAATTGCAAAGGTGGGAGTCTAGGAGACTGCGCGGCAGAAGCCCGTCGGCTGCAACGCGTGGAGAAAAGCCCCACTTCGCACCCGTCTTTCCGGCTGTGGCTTCGGCCACAGTCCTCAAAAGCGGGCGCAAATTGGGCTCTTTTCCCACGCGTTTCGCTTCGACGCCTTCTGCCGCGCAGACTCCTAGGAGTGGCGATTTTCGTATTGGCCACACTGAGCGCATGCGGGCAAAAAGGCCCGCTTTTCGTGCCCGGCGTTCCGCCGGGGGCGCCTTGGCCCTACCCAGCCCCCACGTCTGCGCCCGCCCAGGTGCCGACGCCTGTTCCCGATAAAAAAGTGCCGGACGTGCCGGCCCGTTCCGACCCCGCCACCTCCGAATCCCAATGAGCGCTGTTCAATTTTTGACCCCCGCACTGACGCGGCGGGATGCCGAACTCGTCTGCGAAGACGTATCCCTTGCTGATATTGCCGCGCGGTTTGGTACGCCCACATATGTCTACAGCCGACGCGCGATCGTCGAAGCGTTTCGTGCGTGGACCCAGGCGTTGGCGGGCCGATCCTCGCTGGTTTGTTATGCGATGAAGGCCAACTCCAATTTGGCTGTACTCAATGTGTTGGCGCGCGAGGGCGCGGGTTTTGACATTGTCTCGGGCGGCGAGCTGGCGCGCGTCCTGGCCGCGGGGGGCGATGCACGCACAGTGGTGTTTTCGGGCGTGGGCAAAACGGAAGCTGAAATCGCCCAGGCGCTGGAGGTCGGGATCCTGTGCTTCAACGTGGAATCGGTCTTCGAGGTCGGCATGATCGAACGTGTGGCCGCCGCGCATGGCGTGCGCGCGCCGTTGTCGTTGCGTGTCAACCCGGACGTGGACGCACAAACGCATCCTTACATCTCCACCGGCCTGAAGGACAACAAGTTTGGTGTGGCTTACAGCGAAGCGCCTGATCTGTATCGCCGTGCGGCGCAATCAGCGCATCTGAATGTAGTGGGCGTGGATTGTCATATCGGCTCACAGATCACCAGCGTGGCACCTTATGTGGATGCGACTGAGCGAGTGCTCGACCTGGTCGACGCGTTGCAAAGCGAGGGCATTCATCTGCACCACATTGATTTGGGCGGCGGGCTGGGCATTCGTTATCGCCACGAGGAGCCGCCCGCGGTGGGCGACCTGATGGCGGCGCTATTCAAGCGCATCGATGCACGCGGGCATCAGGGCAAAACACTGCTCTTTGAGCCGGGTCGCGCCATTGTGGGGCCCGCCGGCGCGCTGCTCACGCGCGTGACCTTGATCAAGCAGGGCGAGGTCAAGAACTTTGCCGTGGTCGATGCAGCCATGAACGACCTGATGCGCCCGGCGCTCTATGAGGCCTGGATGGACGTGTTGCCTGTGCGCGAACGCAGTGGCGTGGCACTGACACAAGACATCGTCGGTCCCGTGTGTGAGTCTGCGGACTGGTTGGCGCGCAATCGCGAGCTGACCCTTGAGCCGGGCGACTTGCTCGCCGTGGCCGACTGCGGCGCCTATGCCATGAGCATGGCCAGCAACTACAACTCGCGCCCACGTGCGGCTGAAGTCATGGTCGATGGCGATCGGATCTATGAAATCCGCCGGCGCGAAAGCGTGGCCGATCTGTATGCCGGTGAATCGCTGTTGCCCTAATCGTGTGGTGAAACATCCAGCGATGAAGGGCGTTGGAGGGCGCTGGTGTGGGCAAGTGTTGCGTCAGCCGCACCTTCCCTTGCACTTTGCGCTGACTCGGTTTGACCTGAGATCAGCGAGCCTCGTAGAATCGCAGGCTTCACGAAATTTGCTGGTCCCGAAATAGCGCCAGTCCTTGCGGTCGATGTTCAAAGCCGATGTTCAAAGTTTTGGGCCTGCAAATTCTGGTGACGGGAGTCGTGGCGCTGCTGGCCGGTGCCATGGGTGGACAAGCCGCTGCGATATCTGCGCTGTTGGGTGGGGCCGCCTGTGTTGTTCCAAATGCATTGTTTGCGGCGCGCCTCTGGTGGGCAAGTCGTAAGCCCCGAGGTGTAGGGGTGCTGACTTTTTTTGTCGGCGAATTCGTCAAGCTGGGCCTCACGCTGGCGTTGTTGGTGGCGGTGGTGCAGGGGTACGACAAATTGGTGTGGCTCGCCATGATCGTTGCGATCGTCGCGTGCTTGAAAAGTTATCTCCTGATGTTTTGGCTGGATCGCATTCAATACAAGTAACTATGTCCTCAGGCGCCGAACAAACCGCGGGCGAATACATCGCCCACCATCTGACTCATCTGCGCAACATGACGCAGACCGAGTTGTTTCAGCCCGGCATCGTGCACTTTGACACGATGTTTTTCTCCGTGCTGTGCGCCCTGGTGATGCTTTTGTTCTTGGGGCGCGGGGCAAAAAAAGCCACCTCTGGCGTGCCCGGAAAATTTCAGGCCTTTGTTGAAATGCTCGTCGAGATGGTCTCCGAGCAAGCCAAGGGCATCGTGCATAACGAGACCTCGCGCCGCTTTGTGGCGCCCCTGGCGCTCACCGCGTTTTGCTGGATCGTGTTGATGAACGCCATTGACCTCCTGCCCGTGGATTGGTTTCCCACGGTGGCGCAAGCGGCCGGTATCCACAATCTGCGTCCGCTGCCCACGGCGGACTTGAACGCCACGCTGGGTATGGCCATTGCTGTGCTGATCCTGATGCTCTATTACAACCTCAAGATCAAAGGCGTGGGTGGCTGGGTGCACGAGTTGTTCTACGCGCCCTTTGGCAATGTGCATCCGAGTGCCAACCCGCTGACCTGGTTGGGTTTCGTCGCGCTGGGTTTGGCCAACTTCGGAATCAACATCATTGAGTTTGTCGCCAAGACCGTGTCGTTGGGCCTGCGGCTTTTCGGCGAGATGTCCGCAGGCGAGCTGATTTTTTTCCTGATCGCTTTGCTGGGCGGTTCGGCCACCGTGTTTGGTTTCTTCGGCCACGTGATTGCCGGTTCGGTGTGGGCCATCTTTCACATCCTGATCGTGCTGCTGCAGGCGTTCATCTTCATGATGCTGACGCTGGTTTATATCGGGCAGGCGCACGAAGGGCATTGATTGATTTGTTTTTTCTTTTTTTCAAACGGGAGTTTTAAAAAATGACCAACGTTGCATTCGTCGCGCTGGCTTGTGGTCTGATCATCGGTCTGGGCGCCATTGGTGCTTGTATCGGCATCGGCATCATGGGCGGAAAATTCATTGAAGCGTCAGCGCGTCAGCCTGAGCTGATGAACTCACTGCAAACCAAAATGTTCCTGCTTGCGGGTCTGATCGATGCGGCGTTCATTATTGGTACCGGTATCGCGCTGTGGTTCGCCACCGCGAACCCCTTCAAGTAAGCCGGCCGATCTGTCTGTTTGCAGTTTTTCGCCGTATATCCACTTGACTTGAGGAGCCGACGCGGGCGTGCCCGGTCGGTTTGTTTCCCATGAATCTGAACGCAACCCTGTTTGCGCAGACGATTGTTTTCTTTGTGCTGACCTGGGTGGTGGCCCGTTTTATCTGGCCACCCCTGAACAAAGCGCTTGAAGACCGTCAGAAAAAAATCGCCGATGGGCTGGCGGCCGCTGATCGTGGCGCCAAAAGTCTCGACGAAGCGCGCAAAAAGATCGCCCAACTCGAGGCCGAGGCACGTGCCAAGGCGCAGGCGCTTCTGGCCGATACCGAGAAGCGCGCGCAAGCCATCGTCGACGAAGCCAAGCTCGCTGCCAAGAGTGAAGGTGAGCGCCTCGTTGCCAGCGCCAAGCAAGACGCCCAGCAGGAAGTCATCCGCGCCAAGAACACCTTGCGCGACCAGGTGGCCGCGCTGGCCGTGGCCGGCGCTGAGCAGATCCTCAGCCGCGAGATCAATGCGCAGGTGCACGCGGACCTGCTCAATCAGTTGAAGGCAAAGCTCTAAAAATGGCTGAGCTCTCAACCCTTGCGCGGCCCTACGCGGTTGCACTGTTTGGTGCCGCCAAGGCGGGCAATCAAGCAACTGCCTGGCAGCTGCTGGTCGATGAGCTGGCGCAAGTGGCCTCGCATCCGCAGGTGGCTTCCGTGGTGGCCGACCCTAAGCTCAGTGATGAGCAGACGGTCAAGCTGTTGACGGAGCTGATGAAGTCGGCACTGCCCGCTGAGCTCACGGCATTTTTGCGCTTGGTGGTGGGCAATCAACGCCTGGCCGCCTTGCCGGAAATCGCCAAACAGTTGCGTGACCTTATTAACGCGTCTGAGGGTGTGGCCGATTGCGTGATTGAATCGGCCTTCGACCTTACGGCGGCGCAGGTGGCTGATCTGGTGGCGGCCATGTCCAAGCGGTTCGGCCTAAAACTCAAACCCGAGGTGCGCGTGGATGCCAGCCTGATTGGTGGTGTGCGTGTGTCTGTGGGTGACCATGTTTTCGATACGTCGGTGAAGACGCGCCTTGCACAAATGCAGGCCAGTCTCACTGCAGCATGAATTTGAATCTGGAATTGAACGATGCAACTCAATCCTTCTGAAATCAGCGAACTGCTGAAAAATCGTATTCAGGGTCTCGGCGTTTCGACCGACATCCGCACACAGGGCTCGGTCGTGACCGTGACCGACGGCATTTGCCGTGTGCACGGACTGTCCGACGTCATGCAAGGCGAGATGCTGGAATTCCCCAACAACACCTTTGGCCTGGCGCTCAACCTCGAGCGCGATTCCGTCGGTGCGGTGGTGCTTGGTGCCTATGAGCACATCAAAGAAGGCGCCACCGTCAAAGCCACCGGCCGCATTCTTGAAGTGCCGGTCGGCCCCGAGCTGATTGGTCGCGTGGTCAACTCGTTGGGTCAGCCCATCGACGGCAAAGGCCCGATCAACGCCAAGATGA
>CAZZAD010000039.1:0-17212 GCA_964652055.1 uncultured Burkholderiaceae bacterium | reverse complement strand
CCCACCACCCCATCCCCACCCCTGCCCTCCCCTTGAAGGGGAGGGAGTCAACAAACTGCGCGCGGCAAACATGCCATAGAGCGGGCTATCGATGCGGCCCGCTTGGTCGGCAATCACGTACACCACGGGCAGCAGATCTTTGTGAAAGCGCGGTGACTCGCGTTCACGCTGCACGGGCGTGAGCACCTCAGAGAGCGGCACCCGCACGCCGCTCGCACTGCGCACGGTGAGTTTGAGCAGCGCGGTCAGATCCCCCGCAGCTTCGGGCGGCAGACTCACACGGAGGGGCACTTCATATTTGGACTGATGATTGAAGAGCGTGCTGACCTGTGTGCCCGCCAGGCTCATCTGCAAGGTCTGCACCACCTCTTGTGCGGTGATGCCAGCCGCCGCGGCCTTGCGCTGATCCACCTTGAGCACCAGGCGCGGTGCGGGTGCTTGCACGGAGTCATCAATGCCCACAATGTCGGCAGTGGCCGCCAAGGCCTGACGCACACGCAAGGCGCCGGCCACGCGGGCGGCTTCATCGGGTCCGTAGACCTCGGCCACGATGGGGGAGAGCACGGGCGGTCCCGGCGGCACTTCCACAACTTTGACTTTGGCATTCCACTTTGCGCCGATGGCTTCCAGCGCCGGGCGCACGTCTTGCGCAATGGCGTGGCTCTTGCGATGGCGGTGTGCTTTGTCGGTGAGATTGACTTGGATATCGCCCAGCTCAGCGGCTGCACGCAAGTCGTATTGGCGCACCAGGCCATTGAAGCTGATGGGCGCAGAGGTGCCTGCATAGGCTTGGTAGTTCACCACCTCGGGCACAGTGGCCAGATACGCGCCCAGCTCGTGCAGCGCGGCCGCGGTGGTTTCCACCGGTGTGCCGGCAGGCAGATCGACCACCACCTGGAACTCCGACTTGTTGTCGAACGGCAGCATCTTGAGCACCACCAGTTTCACGGCAGCCAGCCCCACGGACAACACGATGGCGGCCAGCACGGCAGCCCCCAGCCAACGCCGGTTGCGCGTGGCCTGCGCGGAGCGCACAAAAGGATGCAGCGCGCGCGTGGCCGCACTTTCCAGCCACGGGGTGTGGCCGTGCATGACGGGCCCGTGCCCCAACAGCTTTTGCGCCAGCCATGGGGTGAGCGTGAAGGCAATCACCAGCGAGATGAGCATGCCCATGCTGGCGTTGATCGGGATGGGGCTCATGTACGGGCCCATGAGTCCGCTCACAAAGGCCATGGGCAGCAAGGCGGCAATCACGGTGAAGGTGGCCAGGATGGTGGGGCCGCCCACTTCATCGACCGCTTTGGGAATGAGGGCCGTCAGTGGGCTGGCCGGGTCAAGCTGCCGATGGCGGTGAATGTTCTCCACCACCACGATGGCGTCGTCCACCAAGATGCCAATTGAAAAGATCAACGCAAAGAGCGACACCCGATTCAACGTAAAGCCCCAGACCCACGAGGCAAAGAGCGTGGCGGCGAGCGTAAGAATCACCGCCACACCCACAATGACCGCCTCGCGTCGACCCAGCGCAAAGAACACCAACGCCACCACCGACAGCGTGGCGAAAATGAGTTTCTTGATGAGTTGCTGCGCCTTGTCGCTGGCGGTAGCGCCGTAGTTGCGCGTGACACTCACCTGCACATCGGCCGGCACCACGGTGTTGTGCAGCGCCTGCATGCGTGCAATCACGCGCTGCGCCACCGCCACCGCGTTCTCACCCGCCTTCTTGGTGATTTGTAAGGTGACGGCGGGGTGCTCGCGCCCCTGCGCGCCCATCCACACATAGTGCGTGGGCTGCTCGGGGCCATCGATCACCTGCGCTACATCGGACACATACACCAGCTGATTGTTGGCACTGCCCACCACCAGTTGCCGCACTTCATCAGCGTTTTGCAAATGACTGCCGGCCTCGATGACCACGCTGCGGTTCTCCCGCACCGTTGTGCCAATAGGCAAGGCCACATTGGCACGCGTGAGCGCCGCTTGCACATCAAGTGCGGTCAGATTGAATGCCGCCAGCCGATCCACATCAAGCTCCAGCCGCAACACGTGCAACGGGCCGCCCACCGTGCGCACTTCGCGTGTGCCCGGCACGCGCTTGAGCTCCACCTCGGCCGCATGCGCAATGCGCGCCAGATCGAAGGCGCCCTGCGCATCGCCCTCACGCCACAACGTGAGCGTGACAATGGGCACATCATCAATGCCCTTGGGAGTGATGATGGGTTCGAGTGCACCCAGTTGCGGCGACAGCCA
This sequence comes from uncultured Burkholderiaceae bacterium, assembly GCA_964652055.1. Classification (GTDB taxonomy): domain Bacteria; phylum Pseudomonadota; class Gammaproteobacteria; order Burkholderiales; family Burkholderiaceae_F; genus CAZZAD01. Next base: position 14,962 of record CAZZAD010000039.1, on the reverse strand, counting down.
GTTGCGGTTGGCGATCAGGGTGTCATGCAGCCGCACCAGCGCCTCGGTGCGCGGCACACCCACTTTGAATTGCACGGTGAGCAGCGCACGCCCCGGGTGTGAGACCGAGGTCACATGCTCCACCCCCACCATCTGCGAGAGCACCTGCTCGGCCGGGGTGGCCACCAGAGCTTCCACATCGGCCACGCTGGCGCCAGGAAACGGCACCTGCACCGTGGCCATGGTTACATCAATCTGCGGCTCTTCTTCGCGCGGCGTGACGAGCACGGCGGCCAGGCCCAACAGCAGGGCGGCCAGGGCCAGCAACGGGGTCAGTTGCGCAGACTGGAAGTAAGCGGCGATGCGGCCGGACAGGCCCAGGGGAGTGGGGAGCGTCATGTGATGTAGCCCTCCCCTTCAAGGGGAGGTTGATTCTTGGTTCCCTCCCCTTCAAGGGGAGGTTGATGTTGAATCCCTTCCCCTTCAAGGGGAGGGTTAGGGAGGGGATGGGCGAGTGGGTGGGACTGAAACAACGGGCGAGTTGCCGAACCAAAGCCCCCCAATGCCTCCCAGATCGCACTGACCACCTCATCCGTCTTCAGCAACACTTCGTTATTCCAAAAGCGAAGCACCCTGAATCCTGAAAGCGCCAACTGCCGATCCCGTTCGACATCAGTCACTGATCCGTTGTGCTGCCCTCCGTCCACTTCAACTACAAGCTTGCATTCCAAACACACGAAATCGATCACATATTTGGCAAACGGATGCTGGCGCCGAAATTTCACGCCCAGTTGCTTGCCGCGCAAACGCTGCCACAGCACCTGCTCCGCATCAGTGGTGTGTTTACGCAAAACAGCCGCTTGGCACCGAACCCAATCGTTGTCCTGTTCCTGCATTTTTTGCGTTTCTCACTGCGTTGGGTTGCGGGGTTGGGCCCATCCCCACCCTAACCCTCCCCTTGAAGGGGAGGGAGCTCAACATCAACCTCCCCTTGAAGGGGAGGGAACTCAACACTTTCCTCCCTTCAAGGGGAAAGGATTCAATGTGTACTCGCCATTCCCGCCACCACCGGTTCCAGCGCCACGCGCTCACCGGGCTTGAGGCCCGCCAGTACTTCAGTCATGCGCTCATCCACCGTCACCCCGACGCGCACCTGGCGCAACTGCGGTGCACCTTGCGCATCGAGCACATACACGGCCGTGACCTCACTGCGTCGCAAGACCGCTTCGCTCGGCACCACCAGCCGCGTGGCCTTGCCCACAACAAAGTGCACCCGGGCAAACACGCCGGGCAGTAAGCCGCGCGCGCCGCGCACCAGCGCATCGTCCTTCAGATTGAGGCGCACGGGCACCGTATGCGTGCGCGCATCGGCCACCGGCAGCACCGTCACGCTGGCCGCGTCAAACCAGGTGTTGGCTGAGGGCACTTCAATGCGGGCACGGGCCCCCGCTTGTAGGGCTGCAATCTGCGCCTGCGGCACCGTGGCCACCACACGCAGCGAGCCCGGGTCAAAGCCCGTCATCAGCGGCTTGCCCGGCGCGGCCATCTCGCCCAACTCCACATGACGCGCGGCCACCACGCCGCTGTAGGGCGCCACCACAGTGGCAAAGCTGCGCTCGGTCTGTGCCATGCCCGCCCCCGCCAGCAAGGCGCTGACGCGCGCGGCCGCGGCTTTGGCATCGGCCTCCGCTTTATCCAATGCAGAGGGGCTCAAGAATTTTTGCGCCACCAAAGCACGCGTGCGCTCCAGCTGGGCCCGCGCGTTGGCCAGTTCCGCCTGCGCCTGCGCCACCTGTGCTTGACTGGCCGCCGCGGCCTGCGTGACCGCGCGCGCATCAATGCGCACAATCACTTCGCCTTGCTTGACGTAGTCACCCACGTCAAAACGCAGCTCCACCACACGCCCGGCAATCTGCGCCGACACGGTGGACTGCCGCGCGGCTTCTACCAACGCATCCGTACTCACCGTGTCTTCGACTTCGCGCAGCTCCACCGCCGCAGACTTCAGCGCCGGCATCTGCGCACTACTGACCGCACCGAACAGCGCGGCCAGCAGCACCCACCCCTGCAGCGCCTTCATGCAGGCTTGACGCCCAGCTTGAGCAGAATTTTTTCCATGAGGCAAAAGCGCGTGAAGCCGCTTTGAAACAGATTGGCGCCCACAAAGGCGGTGAGCCACAAAAAATTCACGTTGACGAATAACGGGCTACCAGGCACACCCAGCGCCAGAGAAACCAGAACAAAAAGACCTGCAATCGACCGTACCCATTGTTCGGTGTTCATGACGTTCTCCTTTAGGTTGAAAAAACTCACTGCGATTGCCGCAGCACTTTGATGCGCTTGCCGTCGGCCAGTAAATCCCCCGGATAGACCACCACGGTTTCGCCCGGCACTAAGCCGTCTTCGACCCGCGCTTCGATAGTGTTGCGTCCATCAATCTTGACCGATCGCAATTGCGCGCGACGATCTTGCACCACAAACACAGCCCACTGCCCTTCATGGCGAAACAGGGCCGCCACAGGCACGAGCACCGCCTCGGCTTGCGCGGTGGCGACGATGCGTGCGTCCACGCGGTAGCCATCGCCCAACTTGGGTGCGAGCCCGCCTTTTGCAACTAGGTCAATGATCACGTTCACGCGCTGCTCTTCCACGCCCAGCGCCGAGACCTTGGTGTAGGCACCGGGTTCCACCCGACGCACCACCCCGTCAAAGCGCAAGGTGGGCCCGGCATCCAGCCGCACGGGCATGCCCGATGTAATGCGCAGGGCTTCGGTGGAGAGTACGTCCACCACGACTTCAAGGTCCGCGGTTTGTGCCACTTCCAGCAGCGGCGCGCCCATGGCGACGACGGCTTCGCTCTCTTGCACCAAGCGCAGCACATGCCCGCTGATGGGGGCGATGACGGGCAGCACTTGTGTGCGGGCGCGGTTGTCTCGATCCATCGGGTCAATACGGACCCGCGCGAGCGCGGCGCGGGCCTGGGCCATGTTGTGCCCGGCGACATCCAGTGCGCTGCGCGCGGCGGCCTGTGCTTGTGTCGCCAGACGCACGCCCAGTTGTGTTTGCTCGCGCGCCGCGGGCGACACAAACCCGTCGGCCTGCAACTTGCCCTGGCGCGCCGCATCGGCCTGCGCCTGCTCCAGCGCGGCGCTGGCGCGCACCTCTTCGGCCTTGCTCTGCGCATAGGCCGCCTCGGCCGCACCGAAGCGCTCTTCGAGCTCGCGCACGGTGCGGGCATCGAGCAAGGCGGGCACCGAGGGGGCAATGGTGGCCACGGGTTTGCCAGCCTGCACCGCATCACCCGGATCGAGCGTGATGCGCGCCAGACGGCCGGCCAGCGGTGCGGAAATCACATAGCGCTCACGCACGCGTGTTTTGCCGTTTTCGTCGATGGTTTGTTCAAACAGCCCTTGCCGCACAGCGCTGACTTCCACGGGAATAGGCGCGGGCAGAAAGGCCCAGACCAGGGCTCCGGCGATGAGTGCAATGGCAAGAACTAGATAAAGAATGTGGCGGCGTTGCATGAATTAACTTCCTCGATAAGTCTGTGCTTCCCGGACTCGTCATTCCCGCACCTTCAACACCCCCACCAGATCCAGCCGATCAATCTGTCGGCGCACGATCAAGGCGCTGACCACACCTGCAACCAACACCACCACGGTGGCCCAGGCGTAGGTGCGTGCTTCGATGATGAGCGGAATTCTGAACGTCTCGGGCGTGATGGCCTGCAGGATGCCCCAGGACAAGCCGTACCCCAGCAACCAACCCAGCGGCAAGGCCAAGAGCAATTCCAGCGCCAGTTCGCCCAGCAGCAGCACGCTCACTTCACCGCGCGTGAAGCCCAGCACGCGCAGGCTGGCCAGCTCCCAGGCGCGCTCGGCTAGCGCAATGCGTGCGTTGTTGTAGACCACGCCCAGCGCAATGATCCCGGCCAGCACCGAGAGCGCCGAGGTGAAGACCAGGATGTTGCGCGCGGAGGTTTCGCGAAAGTTGCGCACGATGGGGCCAATCTCCACCGCAAAGGCCACGCGCGGCGTTTCCTTGACCTGCTGCATGAAGGTGTCGCGCGCGTTGGCATCGAGCCGCACGCGCGCACCGGACACGCTGTCGCCCTCGCCCAGCAAATGATTGAGGGCATCGCGGTCCATGTAGGCGAGCAGCCCCATGGATTCATCGGCCACCGCCACCACGGGCAGCTCCACCACGCGGCGCTCGCCTTGCAAAAATTCAAGCTGCACGGTGTCGCCCGTGGTCAATTGCAGACGCCGCGCCAGCAGGTGATTGAGGACGATGCCTTGCTCGGGTAACGCGATGGGCTGCAGGTCGGTGCCCAACACCTGGCGCAAGCGGGCTTCACGCGACAGGCCGAACACGCTGGTGCGATACGTATGCAGCCCATGACGCAGACGCACCGCCGCACTGCGATGCGCTTCGGCACGCAACACACCGGGCAGGCGTTGCAGGTCATAGACGGTGGCGCTGGAGGTGGCATCGACCAACTCCACGCTCACGTCCTGACGCTCGCGCTGGCGCATTTCCACTTCAATCAGATAGTCCATGGCGTCGCGCCACCAGGTGCCGCTGATGAGGATGGCCACCGCGCAGGCGATGCCCACAGTGGTGAACACCGCGCGCGCGGGGCGACGTTCAATGTCGCGCAGCACGATGCGCACTGCGGGTGAAAACAGTTTCCCTAAGCCGATGCGCTCGAGCAGCGTGGCGCGAAAACTGGCGGGGCTCGCCGGGCGCATGGCTTCGGCGGGCGGCAGCCGCACCACTTTGAGCAGCGCCTGCAGCGCGCCAGCCATTGCAGCCACCAGTGAGGCGGCAGCGCCCATCAGCACGATCGCCACCGACAACTGATAGTCGATGATGGGAAAGTGAAAGTAGCGCGTGTAGAGCTCGGTGAGGGCTTGCCCCAGCCACGCGCCCGCCACCGCACCGATGAGGATGCCCAGCACCACAATCACCAGCACAAAGCCCAGGTAGTGCACGCCGATGCGCCAATCCGCACAACCCAGCGCTTTGAGTGCAGCAATCTGTCCGCGCTGCGTGCCAATCTGGCGCGTGAGCACCACGTTGAGCAGGAACACCGCCACGCCCAGAAACACCGTGGGCAACACCAGGCCAAACACACGCTGCTCGTTGATCTCTTGTGTGAGGGCTTGATGCGACAGTTGCTCAGCGCGCGCGTAGGCGCCAGTAGCGCCGTAGGGTTCGAGCAGATGATCGAGCGCGTCGATCACGCCGCGCTCTGAGGCATCGCGCGCCAGGCGCACGGCCACGCGGTTAAACGCGCCTTCCATGTTGTAGGCGGCAGCCAGGCGCTCGCGCCCAATCCAGAACACGCCAAAACTATTCTCATCACCACTGCCCGGGTGCATGGCAAAGACGTACTCGGGCGAGAGCACGATGCCCACCACGTGGAGCGTCTCTCGCTTGCCGTTCATGAGCACGCGCACGCTGGTGCCCGGAGTCAAGCCGCGCGCCTTGGCAAACGTCTCGCTCACCAGCACCTGGTTGGAGGCTGGGGCATCAATCCAGCGGCCCGCCATCAACGTGAGGCGGTTCATGCGCAGCGCGCTGCCGTCGGCTCGCGCAGGCAAACCCACCAGGCGCGCGATCATGGGTTCGATCACCTCGGGCAGATCCAGCAGCGCGTCGTACGAGAGCGTGGTCTGTACATCGACCACGCCGGCGATATTCAGAACCTTTGCCTCCAACCCCACCGGCACACGCCGCGCGCTGGCGAACACATGGGCAAAACGCGCGCTCTCGTAATACTCAAATTGCATGCGCTTGAGCGATTCATACGTGGACAGCGACGCACAAAACGCCGCAATGCCACTGGCCACCACCAGGGCGATGGTGATGACCTGCCCCTTGACTTGCCACAGGTCACGCAGGAGTTTGCGGGTGAGCATGGTCACCATGACGTGCGTCATGATTGATCGCGTGGTTTTGTGGGTTGGGGTGAGCGCAGAGAACCCCAACCTGCGGACTGACATTGAGTCCCCTCCCCTTCAAGGGGAGGGTTAGGGTGGGGATGGGGTTCGTTGTACAGCGGAATCACCCCATGCAACCCCATCCCCACCCCCGCCCTCCCCTTGAAGGGGAGGGAGATGAAAGACCTGCACATCACCACGTGATCTCCTCCGGCGCGCGCTTGTGTTCATTGCGCGTGACCTCGGCAATGCGGCCATCGGCCATGCGCATCACCCGATCGGCCATGCCCGCAATAGGCGCGTTGTGCGTGATGACGGCCGCGGTGGTGCCCAGCTCCTGATTGATGCGCACAATGGCCTGCAACACCAGCACCCCGGTGGCGTAGTCGAGCGCGCCGGTGGGTTCATCACACAACAACACGTCGGGCCGCTTGGCAATGGCGCGCGCAATGGCCACGCGCTGCTGCTCACCGCCCGAGAGCTGCGCGGGAAAGTGATCGAGCCGATCACCCAGCCCCACCAGCGCCAACGCGTCTTCGGGCCGCATGGGGTTCGTCGCCATTTCAGTGACCAGCGCCACGTTCTCGCGCGCGGTGAGCGAGGGAATCAGGTTGTAGAACTGAAACACGAAGCCCACGTGTTCGCGCCGGTAACGGGTGAGTTCAGCCCCCGTAGCGCGCGTCAGGTCATGATCGCGCCAACGCGCGGTGCCGCCGCTGGGGGTATCGAGTCCGCCCAAAATGTTGAGCAGTGTGGATTTGCCACTGCCCGAAGGCCCCAGCAACACCACGAACTCCGAGGCATAAATGTCCAGATCCACGCCACGCAGCGCCTGCACTTCGACCTCGCCCATGCGGTACACCTTGGTCAGGCCACGGGCGCTAAACACGATGTCGTGCGATGTTTCGGTCATGGACGATGAACACTCACAGACGGAAGGTTGCGCAGCATGCCAGTAATCACGCCATGGCACGCCCAATCGCCTGATGCAGCGTTGACCACGCTCAATGCACATGCAGACGGCTTGACCACGGCGCAGGCCCGCGAGCGACTGGCGCGCTATGGCCGCAACGAGTTGCCCTCAGGCCAACGGCGCGGCGTCTGGACGCGACTCGCGGCGCAGTTCAACAACGTACTGATCCTGGTACTGCTGGCCGCCGCGGCCGTCACGTTCCTCATTGGGCATCGCGTTGACGCCGCGGTCATTGCAGGTGTGGTGCTCATCAACGCCCTCATCGGTTTTATTCAGGAAGGCAAAGCCGAGCGCGCGCTCGAAGCAGTGCGCTCCATGCTGGCGGCGCACGCCATCGTGCAGCGTGACGGGGAACGCTGCACCGTTCCCGCCGCCGAGCTGGTGCCCGGCGATGTTGTGTGGCTTACTACAGGTGATCGCGTGCCCGCCGATCTGCGTTTGCTGCGCGCCAAAAACTTGCGCATTCAGGAAGCGGCGCTCACGGGTGAGTCGGTGCCCGTTGATAAAGGCATCGAGGCGTGCCCACCCGAAGCCGTGCTGGCCGAGCGCACAGGCATGGCCTACGCCGGCACCGGCGTGACGTACGGCAGCGGTGCGGGCGTGGTGTGTGCCAGTGGGGTGCACACCGAGCTGGGACAGATTGGTGCTCTGGTGGCGGGCGTGGAAGAACTGCGCACACCCCTCACGCGCAAGCTCGATCAACTGGCGCAACGTCTGACCGTCTTCATTCTGGTGGCCGCAGTCATCACGCTGCTCGCGGGCGTCACGCTGCATCACTTTGGCTGGGTCGACATGTTTCTGGCCGTGGTGGGCCTGGCGGTGGCGGCCATTCCCGAGGGTCTGCCCGCCATCGTCACCATCACCCTGGCCATAGGCACACAGCGCATGGCGCGCCACCACGCCATCGTGCGCCGCCTGCCTGCGGTAGAGGCGCTGGGCTCAGTCACGCTGATCTGCACCGACAAAACCGGCACGCTCACGCAAAACGAGATGACCGCCGTGCGCGTGGTGTTGCCCACCCGCGTGCTGCAAGTCAGTGGCGTGGGTTATGCGCCCAAGGGCGGGTTTGCTGCGAGCGGCCAGGACATCGCTGCGCATGACGCTTCCGACCTGCGCGAGCTGGCCCGCACCGGCTTGTTGTGCAACGACGCGCGGTTCGATCCCACCTGGCGGCTCACCGGCGACCCCACCGAAGGCGCGTTAGTCACCCTCGCCCTCAAGGCAGGCTTGAATCCCGATGAAGAGGCACGCATCAGCCCGCGCCTGGATGAAATCGCCTTCGATTCAGAGCGGCAATGGATGAGCACGCTGCACGCCGACTTCATTGCGCTCAACGGCTCTCCCGAGCGTGTGCTGGCGCTGTGCACCACGCAAGGTGATGGCGCGCCGCTGGATCGGGCCTACTGGTTGGCGCAAATTGACGAGGCCGCGCGTCACGGCGAACGGGTGCTGGCACTGGCCCGCGGGCGAGTACCGCCGCACATGAAGGCACTGACCGCAGATGCCCTGCCCCCTGAGTTTTGTTTACTGGGCTTGGTGGGCTTGATCGACCCGCCGCGTCCGCAAGCGCTGCGCGCCGTGGCCGACTGCCGTGCTGCCGGCGTGCGTGTGCTCATGATCACGGGCGATCACGCCCTCACGGCGGCCGCCGTGGCACGCCAGTTGGGGCTGGGCGCTTCGAGTAACGCCGATTCCCTCACCCCCGCCCCCTCTCCCGGAGGGAGAGGGGAGTTAAGTTCCCTCTGCCTCCGGGAGAGGGTTAGGGTGAGGGAAACACCGTCGCCCATTTCCGTGCTCACCGGCACCGAGATCGACGCCCTCGATGACGCCGCCCTCACCGCACGCCTAGAACACACCGAGGTGGTGGCACGCGCCAGCCCGCAACACAAGTTGCGCCTGGTTGAACTGGCGCAACGCGCCGGCCACGTGGTGGCCATGACGGGCGATGGCGCCAATGACGCCCCCGCCCTCAAGCGCGCCGATGTGGGCGTGGCCATGGGCCTGGCCGGTACCGACGCCGCACGCGAAGCCGCGGATCTGGTGCTGCTCGATGACAACTTCGCCACCCTGACCCACGCAGTGCGCGAAGGCCGCACCATTACCGACAACATCAAAAAAGCGCTGGTCTTCATCCTGCCCACCAACGGCGGCGAAGCGGGCGTGATCCTGCTGGCGGTATTTCTGGGGCAGGCGCTGCCCATCACCGCGCTGCAGATTCTGTGGATCAACATGGTGACCACCGTCACACAGGACATTGCCCTGGCTTTTGAAGCGCCTGAGCGCAACGTGATGGCACGCCCGCCACGCCCCGCGCGCGAACCGCTCATCACGCCCCTGCTGTTGCTGCGCGTGGCCTACGTCACCGCGCTCTTGGTGGTCATGACCTTTGGCGTATTCCACTTTGAACTGGCACGCGGCATGTCGCTGGAGGTGGCGCGCACCTCGGCCGTGAACGTGCTGGCCGTGAGTGAACTCTTCTATCTCTACAACTGCCGCCGTTTTGTGGATGCGGCTTGGCACGTTGGGCCGTGGCGCACCAACCGCATCATGCTCACCGTGAGCGCCGCCCTCATCGCATTGCAACTCGCCATCACCTACGCCCCGCCACTGCAAGCACTCTTTGGCACCGCCGCGCTGGACGTCACTTCATGGGCGATGGTGATAGGCGTATCGCTGGCGAAATTTTTTGTGGTGGAACTGGAAAAAGCGTTGTTGCGTTGGCGCGGAGTGGCGCGGTTTTAGGGCCAACACTTGTTTTGTTTTACTCACTACTGCGAAAAGGACAACGCATGAAACCGTATGCACGCGCATTGCAATCGGGCCTGACCTTGGCCCTGCTCGCTCTTGCCCTGCCCAGCTTCGCGGGCCGCGGCGTCAGCGACACCGGCAACGAGAACTGCACCTACGCCGGTCTAAAACTCGACCGCGGCGCTCAGCCCGGCACCAAGGGCAAAGTCAATCACGTGGCCGATGATTTCTCGGGCCTGGTGGTTTGTACCGATCCCCAGAGCAAGCGCGTGTATGAGACCTACGAACTCACCAAAGGCAAACGCAATGGTGAGACGCGTCGTTACGACCGCCGCTCGGGCCGCCTGGTCGAGCAAGTGCCTTACACGGCGGGTGTGCGCGATGGCTGCGTCAAGCGTTATGACGACCGTAGCGGACACCTGACCGCGCAATTCTGTGTGCGCAACGATGTGCCGCAAGGCATGGATATGTCGTTCGATGCGCAGACAGGTGTGATGACGGGCATCAAATGGGTGAGTGCGCCGGGCCAGCCGCGCGACACCAGCGCGATTCAATTCAACAAGAAAGGGCAGCTCACGTTTCTGGAGTGCGGCCCGCAAACACTGATGGGCGTCGATGACCTGTGGTGTGGACGCGGCAACCGCGAGGGGCTGGTCACGCTGTACACGTCTGAAGGCTGGCCCTGGCAAGTGGTGACCTACCGCAATGGCAAACGTCAGGGCTGGACGCGCACCTATAGCGAGGACGGCAAGCTGCGCGCAGAGGAGCGCTTTGAGAATGACAAATCAGTAGAACGGCGCAAGTTTGATGCGTCAGCTCAGGGTAAAAATTATGAGCGCGTCACGTTGGGCGACGTGGACAAGGAAATCATTTATTTCGACGAATCCAAGGCGCCGCGCTTGGCCCTGGAACGCACCAAAGGGCGCATCACCCAGGAGCTGGCCTACTTTGTCAACGGCAAGCTGCACTATCAGAAGAGCGCCAAGGGTGATGGTTATGCGCTCAAGCGCTACAACGACGACGGCTCATTGGTAGAAGAGGGCTTTTTTGTGCCGCTGTGGAGCCATGAAATCGGGCTGTGGGGGTTGGTGCCCCAGGGCAGCATCAAACGTTACAAACACGGTGTGTTGGTAGAGGAGGCGAACTACTCCAACACCAGTCGACGCGATGGCCTGCAACAGTACTTCGACCCTGAGCAGGCCGGGCGTCTGTTACAGCGCGAGCACTACAAGCAGGGCGCGCTGTTGTGGTCTGAAGATCTGTTCGACACCCGCGCCGAAGCACTGCGGCGCGAGTACGCCGAGGACGGTTCCATCACACGTGAGGTGATTGTTTCGGTGCCCAAAACACTTTGACGTTGAGGCAGTTGTTCATTGGGCCCCGGCCTGCGCCGGGGTGACACAGGGGCCCTACGCCCCGAGCATCGCCACCACCACCGCCATCGCCACACCCTGCGCAGCAAACGCCAGCGCCACCGCGCGACCCAGTGCCGCACCACCGGCCACGATGCACACCAGTGCTTTGAAAACCAGATTGGCCGCCACGGCACACGCGATGGCAATGGCCGCCGCATGAGCGGTCAACGCACCACCCAACGCCAGACGCAGCGATGACAGCGTGACAGCATCCACGTCGGTTGCGCCCGAGATCAGCGCGACGCCGTACACGCCCGCACTGCCCCATTGCTGCTGCACCCAGGCGGCAACAAGCAACACCAGGGCATAGACCAGCGCAAAGCTGACCGCGGCGCCCAGCTGGGCGGGGTTGCGATAGGTGGCCTTGCTGTCATCGGCTACGCCATGAGCACCACGCCAGCACAGGGCCACACCCACCAGAGCCATGCCCCATGCTGCGCCCAGTGCAGGCACCACGGTCGTCCACAGCGATGGCGCCACGATCAAGGTCAGCAATGCCACCCGCATCAACATCGTGGCATTGGCCAGATAAATCACCACCCGCGCAGAGGCCAGGCGTTGCTGCGGCCCACCCTGCATGCGTACGCCGCGCGCCTGCGCCAGCGTGGTGGCCGTACTCGACACCAAACCGCCGAGCACGCCCTGCACCAACAACTGCGCACGATCCCAGTGCCCCTTGCGGCCCACCGACAGCCGCCAACCCACGTAGCCGGCCAGACTCAGGCCACTGATCAGCACGGCCATGAGCCCCACGTTGAAAGGGGAGATCGCGCCGAGCGGATCCACCGGTTCGCGCGGCAGCAGCGGCAGCACGATGGCCGCCAATGCGCCGAACTGCAGCATGGAGCGCAAATCGGTGGCGCTCAACCGCCTTGAGAATCCTTCCAGCTCTTCCTTGAAGTGCAGCAATGCGGTCAGGCCTATGCCCACACCCACCGCGAGCTGTCGTTCACCCAGCGCGATCAAGCCACCCAGGCAGAACACCAACAACGCCGCCACCACTGTGGTGGTGCCGGAGTTGTCTGCACGCGTGGCCGGATCCACCACGCTGGCCCCGCCCAGCACCAGGCCCACCAGCAACAACGCCACGGGGGCTAGCCACAACACACCGGCTTGCTGCGCCAACAAGGTGCTCAGACTGCCCAATACCGCAATGACCGCAAACGTGCGCACCCCCGCCTTGGCCAAGGGATGGCGGCTGCGCTCCAGGCCCACCAGCAGACCGATGGCGGCACTGGTAGCGAACGCGATGACGAGATTGAATTCGGCATGCATGACTCAAGCATCCCCCACGCCGCAAGCCGGCATGTCCGCCATCGGGCCCAGATGCGCCACATCACCCCAGTCGATGACCTGCAACGACCACGGCGTGGCGCTGGCCTGCATGCGGTTGATGGCCGCATTGAGCATGAGCTGTTGGCGCGGCCCATCCCACGCCAGATTTCTGGCGTGGCGATAGGCCACGTCGAGCACACCCCCGTGCACGATCAGCGCCACCGTCTTGCCCACCCAACCCTGCGCCACCGCGTTCAGCGCGGCCAGGGTGCGCTCGATGAACTGCTGTGCGGATTCGCCCTGGGGCATGGCCCACGCCGCATCGCGTCCGCGCCAAAGTGCAAATTCTTCCGGCCAGCGCGCCATGATCTCTTCGAGTGTGTGGCCCTCAAAAATTCCAAACGTGCGTTCACGCAGGCGGGGCTCGGCCTGCAACTCCAGCCCCAGCGCCTGCGCCACCGGTTGCGCCGTCAACCAGGCACGCGCCAGAGGGCTGGCAATCACGGCATGTATCGGTTCGTGTTCACGCTGTGCAGCCAGGCACTGCGCCAGACACCCCGCCTGCCACACGCCTTTGGCGGACAACGGCACATCGAGCTGCCCCTGCACACGGCCCACCGCGTTCCACGCGGTCTCGCCGTGGCGGATGAGCAGCAGGCGCGTGCTGTTCGAAGACATCAGGTCAACCGTGGATTGAGTGTGTAGGTACCCGTGAGCGTGGCCTGCGCCAGCACGTGCCCTTGCATTGCGCGACGGACTTGCGGCCCGGTAAAGCGGCCGCTGACGGCAAGGTGCGGTGTGTCCAGGGCATACAGGGTGAATACATAGCAATGGGTGATGGCATCGTTCCACGGGGGACAAGGGCCGTCATAACCAAAGTGATCGTCCGACGTGGGTACATCGCTGGCGGTGAAATCGTTGATGCCTTGCCGCGTGCCATGTGGCGCCTGCGGCCCGGGCTTGCCGCGCGGCGTGATGCCCTCAGAAAATTCGCCGGCGGCAATTTCGCGCGTACTCGCCGCAATATCCACCAAGGTCCAATGAAAAAATCCACACGCGGCAGGCTGGCGGGAATTTCACGGCCTTCCTGATTGACATCGTTTCCCTGACTGGGCACATCGGGGTCATGGCAGATCAACACAAAAGACTTTGTTCCCGCCGGCACATCCGACCAGACCAGATGCGGATTGCGGTTGGTCGACGGCGCGACGTGCACTGCGCGATCCATCACACCAAATGCGTATTCACCCGGAATGCGCGCGCCCTCAACAAATGATTCGCTGGTGAGTTGCATGAGTTCTCCTTAAACGATGCCCGATTATGCGAGCCTTGGCCTGGAAATTTTGGGAGGTACCCCTTGGCTGAACCCCTCAAGAATCAATTCGGGCCCGATGTGGCCAGAAAAATCGCGCAGATGCTCTCGGCGCAGTCGCGCACGTTTAACGCGCACCACTTCGTTGAGGAATGCCTTGCGGGATATGACGCGCTGGACCTGATGTCACGCGGCAAACAAATTGCGCGCACCCTGCATCACCATTTGCCCACCGACTATGAAGAAGCCGTGCGTCTGCTCATCGCCTCACTAGGCCCCAAGCTCGAAACCACGGGCGAATTCGGCATGGCGCCGTTTTTGTATCTGCCGCATGTTTTGTTTGTGGCCGAATTTGGGTTGGATCATTTCGAACCCTCCATGCATGCACAGTACGAGCTCACCCAACGCTTTTCTGCAGAATTCAGTATTCGCCCGTTTCTGGAGCGCCACGCAGAGCAAACCCTTGCACGTCTAAAGGAATGGGCCCGCGACCCCAGCCCTCATGTGCGTCGCCTGGTTTCAGAAGGCACGCGCCCCCGACTGCCGTGGGCCCCACGACTGCGCGCCTTTCAGAAGGATCCGCGGCCCGTCCTGGCCTTGCTCGAGTTGCTCAAAGACGACCCTGAACTTTATGTGCGCCGATCCGTGGCCAACAATCTGAACGACATCGGCAAGGATCACCCCGAACTGCTGTTTGCCACCGCGCGGCGCTGGCAAACACACGCCACGCCGCAGAGGCACTGGCTGATTACGCACGCGCTGCGCTCAGCCCTAAAGCGCGCTGAGCCGGGCGCACTTGACGTGCTGGGCTTTGGTCAAAAGGCCCAAGTGCGCATCGGCAAGAAACACCTCACGCCCACACGCCCGGCGATAGGGCAGTCCATCACCATCACCTTTGAAATCACCAACACCGACACACAACACCAGCAGGTGCTGGCGAACTTGCGCGTGCACTACGTCAAGGCAAACGGCCAAGCCCGCCCAAAAGTGTTTCGGCTCAAGCCGGTGGATCTGGCACCTCAGGCGTGCGTGCAAATCAGCAAGACCCTGAGCCTTGCGCAAATGACCACGCGCACGCACTACCCGGGCACACACGCAGTGGAGGTGGTGCTCAATGGTGTGACTAGGCCTCTGGGAACGTTTGAGTTGGTGGTGGAGGAAAGCTAACGAGACTCACTGCAGCCGCTTTGGGGTAAACCCCGCTGCTGTTCAGTTTCTGAAAACGCACATGCCCCAAGGAACGTCGTCGCCCCGGCGCAGGCCCTGTCTCTTGATCACATCTCGGTCTTGTCTTTGTTCCCTCCCCTTCAAGGGG
>CAZZAD010000038.1:0-17405 GCA_964652055.1 uncultured Burkholderiaceae bacterium | reverse complement strand
AGCCGATGTCCGAGAGCAGTTCAGCGGCAATGCGGTCCAACCGGCACTCGGTGTAACGCATGGCGGCGGGGTTGTCGCCGTCGATGGAGCCGAAGTTGCCCTGCCCGTCAATGAGCGTGTAGCGCAGCGAGAAGTCTTGCGCCATGCGCACCAGCGTGTCGTAAATGGCCGAGTCGCCGTGCGGGTGGTACTTACCCATCACTTCACCGACTACACGCGCGCATTTCACATACGGGCGGCTATGCGTGTTGTTGGCCTCGTGCATGGCAAAGAGCACGCGCCGATGCACGGGCTTCAAGCCGTCGCGCACGTCGGGCAGCGCCCGCCCGACGATCACGCTCATGGCGTAGTCGAGGTAACTGCGGCGCATTTCTTCTTCTAGAGAAATGGGCAGGGTTTCTTTGGCAAATTGATCCATGAGGAGGCGGCCGTGTGGGGAAACATGGGTTTTGTGGCGTGGTAAGGGAACCACGTAAGGCCCATGTTTTAGGTGGAAAAAATGAGCGGCGCAGTTTACCCGTGGCAGCATGGCCGACCCACCGCCCAAAACCTCTTTGGAATCAGTGTGTTCATGTTGCAGCAAGCCCCCCTGAACCAGATACTTCTCACCCGATTTCGGATTGCCCAACTCCTTGTGGCTGGGTTGCTGCTGTTAAACATCTCTGGGGCCGTCGCGCAAAACGTAGACAACTACAAACGCAATCCCAGTGAAGCCGACTGGTTTGTGGTCAGCACCATGAACGGCATTGAGCGCAAAGACGCACAGGGCAATGCTTATCGCCTCTCCCTGCGCACGGACCACTCCACGGGCGCCAGTGTGTGGCTGATTCAACGAGGGCAGACCTCGCCCGCCGCTTTGCTCAACGACTGGAACCAGATCGTGAAGCGCGACTCCGACTTAATGGTGAGCTGTCGGCAGCGCCCGGAGCCACGGACTATCTCGGTGGGAGGCAAAAAAATTCCCGTGGTGCTGTTCTTTCTTGAGGACGAAATCCTGGGTGGCCCACTGGGCGCCATGGCGGGCACCCTCATTAAACACAGGGGAACACTGACCTACTTGTGGGTAGAGCGCTATCTGAGTTTCGTGGAGCGACTGTCCGAGAAGGACGACCGCCCCACTGAGGAGGACGCAACATCCGTTTTGCGCACCCTCACACAGATCCTGGAAGCCGCGCCCCAACAGATCAGCTTCACGATTGAAACACCCTCCCTGGAGCAAAATTTCTGCAGCGGCTCTACTCGCAGATGAAAAGCAATCCATGAACCCTGCCCACGCACAAGACATTGAAACCTTGATCGAAGCCCGCTGGGTCGTGCCGGTGCGGCCCTCGGGAGTGACCCTGGAACACCACGCCATTGCCATCAATGCGCAGGGGTGCATCGCGGCGCTGCTGCCCATTGAACAAGCGCGTGCGCAGTTCAATCCCAAGCGCACCGTGGCGCTACCCGATCACGTGGTCACGCCGGGCCTCATCAACAGCCACGCCCACTCGGCCATGACCTTGCTGCGCGGCATTGGCGACGATCTGCCGTTGATGGACTGGCTGCAAAACCGCATCTGGCCGTTAGAAACCGCCTTGGTGAGTGATCAGTTTGTCTACGACGGCACGCGCCTGGCGGCGCTGGAGATGCTGCGCTCGGGGATCACCTGCTGTTCGGACATGTATTTCTATCCGCAAGCTGCGGGCCGCGCGCTACGCGATGTAGGTCTGCGCGCCGCCGTGGGTGTGATGGTGATTGAGTTCCCCACGCCCTACGCCTCGGACGCCGACGATTATCTGCGCAAGGGTCTTGAGGCGCGCGATGCGCTGATCGACGATCCGCGCGTGAGCTTCACGCTGGCCCCGCACGCGCCCTACACCATTAGTGACGCCACCTTCACGCGCATGGCCACGCTGGCCGAAGAGCTCGATGCCCCCATCCACATGCACGTGCATGAAACCCAGGATGAAATCACCCAATCGCTAGCGCAGTACGGCTGCCGCCCCCTGGCCCGTCTGGACCGACTGGGGCTGGTGAGCGAGCGCCTCATTGCCGTGCACGCGGTGCACCTGAGCGCCGAAGAAATTGAACTCCTGGCCCAACGCGCCAGCAGCATGGCGCATTGCCCCTCGTCCAATTTGAAACTGGCCAGCGGCATTGCGCCGGTCACGGCCCTGCTCAAAGCGGGCGTGAACGTGGCCATCGGCACTGACGGTGCGGCCAGCAACAACCGGCTCGATGGCGTGAGTGAAATGCGTCTGGCGGCGCTGCTGGCCAAAGGCGCCTCGGGTGATGCGCAAGCCCTGCCCGCCATGCAGGCCCTGGAATGCGCCACCCTCTCAGGCGCGCGCGCGCTGGGGCTGGAGGCAAGCCTGGGCTCAATCGAAGTCGGCAAGCAGGCCGATCTGGCCGCCTTCACGCTGGCCGATGCAGAAACTCAACCCTGCTACGACCCCATCTCGCATCTGGTCTATGCCTGCGGCCGCGAACAGGTGTCTGATGTGTGGGTTGGCGGCGATCATTTGATGCAAACCCGCAACATCGCCCACACCGATGCCGTCATGGCGCCCATTGCTGCGTGGCAAAATGCTGCCCGGCAGCAACTCAAGCCGTCGGCCTGAAATTACGGGCAGCAGCAGTTGTTCCACCCCTGGCCGTGCGATTGATGCGGCCAGTCAACCTGATCGGAGAAATCGATGAACAAACCCACAAAACTGGGTGTCCTGTTCGCCTCTGCCCTCGTGGTCGCCTCTGGCACCGCAATGGCTCAAGGCAAGGACATCAAAGCCGACTCACAAAACAGTGGCTATGCACAAAGCTCCAATAGCAACGTGGTCGTGAACCCGTTTGGACTGTGCTGGCGCCTGGGCTCTTTCACCAAAGAGCAAGCACTCAAGGAATGTGATGCCGGGCTGATGCCTCCACCCCCTCCTCCCCCGCCACCGCCACCCCCTCCTCCCCCCCCACCGCCCGCCGCAGTGACGCCACCGGCGCCGCCGCCCCCACCTCCTCCTCCCCCGCCGCCCCCGGCGCCGGTCAAGCAGAAGGTGTCTCTGGCAGGCGATGCGCTGTTTGATACCGGCAGCGCCGAGCTCAAACCCAAAGCCGCAGCCCAGCTGGACGATGTGGTGGCCAAGCTCAAGGACGTGCAACTGGAGAGCGTGACGGTCACCGGCCACACCGACAACACCGGTGCCGCAGCCTACAACCAGAAACTCTCACAGGCACGCGCCGAGTCCGTGAAGAAATACCTGGCCGCCAAAGGCGTGGATGCCAACCGCATTCGCACCGAGGGCAAAGGTCCGGCACAGCCCACCGCGGACAACAAGACCGTGGCTGGTCGCGCAGCCAACCGCCGCGTTGAGCTTGAAATGGTAGGCACCCGCACGGTGACCACCCCTGCTGCAAAGTAAGGTGATGGATGGAGCGCTGTCACAAGCAGCGCTCCATGAACGCAACACAGCCCCGCCCCGCGCGGGGCTTTTTTCTCTCAACGCTATGAACGTCGATACCGCTGAACTGGAAAAGTTTTCTGCCCTGGCCGAGCAGTGGTGGGATCCAGCCGGCCCCATGCGTGCACTGCACGCCATCAATCCGGTACGCACTGCGTGGGTTGATCAGCACGCCCGTTTGCAAGGCAAGCGCGTGCTCGATGTGGGCTGCGGCGCGGGCCTACTCACCGAAAGCATGGCGCGCCTGGGCGCACAGGTCACCGGCATAGACCTGGCAAGCGCCTCGCTGCAGGTAGCGCGTGAACACGCGCGTGAAGCCGGATTGGCCATTGAATATGTGGAATCGAGCGTCGAAGCACTGGCGCAACGCGGCGCGGGCGCGTTTGAAGTGGTCACCTGCATGGAACTGCTCGAGCACGTGCCCGACCCGGCGCAAGTGGTCAGTGCTTGCGCGCAACTCACCACGCCGGGCGGCTGGTGTTTCTTCTCCACTATCAACCGCAACGCCAAGGCCTTTGCGCTGGCCATTGTGGGTGCGGAATATGCGCTGGGCCTCGTGCCGCGCGGCACCCATGAATACGCGCGCCTGATCCGCCCCAGTGAGCTTGTACGTTCTGCGCGCAACGCGGGACTGGAGCTCGTGGAGCTCAAAGGGCTGCGCTTCAACCCGTTCAATCAGAACGTCACGCTGTGTGATGACACGGACGTCAACTACCTGGTCGCCTGTCGCAAGCCTGAAACTATGTTGGGCTGAGCGCAGCGAACCCCAACATCAACCGTTGCCATCGCTGCCCTGTTGGGGTTCGTTGCGCTCACCGCCAACCTACAAAAACCACAAAGCCATACCCGCCATGCAAAGAACCACTGAGCTCGTTTTGTTTGATCTAGACGGCACGCTGGTCGATACCGCGCCCGATCTGGCGGCTGCTGCCAACCGCATGCGTGTGCGGCGCGGCTTGGCGCCCCTGCCCCTGGAAACACTGCGCCCTGTGGCTTCACACGGCGCTCGCGGGCTGGTGGGCGCGGCCTTTGACGTACGCCCCGATGCGCCCGACTTTGCGCAATGGACCGATGAATTTTTGAACGAATACGCGCAGGGACTGTGCATTGAATCGCGCCTCTTCGAAGGCATGGACGAGGTGCTGCACACGTTGCAAGCACGCGGCCTGCGCTGGGGCGTGGTCACCAACAAAGCGGCGCGCTTTACCGTGCCCCTCATGACTGCGCTGAACCTGCACACGCGCGCGGCCTGTGTGGTCAGCGGCGACACCACGCCCTACGCCAAACCCCACCCCGCGCCACTGCTGCATGCGCTGGCGCTGTGCCAGGTATCAACCACCGCTGCCATTTATGTGGGCGACGATGAACGCGACATCCAGGCCGGCCGCGCCGCAGGCCTGCGCACCGTGGGGGTGCGTTACGGGTACCTGGGTAGCGTCAACCCACCTGAAGCGTGGGGCGCCGACCATTGGGCGGATACCCCTATCCAGGTTCTGGACTGGGTTCTGTAAAAGCAGTTCGGCGCTACGTCAACGTTCGTAGATAGTGCGAGAACAGCGGATCGTCCACCGTTGCTGGACCACGGTCGACCTTGCTGATCAGCCCTAATCGACGTAAGCGCTCTACCCCGGCGCGCACCTTGGCAATGGTGGGCCGTTTGCCTTTGACGATGGGAAGCAGCTCCAGCGTCTGAGCGGCATAGAGGGCACGGCCCTGGGCAATGGCCGCAATCAACGCACGTTCAAACGTGTCCAGAGGCTGCAACAGCGCCTGCCAGAGTGCGACCTGAGTTTCGTCGCGCATGAAGCGCCTCATGCCCTCGTCAACATCCGTCAGACCCTCTGCAGAGAGAGACTTGACCAGATCCTTCATCAGCCGGGGCTTGAACCCGATGCGGGCAAATACGCGGCGCAGATCATCGAGCCGCAGCTTTTTTCCACGGTGCACGCGCGTGAAATGGGCAGCCAACAATTCCAGGTATTCATCGCCCAACACAGGGAAATCGAACAGTTGCGCAAACTGGTACATCGGTGCGCCTACCGTGGTCAGCAAGCGCGCCATGGCGTCCTGGGATGAACCCGTAAAGACGGCGCCCAGCACATCGCGACGTTTATGCAGCACGGCACGCAAGGCGGCGGCGATCTTCTCGCCCTCGGGCACGTCGCCCAGGGACTGAATTTCATCGAGCACGAGCAAGACGGGTTTGCCCGCTGCCTCAGCCAATCGCACCACCAGGGCATCCAGACGCAGTTGCGGCGCGCCAGGTAACGGACGGCGCGTCGGCGGATCGGCCAGATCGAGTGCAGCGCCCAGCGCGGCCACCTTCCGGACCTGGGTCTTGGCAATGCGCCCCACACGACTGCGCGGAACGCTCACCTCATCGAGCGCTTCTTCCAAGGCGTGGTTGATGGCATCGAGTGGCTCAGCTTTTTGCAGCCACAAGTCAGCGTAAACCGGCAGCCAACGCGCACGCCTCGCAGCGGGCACCAGGTCGTGATCCAGAAAATAGGTTTTGCCCACGCGGCGCGGCGCAAACATGGCCAATGGCCGACCGGGTTGCGCCTCAATGAGCCGCAAATAGGTCTGGGCCAGATCGGGACGATTGATTTCAATGCGGTCAAAAGCATCATCCATGATTGCGGTTGATTGTTGTTAAAACGACAATTGCCGTAAAAACAGCAATAAACCGCAAACCGCCTTTACTCGACCTGCCTACACCACCTGCCCTAGGAGTCTGCGCGGCAGAAGGCGTCGAAGCGAAACGCGTGGGAAAAGAGCCCAATTTGCGCCCGCTTTTGAGGACTGTGGCCGAAGCCACAGCCGGAAAAACGGGTGCGAAGTGGGACTTTTCTCCACGCGTTGCAGCCGACGCGCTTCTGCCGCGCAGATTCCTAGGCCACCTGACTACGCCACCGGCGTCAGCGCCTTGCGCATTTCGGCTTCCACCTTGTTGACATAGCGTTGCAGCGCCATGCGCGAGGCGGGGGAGAGGTCGGCGAATTCGCAGCCTAGGCGGCGGTTGTCGTCGCACACGATGGGATCGAGATTGCGCACCACCACGGATAGGTTGATGGAGCCCACGCCGGGCAGGTCTAAGAAGCAGCCTTCAATTTTTTCGCCGTGCGGCAGTTTCAGTGCCTGCGGGCAGGCCAGCAGCGCGAGCCCGCCCACGGATAGATCCAACACGCGCAACGACTCGTAGTGCTGCTTGGTGGTGGCGGTTGGTTTGCGCGGCACTTCCCGCTCGGCAGGCGGGTCGTAGGGAATCAGACATAGCGCGGGTTTGGAGATGGGCGGGCGCACGCGGAAAAACTCACGCCGCTGCAGCCGCAGAACGGATTCAGGCAGACGGATACGCGCAGCGGTTCGTCCTTCCCAACTGGCTGCCACCACGCCATGCGCGGCAAACTGCATCTTGATGTTATCGACGAAAGCGACGAAGGTCACATGCTCGGCGGCAATCAGTTCGCGCGCGGCATCGGGGTCAGACGGCGGGTCAATGATCACGGCATCGTCTTCGAGCAACACATCCAGGATCTCCGTCACCGCCAGTCCATCGGCGCGGTCGTGATACGCGTTGACGGGCACGTTGGCTTCACGCAGGCGTCGCAGCATGGCGGCGATTTCGGCGCGCGAATACACGATGAACTGTTCCAGTTCGGGGGATTCGGGTTCAGGAAAAGGTGAGGTCAAGCCCATGGTTCACTCTTGGTCGGTCAGTGTGGTGGATGACGCAGTCACGTTGCCGTGCTCCAGTCGATAAGCCCAGGCCAACACTTCAGCCACAGCGATGTATAGCGCGGGTGGGATGTGGGCATCGAGGTCAACTTGCATCAATAGAGATACCAATTCTCGCGATTCATGCACCGGCACGCCCGCGGCACGGGCACGCGCAATGATTTCGTCGGCCATGAGCCGCTCGCCCTTGGCCACGACGCGCGGGCCCTGCTTGGCGTCCGCCCCCAGGGGCTCATAGGCCAGTGCGGCGGCGCGGCGGCGACTTGATATTTCTTCAGCCGTTTGGACTGCCTCATGTTGAACAGCCTCATGCTGAGCATCGGCAGGCACATCGCGCGGGGGCAAATCAAACGGGTTCATGGCGCCGCCAACGCAAGTGGGGTCAGTGCGCCATGGGTCAGTGCTACAGGGGTCAGGCCACGGGCCTGCAGCGCATGGCCCAGTTCGGTCAGTGCCCCTGCCACGGCCGCCTTGGACTGGGGCTGTGCGCTGGCTTGCACCGCCACGCTGGTGCCAGCAAGTTTCAGCTCAACTTCCAGCGGACCGAAGTGGGGTAGATCCAGCACCAGGGTGGCCACAATCACGGGCGCCTGCCCCGGGGCGCCGCCGCCCAGGGCGTGCCCATCGGGGGTGACTTCTTCCCGAAACTGCACCGTGCAGGACTGCCCCGCCCAAGCCTGGGCCTGCACCACAAACGATGACTTTTGCAGCACATCGAGCTGCGCGGCCACGCGTTCACCACTGGCGGCGGCACTGTGGCGCACCGGGCTGTCGTCATGCGCCAGCGCAGCCAGTGCGTTGCGTTGCACCTGCGTCAGTTCCGCGCGCACCTCCTGAGCACTGCGCTCACCCGCGGACCACTGGGCCAGATGCGATTCAAAAAACAGCCCGCTGTTTTCAACGACGCTGCGCAGGCGGCACGCAGCCCCGTCGGCACGGGGGAAGGACACGTCCAGCAGTACGGTGTTGGCATGAATGGTGGCTGCGGTGGCACGCAGTGCCTGTGCACCGGCGCCGGCACCGACACTGCGACGCGCACCGAACGCGCCCGATGCGGCGACCAACCCCTGGGCACTAGCCTGCATTTGCGCCATGAGCACCTGGGCACTGGCCAGGTTGTTCAATGTCAGCCCGGGCGCCACCGTTGCGACGGCAGAGGCGGCGGTCATCGGCGGCGGTGTTGTCGCTGTAGTCGTCAGGGTTGCTTCAGCCCCACCCGCTGCGCTGGACGGCGCCTGTGCACGCGATTGAATCAGGGCCAGCACCGCATCACGCAAAGTGGGCGGCACATTCAGAAATTGGCGACCCACTTCGATGCGCATCTGGCCCGAGCCCGCTGGCTGCACTACGAACACGGTGCTTAGTCCACGTACCGCATCGGCCAACAGGCCGCGCAGGTCCTGCGCGAACTGCGTGGTTGCGGGACTGGCGCCACTGGCTTCAATCACGGGCAATAACGCCTGCAGACTCAGGGCCACTCGGGTTGCACCTGCGGCGCCGTGCGCATTTGCAGGCGTTGCCACTTGGGTCACGCCGCGCAGTGCACTGGACAGCAGGTTCAGATCCATGGCCGCGCCTATCCGGTTCCGGGTCCTGGTTTGGGGTCAGCTGGAGGGTCAGCGTCAGGTTGTGCGCGTGAGCCGGACGTGGGCCCGCCCGGGACCAGTTTTTCCAGTTGCGCGAGCCAGGGCTCAGAGCGGTCACGAATCTCGGCGTCGTCGGCCAAGATGCTGCGCAGCAGGGCAATGCGCTGCCACTGTTCATTCAGTGCCAGACACTCCTGCTTCTGGGCGGCCTTGAGCTCTTCGATGAGTTGCGCACACTGAGCCTGGAGCACGTCAATCTGCGCCCAGTCGTTGGCCCGTGCAGCCACCAGCATGGCGCGGCTGATTCCCGCCAGTGCTTCATAACGTTGCAGCAGCCGCTGGCTGCCACTGACGCCACCGCGCTGCGTGGTGATGGGCCGCATGTCGTCCGGAGCCATGGAAAGTGGATCCAATGTTCAGGCGCTGACCACCAGTCGTGGGGCAGCTCCGGGGGTGGTCTGATCGAAGGGGTTGCGACTACGCGGTGCCGCGCCCGCATCAGCGCCACCTGAAACGACAGGTGCAGGGGGCA
Source organism: uncultured Burkholderiaceae bacterium (assembly GCA_964652055.1). Lineage (GTDB taxonomy): Bacteria > Pseudomonadota > Gammaproteobacteria > Burkholderiales > Burkholderiaceae_F > CAZZAD01. The sequence goes on along the minus strand of CAZZAD010000038.1, from coordinate 8,115 downwards.
CCACGGCGGCGGCAGCAGCGAGAGCGGGAGCGGGAGCGGGAGCGGGAGCGGCTATTGCGCCCTGAGGCTGCTGCGCCACGGCGGGCCGGATTTTGGCCCAGGCATCACGCAGCTCACCCAGGCGTTGCGCGACTTCAACCAGCGCCGTTTCATCGTTGCGCAAGTTGGCTTGCAACAGGCGCATGACCAAATAGTCGTAGAGCTCAAGCAGACGTGTGGCCAGGTCACCGCCGGCACTTTGATCCAGGCTGATCTTCAAGCCCTCGTCAATGATGCGGATGGCTTTGCCTATGGCCGCGCCTTTGTCCGCAATACGCTTGGCCTGCATATGCGCACGCGCCTGGTGGATGGCCGCCAGAGCGCCGTCATAAAGCATGTGGATGAGCTGGTGCGGATCGGCGCCGCTCACGCCACTTTCGGCGGCCATGCGCGTGTATCCATCGACGCGTCGCGTGCCTGATTCTGTTGAACTCACGGTGTGTCCTCCCTGGCCCGGCTCGGGTTGATGCGGGCGCTGTCTCAGTGATGTTTCGGCACCGGGACCACCTCAGTTAAACCGGAAAAGAAGCCCATCTACACCGTTGCGCCAAACATCGGCTGATCAGCCGTTGTTGGCGCCGGGGAGCTGAGCCAATGCGTTGCCCAGCGAGGTGCTCTGGCCCTGCATCGCCGACAACTGCGCATCCAAAGCCGAGTACTGCTTACGCAGGCGGGCCTCAGTAGTTTCCAGGCGGCGAGAAATTTCAATCTCGCGTGCATCCAGGCGCTTGAGCGTGGCGGTCAATCCGTCCGTGCGCGCCTGCAGGGCACCGGTGCTGCCCAGCAGGCTGGTCAGGCGTTTGTTCACAAGCACACCAAAGCCGCTCGTGGGTACATCGCCATCGTCCTGGCTGAACAGCTTCTCGATGCGGGTGGGGTCAGCACTCAGGGCCTCATCGAACTTGGTGCTATCAAATTTGACTGTTCCATCGCGCTCAAAGCCTATGCCCACCGAGGACAAGGTGGCGTAGGTGGCCGCCCCACTTTGTGTGCCCGTGAGCATGGTGCGCAGCTGCGCCTGGATGGAGCGCGGTGTGGAGTCGCCATTCAGGGGTGAGGCTGCCTTGGTGTTGGGTTCATAGGCCATGGAGTTACGCAGCGCGGTTTCCGCAGCGTTGTAGGCCTTTACAAAGGCTTCCACCGCGGCCTTGGCCGCACCGGCATCGCGCGTCACGGCAATTTCAGCGGTGTTGCCCGGGTCTTCCTTTTTGAGCGTGAGGGTCACGCCTTGGATGGCCCCAGTAATCACGTTGCTTGAATTGCTAATGGTCAGTCCGTTGATGACCACGGTGGCGTTGACAGGCTCACGCGTCTGCTCCAGGTTTTCACCTGCACCCACCGCAGCCGTCGGGTCGTAAGCGAGCTGCGACAGACCGCTGGTGTCAGTGTGGATGCCGTCGTCATCGACCGCGGTGATACGAAAACCATTGGCCGCGCCCGTGCTGGAGGACACCAATGAGAGCCGTGTGCCGTTGGCATCGGTCACGAGCGATGCGTTGACGTTGGCGGCCGAGGCGTTGATTTCATCGCGGATCTGCTCGAGCGTGGAGCCTGCAGCAATGGTGACCGTCACCGCACCCTCGGTGGCCGAGTCCGTCCAAATATTGGTACCACTGTCGTAGGTGCCTGCCTGAAAGGTCAGCGTGCCGCCGCCCACCACCGTAGTGGCCGCGGCCAGGGGTGATGAAGCCAGACTTTGCGCCCGCGCCAGTGTTTGCACTTCCACCGAGTAATTGCCGGCCACGGCGGTGCTGTCCGCTGAAGCGCTGAGCTGGTCCCCAACCACTGCGGCCTTGTTGCCTGTGAACGCGGAGGCGCTGGCGAGGTTCTGCGCCGCAGTCTGCAACCCGGACAGCGCTGCCTTGATGGTGCCCAGTGCGCTGATCTTGGCCTGGACGCGGCTTTCTTCTTTGGCCAACTTGTCCAAAGGAAAGCGCTCCACCTGCATGAGACTGCTAACGATGGTGTTGACGTCGAGAGAGCTTGAACCGATTGAGCTGGTTGCCATAGTTTTAATGAGCGCCTACGAGTCGATCGGGTCAAGCGCTGGACTGCAACAAGGCGCCAATGTCGTGGCCTTGCGCTAATGCACGTGCAATTTCCAGCAGCTCGGGCGAAGGAATCTGGCGCAGCACCTCGTTAGTTTTCCTGTCGATCAGTTTGAAGATCATTCGGTCCAGTACATCGTCGAATTCAAAGGTCAAATCCGAGCCTTTTTCAGCGAGCCTTTGGTTGGCCTCGGCCGCTGCCGCACGCGCCTGCTGTGCTTCCAGGGCAGCGTTGGCCGCCATGGCAGCGGCCGGCGCCGGAGCGGGTGCAGGTTCGGGGGCGCGTGCAGGTGCCGGCGCAGGTGCGCGTGCCGCCGGGGCCGGAGGCTCCGAGGCAGTGCGACGTACGGTGGCCGGATCAATCTGCACAGTCATTCAACCCAGAAGTGAAATGTCTAAAAAGTGGAATTTCCCTGACTCGCCTGTTGTTACGGCATTTTTTTTTACAACTTGAGTGCGAGTTCAAGGCTACCCACGTGCTCAGCGCACAAATGCGTGAAACCTAAAGCAGAAAAAGGGACGCCAAAGCATCCCTTTTTCTGCTTGAGCGCAGCCTTGCGGGCCGCGCCGTCGTCATGCTTAGCCGCGCAACAGGGCCAGCACGTTCTGGGGTAGTGCGTTGGCTTGCGCCAGCATCGCCACACCGGCCTGTTGCAGGATTTGCGCGCGGGTCAGGTTGGCGGTTTCCGCAGCAAAGTCGGCATCCACAATCCGCGAACGAGCGGCAGAGAGGTTCTCTGAGGTCGTTTGCAGGTTGTTGATGGCCAACTCGAAGCGCGTTTGAATCGCACCCAAATCTGCGCGGATGCCGTTGACACGAGCCAGGCCCGAATCAATCACATCGAGTGCACTTTGTGCGCCGGTGGCCGTACCGATGTCGATCGAGGACACCAGGCTGGCCGTGGCTGACACCGCGGTGGCAGCTGCGGCATCCACGATCGAGCCCGCAGTGTTGGCCACCGAGGACGACACCGAGTAGGTCTCGCTCGATGAGAACACCACGCGGCCTGAAACGATGGTGCTGTCGGTGTCGCCACCGCCATCGGTGAGCGTCACTGCGTCGGCGCCCAGCGGGGTAACCACAATGGTGCCGCCACCGTCCGTCACGCCAAAGTCTGAGAGGCGGATGTCCTTGCCTTCAGCCTGCTTCAACGTAATCGTGCCGCCCGACACCTCAGCGGTAATACCCGTGGTACCCGTCACGTTGTTGATGGATTTAGACAGCGCTGACAGATCGGTTGTTGTCACCGCTGCGGACACCGTGGCGGTGGAGCCGCCCGTACCCAAAGTGAGGGTCACGGTGGTGTTTTCCGACAGTGTGCCCAAGGTCAGCTCGTTATAAGCATCCGCCGATACACCCGTCGTGCCCGAGGTGAGATTGACTTTGTTCGCTACGGTATAGGCTGAGTCACCCCCTGTCACGCTCACTGTGCCCGTGCCCTTAGAGCCCGACACTGTCACAGTTTGTGTGGCAATGGTGTTGTTGGCGGGCAGCGATGTGGCTGCTGCCGTGCCTTGGCCCGTACCTTGGTTAGCCGAGGTATTCACACCGGTCACGCCATAGTTGGCCAGATCGGTTGCGGCCACACCGGACAACGACACGCCGATGGTTTCGTTGGCATTGGCACCGACTTGGAACTTCTGGTTCTGATACGTGCCGTCCAGAATCTTTAAGCCGTTGAACGTGGTGGTCGAAGCCACACGATTCAATTCGTCCTTGATCTGGTTGACCTCAGACTGCAGGGCAGCGCGATCTGAAGCGCTGTTGGTGGCGTTGGCCGATTGAATCGACAGTTCGCGCATCCGTTGCAGCAGTGCACCTGATTGAGACAGTGCGCCTTCAGCGGTTTGTGCCAGTGACACACCGTCGTTGGCGTTACGTGCAGCTTGCGTCAGACCACGAATCTGCGCGGTCATCCGGTCTGAAATGGCCAGACCGGCGGCGTCGTCCTTGGCGCTATTAATACGCAGACCCGAAGACAAACGCTGAATCGCAGTGGACTGGGCGGTTTGCGAGGTGTTGAGGTTGCGCTGCGCGTTGAGCGAAGCGATGTTGGTATTAATGACTTGAGGCATGGCAGAGCTCCTTTCCAGATCAGTCTTGAAAAGCAGCCGCTTTGACGTCGGCGCTTTCACCTTTGCCCAAGCGGCTGCACTCCTGTTTCGTTGTGCATCCGAGGCACGCGGCCCGGTAAGTCCAAGTGATGAGTCGCGTTAGGTTCATTAACGGACTGCGCGTGCACGAACTTTAGGTTTTGCGCTCTGAGAGCGGCATTTGCCCCGTTTTTTCTTCCTATGGCAAATCGCGGGCGTAAGGATGCGTATCTGGGTATCGGTCACGCAACGGTCAGACTTGAATCCGCACCCGTAGACCCGCTCTTTTCGGCCGTACACACCCCGGCGCACCCTCTCAAGCCTCTAAATAGAAATGCCGTTGATATGCCGAACGGCTGCCTGGGCCTGCCTGGGCAGTCATCGGCTGCGCGCATGCGCGGGCCCCGATGACCCACCCACTGAATCAGGCGTGCATTACCGACAGGCGTCATGCGTATCAACTCGAACATCGCCTCTTTGAATTCGCAACGTGCGCTTAACCGCACCGGCGGCGATGTGGCGCGTTCAATTCAGCGTCTGTCCTCGGGCCTGCGTATTAATAGCGCCAAGGACGATGCCGCAGGCGTGGCCATCACCTCGCGCATGACCTCGCAAATTCGCGGCATGAATCAGGCCGCGCGCAATGCCAACGATGGCGTGTCGTTACTGCAAACCGGCGAAGGCGCCATGTCCGCCATCACCAACGCTTTGCAACGCGCGCGTGAGCTGGCCGTGCAGGCGGCCAATGCCACCAACAGCGCATCAGACCGCGGCGCGCTGGCCACTGAAGTGCGCCAGCTCATGGCAGAAATTGATCGGGTCAGCACCACCACGCAGTTCAATGGCGAGCGCATCTTTGACCAGAGCCAGACCTCCATCCGGGGCGACGCCAACCAGGCCGCCGTACGCGACGGGCTGCGCCTGGGCTGGCTGGAAGAGCCCGAACAACTCATCAAGTCGTACCTGGGCCTGCAAAGCGACGGCGCAGCCATCAGCATTGAACTGACCACGTTCACTGATGGCGCCGGCGGCACCGCTGCACGCGTGGTGGGTTCGGGCGCCGATGGCAATGGCCGCATTGGCAATCTGCAGATGCAGATCGACATGGCGGATTTCACGCCACCCAACCTGCCCGACGGTGGCACCGCACCCTTCTACAACGACCGCATCATTGCCCACGAAATGGTTCACGCCGTGCAGTACCGCAGCCTGAACGTGGCCTCCATGACAGGAGGCGCCGCCGCCACCTCCACCTGGTTTCTGGAAGGCATGGCCGAATTCATCCACGGCGCTGATGAACGTGTGGCCTCAGACATTGTCACGGCCGGCAGCGTGGCCAACCTCATTACCAACAACAGCATCAGCAGCTGGGATGGCGACAGCGGTAGCTATTCCACCGCCTATGTGGCCATGCGCTACCTGCACGATCAGCTCAAGAGCGCGGGCTACAGCGGCGTGAAAGACATGCTCACCTGGATGAGCGCCAACTCAGCCACCTTGGATGCCGCCTTCACACAGTTTCTGGGCATAGACCACGCCACGTTCCGCACCAACTTTCAGGCCGCGGGAGCCAGCTTTGTCAACACACGCATGAACCTGACCAACACCGACACCGGTGCGGTCGGGGGCCTCGATGTCGACAACGGCTCAATACGCACAGCCAGCAGCGTGCTCTCGGACGTAGGCAGCCGCCCAGTGGACAACCCACTGAACCACTTTGCCGAAACCTTTGAGACCGTGGGCACCGGACAATCGGGCAGCCGCCAACTCGCCTTCCAGGTAGGCGCCGATCGCGATCAAACCATCGTCACCACCCTGGGCGCGGTCAACATCACTGCACTGGGGCTGGGCGACGTCGACATCTCCGCCTCGCCGCAGCGCGCCTTGCTGCAAATTGACGACGCCCTGGCCTACATCAACAGCCAGCGCGCCGAAATGGGCGCACAGATGACGCGCATGGAAATGTCCCTCACCAACCTGCAAAGCACCGCGGAGAACGTCACCGCCAGCCGCTCCCGCATCATGGATGCCGACTACGCCAGTGAGACCGCCACCCTGGTACGCGCACAAATTCTTCAACAAGCCGGCGCCGCCATGCTGGCCCAAGCCCACGCGCTGCCGCAGATGGTGCTAAGCCTGCTGCGCAGTTAACAGACCCACTCGTAGGTTGGCGGTGAGCGCAGCGAACCCCAACACCACGTCGTGCCCAGATCGCTGTTGGGGTTCGCAAGCTCACCATTGAGTTCCCTCCCCTTCAAGGGGAGGGTTAGGGTGGGGCTGGGCTACATCACGGAGTGAGATCCGCCCCGTACAACCCCATCCCCCCCCCCGCCCTCCCCTTGAAGGGGAGGGAGTAAACACCCTACTTCGCGAAATGCCCGGATGTGATCACGAGAAAGGGCCTGCGCCGGAGTGACGAGCAACCCATCAATCGGCGCATTTCATGGGCCTGCGAAAAGCGTAGCGAGCGCCCCGAGGTTGCGGCGAGAAGCGCAAACGTACGTCCGTACGTTGAGCATCGCAGCCGCAAGATCGGGGCGCGCAGTAGCTTTGCGCAGGCCCATGAAAAAAATGCGCGCTGGAAACCGGGGGACGGTTTGCGCAGCGCGCGAGGCGGGGGGGCGTAGCCGGGAATTGGGCAAGCACCGCTTGCCCCCGGCGTAGCGACGTTCGCCTACGAGCGAACGGCTATTGAAGTGGACTACGCGCCCGCAGCGCGCAAATCAGAAGTAAAAAAATGCGCGCTGGAGATCAGGGGAGATCTGCGCAGCGCGCGAGGCGGGGGGCGGAGCCGGGGTTTGGGCAAGCACCGCTTGCCCCCGGCGCAGCGACGTTCGCCTACGAGCGAACGGCTATTGAAGTTCAACACGCGCCCGCAGCGCGCAAATCAGAAGTAAAAAAATGCGCGCTGGAAACCGGGGGACGGTTTGCGCAGCGCGCGAGGCGGGGGAGGAATTCAAAGGGAGAGAACTACACAAAGAGAGGGGTATCGGCGTTGAGCTCCTTTCAGTAGGGACACATTGACAGCTGTCTGGTTAAACGGCGCACCACGCGCCAACTTGAGTCTTCCACTACGGCAATCCGACGAACGGCACGGTGTTGTCAGTCAAATTCCTACAGACCATGCGCGCTGGGGCCGACATCCATTCGGGTGCACCTCTACTGGCGCAGTGCGCAATGGAGGCCAACAATGGCACCACTTCGCAGCACAACTCGTACGACCCAAACAACCACCACATCAACGGATCAACTCAAAGGAGATCACCATGAGCAACGCAAACATCAACGCCCTGAACGAACAACTGCTCGACGAAGTTCGTGAAGTCAATCTGGCCTACCTGGTGCTGGCCCAGCACATGATCCGTGCGGACAAGGCCCAGGCCCTGTACCGGCTGGGCGTGAGCGAGGAAGTGGCCAACGTGGTCGATCAACTTACCCCCGCACAACTGATGCGCATTGCCGGTGCCAACCAGCTGATCTGCCGCTTCCGTTTTGACGACGACATGGTCTGGAACCTGCTCACCAGCCACTCCAAAGCTAAGGCCGCAGGTACGGGCGCAGTTGCAGGACTGCACGCCAACATCGTGATGGCCGGTCAGATCACCGACCTGGCCTGAGCCACACGTCGGTCCGCATCACACACATCGGTCAGCTGCCCCCCGCCCCCAAGCGGGCGGGGCCAGACATGCAACCCACGGGGAAGGCGAATCCAATCATGAGAATCAAAAGCATTGTTTCCGAAAGTCGGCAGATTCAGCGTGCCATTGCACTCATCAAGCTTGGTGCACGTTTACAAGTCCTGGAAAGTGAAACGGACCTGTCCTACGAACGCCTGCTGCGTCTGTACAAGGAAGTGCAGGGTGAATCCCCAGCGCGCGGCATGCTGCCGTTTTCCACCGACTGGTTCATGACCTGGCAGCCCAACATTCACTCG
>CAZZAD010000037.1:0-17839 GCA_964652055.1 uncultured Burkholderiaceae bacterium | reverse complement strand
GGAGGTTGATGTTGAGCTCCCTCCCCTTCAAGGGGAGGGTTAGGGTGGGGATGGGTCACGTAACGGAGTGAGATCCGCCCCGTACAACCCCATCCCCACCCCCGCCCTTCCCTTGAAGGGGAGGGAGTAAACACCGCACCGATCGCGACCGAGAGGCGATCAAGAACGTATTTCTTCTAGCTCTGTTTCCTAGGCCGCACCCAACCCGGCACTGCATATTGTTTGGCGCGCGCCACGGTGAGTTTGCCGGCCTCGACCTCACCCGTCACCGTGGAACCGGCAGCGATGGTCGCCCCCTCACCCACCGTGATGGGCGCCACCAGCACGGAGTTGGAGCCCGTGTGCACATCGTCTTCAATCACCGTCTTGTGTTTGTACGCACCGTCGTAGTTGGCCACGATGGTGCCGGCGCCGATATTGACCTTACAGCCCACGTCAGCATCACCGACATAGGACAAGTGGTTGGCCTTGGAGCCCGTACCCATCTGTGAATTTTTGACTTCCACAAAGTTGCCAATGTGCACTTCATCGCCCAACACGACGTTGGGACGAGTGCGCGCATAGGGACCGATGCGGCCCTGCGCGCCAATCTGCGCAGATTCCAAATAGCAAAAGCCCAGCACCTCGGTGCCCGCACCCAGAGTGCAGTCACGAATGACGTTGTGCGGCCCAATGCGCACGCCATCACCCAGATGTACGCGGCCTTCAAACACGTTGCCCACATCAATGGCCACATCAGCACCCACAGTAAGTTCACCGCGAATATCGATGCGCGCGGGGTCGGCGAGCTGCGCGCCCGCAGCCATCAGAGCAGCGGCGGCGCGCGCTTGCGCCATGCGCTCGACCACCGCCAAATCAGCCTTGCCGTTGACGCCCAACACTTCATGTTCTTCAACGCAGGGCACCGCGGTCACGCGCAGGCCGTCGCCGCGGGCATGCGCCACGATGTCGGTAAGGTAGTGCTCGCGCTGTGCGTTGTCGTCCGAGAGCCGGGCCAGCCAATGCCACAGCGGCCCGGTAGGCGCCACCAAAATGCCGGTGTTCACCTCGTGTATGCCCAGTTCATCGGCGTTCGCATCTTTGTGTTCCACGATGGTGCTCATTGCGCCTTGTGCATCCCGCACGATGCGGCCATACCCGGTGGGGTCTGTGAGGTTCACCGTGAGCACGCCCACGCCATCGGCGGCCTGGGCCACCAATTGCGTGAGCGTCTCGGGCCGCACCAGCGGCACGTCGCCATAGAGCACCAGAGTAGGCACGCTTGAATCCAGGGCGGGCAGCGCCTGCGCCACCGCGTGACCCGTACCGCGCTGGGGTTGCTGCAAAACAAAAGTGAAATCACTGCGCTCGACATAAGCGGCACGCACTTGCTCGGCGCCATGGCCAATGACCACCACGATGCGCTCGGGCTGCAATTGCGCTGCAGTGCGCAGCACATGCGTGAGCATGGGTTGACCCGCCACGGGGTGCAGCACCTTGGGCAACGCGCTTTTCATGCGCTTGCCCTGACCGGCAGCAAGAATGACGATGTTCATGATGTCTCAGAGATGCGCGGAGTGCGCAGTGTGGGCGGCGTGGGTCTGATGATGCGCACGATGATGTGCCCGGTTATGCGCCGTGGGTACGAGTGAGCCCAGCACCATACCCACCCCGGCCGCGATAAAGCCACCCAACACGTCGGGGAAGGCCTCACCCGCCGGTGAGTACTTGAGCAACAGCCACGCCGACATGCCCAGCACGATGGAGGCAATCGCCCCATGCGTGGTGCTGCGCTTCCAATACAGCCCACACACCAGCGGCCAGAACGCACCTACCACCGGAAACTGATACGCGGCCGACACTTGTTCGTAGATGGGCGTGCCTTTGGTGGCCAGGGCATAGGCCAGCACGGCGCCCGCAAACAGCACCAGCGTGATACGCATGGCGCGCAGCTCTTTGCGGTCGGACAGCGGCACGATGTTCTTCAGAATGTTTTCCACAAACGTGGTCGAAGGCGCCAGCAAGGTGGCCGAGGCCGTAGACATGATGGCCGAGAGCAGCGCGCCAAAGAACATGACCTGCAACCACAACGGCATCTTTTGCAGCACCAGGTGGGGCAGGATGCGCTGCGCGGCATCGGGGCCTTGGCCGAACAGTGCATTGGCCGCATCGGGAATCACCAAAAACGCAGCCACACCAATGAACATGGGCACAAAGGCAAACACCAGATACGACAGCCCCCCAATGATGGGGCCGCGCACGGCCGTCTTGGCGTCTTTGGCCGACATCACGCGCTGAAACACGTCCTGCTGCGGGATGGAACCAATCATCAGCGTGATGGCGGCAGACACCCAAAAGAGCCACCCATGCCATGTGGCCTCAGGCAGAAAGTTGAACAGGTGCCGGTCTGCCGCATAGGCCACCACTTTGTCTGCCCCTCCGGCCAAGTCCGCAGCAAACCAGGCAATGAGCGTGAGGCCCACCACGATGATGAGCATCTGCACAAAGTCCGTGAGCGCCACCGACCACATGCCGCCAAATACCGTGTAGCCCAACACCACTGCAATGCCAATGACCATGCCGGTTTCCACCGAGATGGCTTCGGCGGACATCAGGTTGAACACCAGGCCCAGCGCCGTGACCTGTGCAGCCACCCAGCCCAGATACGAAATCATGATGACGCCCGAGCTGAAGATCTCTACGCCCTTGCCATAACGTTGGCGATAAAAATCACCAATGGTGATGAGGTTCATGCGGTAGAGCTTGGCCGCGAAGAACATGCCCACAAAAATCAGGCAAAACGCCGCGCCGAAGGGGTCTTCCACCGTGGCTTGCATGCCGCCACCGATGAACTTGGACGGAATGCCCAGCACGGTCTCCGAGCCAAACCAGGTGGCAAAGGTGGTGGTGATCACCATGATGAGCGGCAGTGAACGACCCGCAACGGCGTAGTCGGCGGTGTTCTTGACGCGCGTAGCCGCGTACAGGCCAATGCCGATGGAGATCAGCAGGTACAGGACGATGAAGGCGGGCAGGGTCATGGTTCAGCATGAAACGCAGGGTGTGGGTTACCCCTTCTTCAGTAGGCGACTAGTTCCCCTTCAAGGGGAGGTTGGTTTTTGTTCCCTCCCCTTCAAGGGGAGGGTTAGGGTGGGGATGGGCTACGCACCGAAGTGAAAGTCACCCCGAACAAGCCCATCCCCACCCCTGCCCTCCCCTTGAAGGGGAGGGGGTTACTGCACGTCCTATTGAGGCAGGGGAAAGAAAAGCGCGTGAGCGTAAACCTTTTCACCGCCCCGGCAGCGGCAGCCCAAAGAACACCCAAGCCATCATCAGCACCAACACCCCCAGGGTGCCCACGCCCAACTGCAGCCAGCGGTTGCGCCGCGCGCTCTTCAGGCGCAACTGTTTGAGCTCGGCGCGCAGCCGCGCATCACGAACCGGCAGCCCGACCAGCGCCTGATGTACCAAACGCGGCACCTGCGGCAGCCATTCGGCCCACTGCGCGGCCTCGCTCTTTAGGCGCTGCTCCAGCCCTTCCAGGCCCATCTGGCGCTGCATGTAGCGCTCCAGGAACGGCATGGCGGTGACCCACAAATCCAGCTCAGGATCCAGTTGCCGGCCCAGGCCTTCAATGTTGAACAACGTTTTCTGCAGCAACACGAGTTGCGGCTGAATTTCCACGTTAAAGCGCCGGCTGGCGGCAAACAGGCGCAGCAGCACCTGGGAAAAGCTGATGTCCTTGAGCGGCCGGTCAAAGATAGGTTCGCACACGGCGCGGATGGCGCCCTCGAGCTCATCGACGCGCGTGGCCGCGGGCACCCAGCCACTTTCCAGATGCAACTGCGCCACGCGGCGGTAGTCGCGCTTGAAAAACGCCAGGAAGTTTTGCGCCAGATAGTTTTTATCGCCCTCGGTCAGGGTGCCCACAATGCCAAAGTCCAGCGCAATCCAGCACCCTTTGTCTGCACCGGTATCGCCCACAAAAATGTTGCCTGGGTGCATATCGGCATGAAAGAAGCCGTCGCGCAAGGCCTGCGTGAAAAACACTTCCACCGCGGTGGCAGACAGTTTGCGGATGTCGATGCCCGCAGCGCGCAGGCGATCAACCTGACTCACCGGAATGCCCGACATGCGTTGCATGACGATGACATTGGCCGAGCAGTAGTCCCAAATCATCTCGGGGATGTGCAACAGGGGCGAGTCCTGAAAGTTGCGGCGCAGCTGCGAGGCATTGGCCGCCTCGCGCGTGAGGTCCAACTCGTCGTGCAAATACTTGTCAAACTCGGCCACCACGGCGCGCGGCCGCAGGCGACGGCCATCAGCCCATAGACGCTCCATGAGCGCAGCGGCCACTTCCATGAGCGCCAGATCGCGCTCGATGATTTCCAACATGCCGGGGCGCAGCACTTTGACGGCCACTTCGCGCCCCGCATGCGGGCCCGTCTTCAAGGTGGCGAAGTGCACCTGGGCGATAGACGCGCTGGCAATAGGCGTGTGCTCAAACGTGGCAAACACGTCGTCGAGCTTGCGGCCCAGGCCGCGCTCAATCTCGCGCACCGCCAGCGCGGAATCAAAGGGCGGCACCTGATCCTGCAAGCGCGCCAGTTCGTTTGCAAAATCATCGGGCAACAAATCGCGCCGTGTCGAGAGCATCTGGCCGAACTTCACAAACAGCGGCCCCAACGCTTCCAGTGCGCGCCGCAAGCGCACTGCCAGAGGTTCATCAGAATGCCGGCCCAACACCAGGGGCCGCAGCAACGCGCGCAGTCCACGCCGCTCAATGCGCGCCAACACCATCTCGCCCAGCCCAAAGCGATAGACCGTTGCAACGATCTTGAACAAACGCAGTAGACGCATCAGTGTTTTTTGGCTCGGGTCGATGGATGCGTATCGACGGACTCGACAGGCGCATTCATCTGCTGGACACGTGCCGCCACGCGCTCGGTGGCGTCGCGCAATTCATTTACCTCATGCACGAAGGCATCCACGTCTTGCCGCGAGGCGAGCACGGGGTTTTCCGCCACCAGATAGTCGGCTGCAGCTGTAGACAGGCGCTGGCCGGCATTGAGCGCCTGCGCAAACGCGGCGCGCGCCCAACTCACAACCCGCACTGCAGCAGCATCACCAATCCAGGGCGCCAGATCTTCTTCGGGTTCGGGCTTGAGGTTTTGCAGCACAAAGCCCAGGGCCTGTGCGAACTCCGCGTCGCCCTGCAACTTGACGTTGCGCAGCAGGGCCTTGGAATCGACCAGCAACGAGGGCAGGGCCGCCGTGTCAGCCGTCAAGGTCACGTCGGGTTGGGCCTGCGCCACCGGTGCCATCAGCGTGCCCTCAGGCGCTACGGCAAACACCACCGCAAAGGGAGGCAACTCGAGCCGCGCTACCCGACCGGCAAACGGCGCCAGCTTTTCGCGCGCCCACACTTCGCGCGCGAGCCAGCGGTTGAGCAGTGCGATGGCGGTTTGGCTGGTGAATTGTTCAAACATGGCGACCGACTAACGTGGCTTGCGCCCCGAAATGCACGTGCCTGCCTACGCAAGTCCGTACCTCGCCAAGTGCAGCGTTTACTCCCTCCCCTTCAAGGGGAGGGTGGGGGTGGGGGTGGGGGTGGGGATGGGGATGGGGTTGTATGGGGCAAATTTTCCTTCGCAACGTACCCCATCCCCACCCTAGCCCTCCCCTTGAAGGGGAGGGAACTCGATACCAACCTCCCCTTGAAGGGGAGAGGGCATGTGCGCACCGATACGACGTGCTTGCCATAGCCCCACCCTGATCAACCCTCAATCTGCTGTATCCCCGCCAACAGCCAACCGGTCTTACCGTCCACCGGCTTGGCCAGGTTCCACGCCTCATCCACTTTTTCTTCCTCGCCATCAATACGCAACGTGCCCGTGAAACGCACGCTGGCCAGATGCTCGGTGGCGCTGGTTTCAATGCCCAGCAGTCGTGCTTCCAGCGTCACCACCTCGGTGGACTGAGGCGCTGCAACACGGGCATGTAATTCATGCGTCAACGCAATGAACATGTCATTGGTGGCGAAGTCCGACAACGCATCCAGATCACCGCTGTGCCAGGCCGACTGCAACTTGCTGAAGTAAGCGCGCGCCTGAGCCAGAAAACCCTTGGTATCAAAATCGTCCGGCACACCCCAGGGAATAAGCGGGTTGACCGCGCCATCACGCATGAAGTGATCCATGGCCGAGCCGGGCCGCATACCGGAGGTCGTAGCCCCCATGGCGTTCTCAACCGGTAGCGGCAGCGGCACAGGCTCTATGCGCTCCGCGCGTTGCGAAACATGCGGCATGGGAGACCGGACACCCCCCACGCCCTGCAAGGCGGGCTGCAGGCCGCTTCTGCGCCGCAGGACGTAACCCACCAACATCACCACCACCGCACCCACCAACAAAAACAGCATCACCGTGGCCATGCCCTCACCAAACCCCAACCAGGACGCCAGCGCCATCAGACCCAAGCCTGCCGCGGCACCGATCAAAAGATTCTTCATAGGACTGCGCGCAGCTGTGGCTGCGCCTGCGGCGTTAGTCGCAGCTGCGGGCCGAGCTGCGGCCGCGGGCTGCGCGGCGGATTGCGCAGGCGAGGTCGCGGCTTGCTGCGCAGGTGTCGTGGGTGCAGCTTGAGGTGCCGTCTGAGTTTTTTGCACCTGCGGCGCCTGACGCCCCACGGTGCGACCACCCCCCAGGCGCCGCTGCGCCTCCGCGTCCAACGTAAATGTCACGGCCAGAAGGCCCACCAACACACTCAGAAAAATCTTGCTCATTTGTTTCCTCTCAACTTCAAAGTTTTTCACCCACATGCAGGGCACAAATGCCTGCGGTGAGATTGAACCACTGCACATGCCCAAACCCTACGCCCTCCATCATGCAGGCCAGTTCCTGCTGCGAGGGAAAACGCCGGATGGATTCAGCCAGATAGCGATAGCTGTCCGCATCGCCCGCAATGCGCTGCCCCAACCACGGCAACACATTGAACGAGTACGCATCGTAAGCGCGCGACAGCGGCGCCCAGATGTGCGAGAACTCCAGCACCAGTAACCGCCCGCCGGGCACCAGCACGCGCTGCATTTCGGCAAGCGCCTGTTCCTTGTGCGTCATGTTGCGCAGGCCAAAAGCCACCGTCACCACATCAAACGTATCGGCGGCAAAGGGCAACTGTTCGGCGTCGCATTGCGCGGTAGGAACTTCAATGCCCGCATCCAGCAGACGGTCACGCCCCGCAGCCAGCATGGCGGCGTTGATATCCGTGAGCCACACCTGCCCCCCCGGCTGCACCTTGGGGGCAAAAGCACGCGCCAAATCGCCCGTGCCGCCCGCAATATCCAGCACCTTCATGCCCGGCCGCACTTGCGCCTGACCAATGGCAAAGTTTTTCCAGACGCGATGCAGGCCCGCGGACATCAGATCGTTCATCACGTCATAACGGCCCGCCACCGACGTGAACACCCCCGCCACGCGCTGCGCCTTCTCAGATTCAGGCACCTCGGCAAAGCCGAAGTCAGTTTGTTTTTCGGTCATGAAATAGCTTTTTTAGTGTGCGCAACCCTGCGAAGCACAGGGAGTCTGCGCGGCAGAAGACGTCGCCGCCGCATCACGGCTCGCACCCGCGGCCTGCAACGCGCGCAAGTAATCGGCCCAAAGCACCTCCTGTCGCAATCCCAAGTCATAGAGATAAGTCCAGGAGTAAAGGCCCGAGCTGTGCCCATCGGAAAACACCGGCTGCACCGCGTAGTGCCCCACGGCCTGCAACTGTGTAATGGTCACGTCGCGTTTACCTACCTGCAACGTGGCTTGCCCAGCCCCATGCCCGCGCACCTCCGCCGAGGGCGAATACACGCGCAGAAACTCGAATGGCAGGCGGAAGGACTTGCCGTCATCGAAGGCAATCTCCAACACCCGCGAGGCGGTGTGCAGGGTGATTTCGGTCGGGGTCGGCATAGCCGACGTTGGTGCTGTAGAAGAAAGCATCGAGGCAAGATAGCAAAAGGCCCGCCGAGGCGGGCCTGAAGCCAAACGACATGGCTAGACCGCTAGCGCCCCCAGCACTCCGCCACGGTGCGCGTTGCGCCCGTTAGGCCGCGCACCCCGGTTCCGGTTAGCGTGAAGCTACCGCAGGGATCACCCGTTGAAGCACCGGTAGGTGCAGCCGTCAAGGTATATCCGCCACCAGCGATCGCAACAGAAACGTTGTAGCGCGCCGTGCCAGTCGCCGGAACGGCGGTCAATCCAGCAGGCAACGCATTCGCATAGGCGTTGGTCTCTGTACGAATGCGCTCCTGCCACTGCGCCGCCTGAAGCAGCAAAGCCTTGGCGTCTGAGCGGTGGCCTCGCTGGATGTATTCCGAATAGTTAGGAATTGCAATGGCGGCCAGGATTCCCAAAATGGTCATGACGATCAGAACTTCCATCAGAGTGAACCCGCTTCGTCGGACGACAGGCTTGCGCCGGCGAACAGCATTTCCAACAAATATTGGTCGCATGACTCTCCTCTCCACAACTTACCTCGAGCCGCGAGGTAGTTCACGCCAGGCCCTGAGCGACGGAATTCCACAGGCCTTTACAGGAACCACCTCAGGTGTTGCCGTAATAGGGTTATTAAATCCAGGCGGGCAGTCGCCTGGTGATGGCGGCGGCGGCCGCTTGAAAATATCTTTCGGATCAAAGGTGCCCGGCGTACCCACATTGGGCGCCTGCTTCCTGAGTGATGCCACCGGTGCAAACGTAGGCGCAATCGGCGCTCCAACATCCGCGACATTACGCCCGCTAAATGCCAGTCGGCGAAAAGTCCCTGCTATATCTAGGCGATAGAAATAAGAGTTCCCACCGCCACGACATGGATCCCCCTGAGCAAGGGGCTCATACGAGGTTACTTCCGCGTAGCCGTATCCATCATCCACCGGTCGAGTAATAATGCGTTCCCCGGTAGCAGCACCACTCACGCTCAAGTCAAAGTACCACCCAGCATCGGGAGTAGTACCACCAAAATTGATGTTGCTCACACCACTGATAGACCGGAACTCTGGGGTTCCAGAAGGTGGCTGAAGCGTCAATTGCTCTAAAGCCGCACGCCCCCCAATATCCACGGGAGTCACAAGTGAAGTATCTCGCTCCCAGAGGGCGTACACAGATTGAACACTTGCCTCCAACTTGTCGGCACTATCGTAGAACTTACCAGTACCAAAAATGACATAACGCCCACCGAACGGATGTGGCATCAGGCGAGGCGCCGCGGTAATAGGCTGTCTATTACTGCTGCTGTCTGTGGCCGTAAACAATTTTTTACCCCGAACCGCAGCCAGTTCGCCCGTTGAAGTAATGGGGGAACCGTCTGACTTCTTGGCCAAATCGAATTTCCACATCCGCCCCAAACGATCCCCGGCATAGATCGCCACGACGTTACGATCAGCGTCGTAAACAGGGGCAACGCCGCCAAGTCCATTCAGGCGCCCGGTCACTGCCCCAGATAGATTGGGGCCTCCATCATCATCAACAGCAGGCGCAAGCGATATCAGGTCACCGGTTTGCATGTTGAACATCAACAGCCGCGCCTTGTCGCTTTCACTCTCCACTCCATTGCCAACAAAGTAATACCACTTCCCGTCTTTGGCACTGCCGACAACGCCGGGAGTCAATATGTTGCCGATGTCTTGATAAGCCGTAGAAGGCGAATCACCCGCCGATCCCTCGCCGGCCATGCGATCCCACATTACGTTGCTAGCCGAGAACGAATCTGGAGCAGAAACGTCAAGCGCAAAAACAGATTTCGTCCCGGCTCCGCCCAAACCCACAACCACCGACTTCCAGGCGTTGGTACTGAAGATCACATGCCCCTCAACGACCGGTCCGTCTACAAAATAACGGTGCGGATAACTCGGAGACGCCAACTGCGCAAGGTAAGGGTAAACGCCGCGCGGGATGTAGGCAAATAACTCCTGCCCACTATCCGCCGCAAAGGAGTGCAACATCCCATCATTGGCACCTACATACAACGCTGCCCTTCGAGCACTCGCATTGGCACTGACAAAAGCCTTGTATTGCGCCGTAGAGCTATAGGTCTGTGCAGCCTTTGGGCCAGAACCCCGCGCATAGTTAAAATCTTGCGACTTGGAATATAAGGGAGTTGAGTTAATAATATCTCCCAACAACGATGCGCGTTCACGATAAATAGCACCTAAATTGGGCGGTTCGCGCGACTGATCGCCCAGTATGTAATGCAGCAGATTGTTATCGTTACTAAGCGCTGCCGCCTGTGTAGGCGCCTCAGGCAGCAAGTCAGAAATATTCTGTAAGCGGCGTCCGCCAGCGCTACCGCCTCCGGGTCCCACCGACGTCATCACGTTACGACTGCTCCACAAGGGAAAGTTTGCATTCCAAAGCGGCGTAGGCGGTGGATCTGAAGCCTTAATAGCATCAAACCAACTGATGGCGTCGTAAGCCGCAAGACTCCCCGACCAGCGTCCCGTCGTGAAATTGGCAAGAAATAATCTATCTCCCGCAGCTAACGATGACGATCTTCCCGCCACACCACTAGCCGACCCATTGACCTCGCCAATCTCTGCAAATGCCTTGGAAACCTTCTCTGCAAGTGCCTTAATGTCCGTGGCTGCAAAAAAGTCGCCGCGCGCCACGCGCGCTGCACGGAATGTATCGTTCACGCGCCCGCAGCCGCTAAATTTGCCATTTACGTCATTCACACCCACGCACTGGTCGTCCCTAATTTTGAGGGCATCGCCGTCTACGCTAGGCCAAGTAACAGCCGTCTGATTGACGATCGCGGCACGAGTCGCTGGCAAGTCCATACTTGCATTCAAACCAAAACCAACAATGTATGGCGTAACGTTCTGCCAAAAAGATTCATTCCTCTTGTCTGCATCAACGGGGGGGGTCGACGTCTCTAGCTGCGGCTTAATTGCATTGAACACATCAGGCCGCAAATCGCGGCTCCACCAGTAGTAAGCCACGTCAGACAAAGTACCCGTAGGACTTCCGGTAACCGTGGCAAACTGGGGTTGCCCAGTAACAGGGGGGAAACTTTTTCCAGCAGCAGGGCCCACGCCGTTGTTAATAACCGGATTACTCAAATCCGAAGATGCATTTAACGGTGTAGACGAGGCTTGGCTCGACACCCAGGCAGGCGGTGACGCCCGATTTTCCAATAACGGCTGAACCCCCCCAGCGGTTCGAGTCCACTCGCCGTCTGTCACCAAAATGGCGTAACTCCGCCGACATGAAGCGTGTTGGTCAACTGGCTGGCTGTTAACTATTCCCGGAGTCTCTGCCCATGGCCCCAATGAATCTTTGCGCGAAAAATATCGACCTACTGAATCAAGCGCCTCGCGATTGGGGGTGGCACCCACTGCGCGCAAACTAAACAACCAATTAAATACCTGCTGACGCTCTGCCGTCCCCGCCCTAAAAGGACGTACGCCACGGACCAGAGTCCCCTGATTGGACACGAACCCACTTTCGCTCGAAGCATCCACATCGGACACTGTGCGTGCGGTCGTCGCAGTAACTGAAAAGTTCCACGGATTTAGAGTGGAAGCTCCGTTACCCGCATAGGGCGCATAGGGATCTCTCCCTCCATTGAAGTAATTAATTGAACCATACCCCAACCTCAAACTGTCGAGCATGTTCAAGGCAGTCAGTTCGGACAGAGCTTCCGCAGTCACACCAATCGCAGAAAATAAGCGGTTGCGATAATACGTATACCAATTCGCAAAATTCTGAGCTTCCTGCGCCCAAGTACATGCTTTTTTCCCACTAACAACTGCATTGCAGTCGTCGCGAACAGTTGCGTCCGCGACATCCACCGCTAACCCGTCAGCAGTTCTAATCTGAAATAGCTGCGTACTTGAAACTAATGTCGTCGACCCATTAGCATCATCGTTATCGTATCTCTCAATCTCAACAAATTTGTATTTCGTCGGATCTGCCTTGTCGACAGCAGTATTATTCCCCTCAAATCGAAAATAATGTGCGATCACGGGCACATTCGGCTGAGTAACCCATCGTTCAACTACCGGACAACTTTGCCCCGTGGGGCAATTATTAACCACCCCCGTGGGAAGCAGGCTGCCCGCGCAGGGGCAGTTAACCCCGACGGCACATGGTACATTTGTAGCCCCAGGATCAACTATGTTGCCGGAAGGGCAACACACACCGGCAACCAAAGTTCCAGAGCTGCACGCAGCCCTAGTATTAGGACTTCTCAAAATGAAGCCAGTTTCTGTGGCCGCAGGACATGAAGTCTGCCCGGGATTAACCGTAGACCAAGTGCCAGAGTATCCCGTCGGACACAGCGCAGACGCATATTCTGTTGTTGGAGGCGTCGCCCCGCTTGAACAATATGCGGGAGGATCACTCACAATGGAGGCACTATTATCGTAGGTTGGACAATAAGTCGATTGAGTGGTTTTTACCATGGGGCGGGAAAATATGTCCTGCTGAAACCCACCAGAACTCGCTCCACTAAACCAGCTTTGATCACCCCCGATAGTATCCTCCGCCAAGGCATTGGCACCAGAACGACCCGCCGGAACAATCGGGGCCAAAGTAGCCGCACTAGACGTCGTGTAGTTTGGCCCAGCAAAGCGTGGATCGTGTAGCGTCTTGCCGCGCCTAAAACCATCGCTATCGATGGTTAAGGTGTTCCCAGTATTTTTGTCCCAATCGATATTGGATTCCGACATTCCTATGCCATCATTTTTCCACGGCAAATACCGAATCGCCGGGTTGTAATAGGCTGGATTAAGTGTGGCGGACTTCAGAATCCAACGGGCTCTACTGGTATGTGTGCCGTGATTTATCGTTGACGCGCCAGTAATAGAATTGGCGCGATTCAGCGTAAAGGCGATGCTTCCGCTATAGGACGATGGGGTAATCCCAGGCGGCGTCGGCAACTGCATCTGCATCATGGATTGGGAATCATCCATAAGAAACATTACGTTCGAAGGCGCAGATGACTCCATGAACATGGGAATCTGGGTGAGCTGACTCGATGAAGGCGCCGCAAAAGCTGCTGGCTGAATGATGATGGCCAATGCAATAGGCCCTAATAACCATCGCGCAACCTGCCTGAGCCCCTGGCGCAACCTTGTCTGCTCATGGTGCGCCTGCATTACTTCACCGATTGGTTTCATGGTAAACCTCCAAAACTCACAATGACTACTCTAGTACGTTGCGCTAATTAACCCACATCCGCACTTCGCTTTGTGCGCGCGCCACGGGCGCAAGACTTAATACGTCCGATGCGCCCACAGCCTCGGCCGTAATTCGATACTTTCTCCAGTCCACAGCGGGATCCATACCGTCTGCCACTAGAACATCCAATTCCGCAGATGCGTCCTCGATGAGGCATCTTGCGGCAGTTACTCCAGCCCCCAGCTCGGTTGCCGGAAACGCAATAGTGTTGGCAGGCGCCCAGTTCGCCGCGCTCTGCCAAGCCGCTGTACCTCCCGAAGACGGCGCAACAACTAAAGGCGGAGGAGTTGCAGACACCCCGGGCGGGAAGTGCCATAGCACAAGCTCGCAATACCGAAGAATATGGTTGGCAGTAGTTTCTGTAGTAACAATTGCGCGCACATTTCCCGCGAGCCGCTCGTCCAGTGTTGAACGTTTCATCATAAAAAGCACAGCCGTGGTCATGAGTACCAACATAACCAACACAACAGGCAACACTATCCCTCCCGACTTTGTCTTGTGAGGAGACTGACGTCTGAACGAATATTGATTTTCTGTGCGTTTCATATGTCCCCCTAAGGCGCAGCAGCATTAGGCGTTGAGCGTGACCGCACCGTAAACACTTGTACATAAGCCCGGCGCAGTGCGCCATCCGCCGGCTGCGCTGCCAGCGGAGCACCGCTTGCCGCCTCAGCGGTATCCGCTGGGCATGGTCTAAATTCTCTCGCTACTACCGTGCCATCTGCAGCACTTAGTCCACCTTCTTGAGTCCGCAATAACAAACAAACGTGCGTTGAAACCACAAACTCCCAGGGAGACAAACTTCCAACGTTGGGCAGGGAAGAAACTTCTGCGGCAGTTCGGATGGAACCAGCATTCGGTCGCTCAGTTACGCCCGTGGGGCTGGCATAACTGACATCATCGAACCCGTAGTAAACACGAAAATCCAGCACGTTATTCGAAAGCGTTTGCGCCCCACCGCCTCCATTGCCTAAACATTGGAAATTTCCGGCGTCATCAAGAAAATAAATATTTCGTACCAACGGTATTTGCGCAACCACCCCTGCGAACTGTGACGATGCGACGTTCACCAGAGGCGCCGCTGCCCCCAAGCAGTCTGTGGTATCGGATTGAGGCGATGCAAGCCGCGAATCCGCTTGAAACCAGACCGCCACGGTGTCACCGACCCGCGCGGCGTCCGCGATGCAGCTGTAATCATCTGCTGCGGGGTTATTAAATCGCCCGCCAGTGCACCCCCGAATATGTGGGCCGCTGTATAAGAAATTATCTCGCGCCCCTAGTACTGCCTGCGTGCCGATAATCTCAGAGTACCCCGCCCGCCGAATCGCTCGGCCTATAAGTGAAAGCAAAATCTGCCCATTTTCTTCGACCGTTGCCGAACCGCTAGACACGCGTGACGTTTGGCTAGAGCCCAAATACAAAGTACCTACCCCAAGCAAAATCAAGAGACTCAGCGCAATCGAAACCAACAACTCGATCAGCGTCCTGCCGCGCTGAGAGATCGAACGCTGCGAAGAGGTACGCACAACAAATACGTTGAGCATCATGGATACACCCTCGCGACATAGCACCGGTAACGAACATCAGTGATTACCGCAGGGCAAGTCGTATCTACAGCGACGACTCCTCCGACCGTTGTATCAGCGGTTTTATGGGAATCAATCCAACCTATAGTGATGTCAACCCAATCCAGTTCGGCCGGCGTTTCTACAAACACTGAGCCCCCGGGCAAACGATTACTTACTTCCTGCGTTAGTGTCAGCCAGTCGCGCGCTGCAATCGCTGCCGGAAGGCAACTACCCACGCCACACTGGGGCATCGCCGGTGCAGCGTCGCCCGGAACAAAAGCCAGGTCATCGTAAGCAACGTCAATTTTGAAGCCAGCAAAATTGGCCGCAACTCGCTCCCCGAAATCGGACGCAATCAAAGCCGCATTGCGGCGATCAAATGAATCTTTCTGCAAACCCATAGTCCGCAGCTGCAGGCCCAACAGACCGAGCATGGTGACAGCAACCAAAGCCAGTGAGATCAGCACCTCGATTAGCGAGGAACCGCGTTGCCTATCTTGTCTGTGAAATTTAAGCGTCGTGCTCATGGCGTCACCGCTACCTGCCCCATCACTGTCATGTTTACGTTACGCGTTGCATCCGCTGCGCCCAATGCAGTTTGTGGGTAAGTCACAGTAAACGCCGCGCCGCCCGCAACTGACAGGCCGTCATTTCGAAAGCTTATTGGCCCTACCGGCGCGGGGTTACCCATAATTTGTGCGCGAGCACCCGTAGGCACAAATGCGGGCTCAACGCGAATGATTTGTTCTCCAGCCTCAAACGTTCCAATTACACCACCATCCACAAATATCACCCAGCCCGCCGCCCAATCACCCACGTCAAAGGTGCCACTAATAGCATTACTGCAAACTGGAAGCGCAACCGAGGGGTCAAGCACTCGGCACACAGTGATGGTGGCGCCGCGTCGCACAGCCTCGGATCTGGCCAGCTCTATACCTGCCAGTATCGAGTTTGCGGCGCTTGTTGCATGCCCCCTAGCTATAGAGCTAGTAAACATCGGAACACCCACCGCCAAAAGAATTGCCGAAATGGTCATCACGACCAGAAGCTCGATCAGGGTGAATCCTGATGCGGGTAAGCGGTGAGCAGAAGAGTCAGTGGGCATGGCGTGGGCCTTGGGTTGCGGCGGATTATTTAGGGGGCGGGAAAAATTGGCACGGACATAGGGCTTTGTAGGCTGGGATGTGCCGACAGACGGCCGTTCGTCGGCTGGGGCTAGCCTTAATGGATGAGGCGGTGGTATTAAGCTGGCCCGGCATTTTGGGCCCCTCCTTTTCCAATCCTTTTTCAGGACGTTCTGCTATGCGCGTTGCTGCTTCACGTGGTTTTACCTTGCTTGAGATGTTGGTCACGCTGTCGATTGTGGGCATGTTGGCGGCTGTCACGGTTCCGTCGTTTGGCGCCATGATCAACCGGCAGCGTTTGGTGATGGCGACTAACGATCTGAATCTGGCTTTTACGCTGGCGCGCAGTGAAGCACTCAAGCGCGGTGATCGCGTGGCGGTCGCGCCTCTGGTACCGGGCCAATGGACTGCGGGGTGGCGCGTGTTTGTGGACGCAGACGATGATGGCGTGTTTGACACTGACGAACAGGTGCTACAGGTGTTTTCGGCCACGGATGCCGGCATTTCGATTGATGCGGTGGGCCCAGGTTTGGATGAAGTGGTGAGTTACAACAACGTGGGCTTTTCCAGAAAGCCGGGCAACGACGGGTTGGTGCTGGGGCGTTTGGTGGTGAAGTACGACGATGCCGACCCACGCACCATTTGCTTTTCATCGGGCCGTACACGACTGGTTTACGCCGACACGTGCAGTTGAATTGATGGCGCGCCCGGCGGGATTCGAACCCACGACCCCTGGCTTCGGAGGCCAGTACTCTATCCAGCTGAGCTACGGGCGCTGATGCGTTACTAACAACAATCAGAGCGCGCGAAGGATACGCACTCGTGACGCGGGCGTCCAACACCGCACAAAGCATTAATCGCCTTCAATGCCCGCCTTGAACGAACAGAAACTCAGGTCATTGCAAGCAAGGGGCACAGGGGAATACGTGCCAGCTCCTTGCCCATGGCTTGGCGCGCCAAGGCCGTGTCGTAATTGGCCTGGCCCCGAAGCCACCATCCTTCGCTCAGGCCAAAGTAGCGGCACAAACGCAAGTCGGTATCCGCGGTAATGGAGCGTTTGCCCGCCACGATGTCGCCAATGCGCTGCGGCGGCACACCGATGTCTTTGGCCAACCGGTACTTGGTCAGGCCCAAGGGTTTTAGGAATTCTTCGTTCAGCATTTCTCCGGGAGACACCGGAGCAACCGTGCGTTTCAAGCGTGCAGCCATAAATTGGTCCTTTAGTGATAGTCCATGGGAAGCGCCCAGTCCACCCGTCTTTGATAGATATACTGCGCGCCCTTTGCCGCGCTTGCCACGCTCTGCGGCTGCGCTTTTCCAAGACCTTTATGGAGTTCCCATGTCGGCTGACCAGCACGCTTCGCCCATCAAAACGCCTCGTCAACTCATCACTATTGTTGTGCTTGCCTTTGTGGTGCCTATCGTAGTCATTATGTTGTTGGCCACGTATGCGGCGGGCGGAAGTTCAGATTCAGGCGGCGCGGCACAGCAGGCTGAGGCGGTGGCCAAGCGTTTGGCTCCGGTGGGCCAGCTTGATGTGGCTGCGGCCGGTGGCGCAAAAGCGTTGCAGTCGGGGGAGGCGGTTTACAACGCCAGCTGTGCGGGCTGTCACGGTGCAGGCATTGCGGGTTCGCCCAAGGTAGGCGATGCGGGGGCGTGGGCGCCGCGCATCGCGCAGGGTTTTGACACTCTGGTCAAACGTGCAACCGATGGGTTCAAGGCCATGCCTCCCAAGGGCGGCAACAGCAGCCTGGACAAGATTGAAGTCGCCCGCGCGGTGGCGTTTATGGGCAATAAGTCGGGCGGGAAATTCAAGGAGCCCGAGGCAGCTGCGAAGTAGTTGCTGCGGTTTTCAGGGCGGGGGTTGTAGATACAGCCCGCTTCGTACACGCACACCCCATCCCCACCCTAACCCTTGTATCTTGTTTTTTGCAGTTGCAGTGAGTTT